>JBAXPK010000001.1:0-88745 GCA_037132275.1 bacterium
GCGCGCTCGCGGCGGACCACCCATGGGGTTGCCAGCAAACCGCGCCTTTCCAGGCATCTTCCCCTCTCTTTGCCGCATCAGGCCCCTCAATGAACATCGCCTCGCAGTAGACAGAGTTGGCCAATCCGTACCCGGTCAGGACCGAAGGCCCGGCAGTGAATACCGCATCCGTCTTGCTGTACTGCATGTAAAACAGCCGTCCCTCTCGGCGCACCGTCGCCAGTTGCTCCTTGCCCGAAATATTCGGCTCGCGCGCCTCGATCATCAGGTCGCCGTCTACCACCACCTGGTTCCGGCCCGGCACTCCCATCCCCCAGTTGCACGACGCCCAGTAGATGTTGGTGCCTTCCTTCGTCCACGGCCCCGTCACGCGGTCGCCGCCGCAGATCGTGGGCCTCTTCTCGCCGGGACAATTCCGGAAGGTGATCGGGCTCCCTTCCGTGCCCGAGTGCTTCGGCTTGACCGATTCGGAGTACGTGCCGGGCTTGATGAACACGGTGTCGCCCGCCTGCGCCACATCCGCCGCCTGCTGGATGGTGGTATAGGGGGCCGAGGCGGACCCGTCGCCGCCCGACGCCGCCGCGCCGTCCACATAGTAGTCGGCTCCGCGAGCGGCCAAGCCCAGGCTCAGAGCCAGGACACAGCTGAATAGCGACCGGTTCATACGCATTCTTGTTTATTCCTTGCTACCGATAATCTTCGAGCATGTAACTCATAAAAGTAACATATTCTTCCTGGCAATCCAACTCCGGATTTGAAGGTTTTGCTTCATTACAGTCTGCAATCGTGATAGCTTTTTATCGTCAAACTATTCAGGCCTTAAAGGCTATGAAAGCATATGCACATGAGTGATGGCATTCCCACTACCGAGCGTCAGATACCGCAGCGTGACCCCGTGATCGACGGCATACGAGGAGTCGCTATTCTGCTCGTTGTCCTTGGCCATTCTCTTCAGCACCATTTGACAGAGTTCAATTCGAATATCATTTTCAAGGCGATCTACTCTTTTCACATGCCCTTATTCATCGCCGTGAGCGGGTATCTGGCGTTCGGCCGGATTGAGGCACGGCTCCCCACCCTGGCCAGAAATAAAGCGGCACATCTCGTGATTCCCTTTCTTGCATGGCACTTCATAACCTACCTCATGTCCGCGTTGCACGTCGGCCAACTTTCGAATCCATTGGATTGGTACTTTCAACTGCTCGTCTCGCCTGACAATGGACTCTGGTTTCTTTGGGTGCTATTCCTTTGCTTCGTGGTTGCCGGCATAGTGACTCATCTTCCATGTCGGTTTCGTGATTCCGCATTGCTTGGCAGCGCCCTCCTGTTATATGTCGCGAATTATCAACCTGGCGGCTTGCCCCTGCTGAGGTGGTTGTACCCCTTCTTTGTCGCTGGGTACTTGTACGCCAAGCACGCAAAACAGATCCGCCTCTGCCCGCAGCTACCGATCGCAATCCTTTCCATTACCCTGTGGGCTCTTCTGGTTCCGTTTTTTAGCTGCGGAAACCCGATGCCGATTGAAACGCTATTGACTGGCTGGGGGCTGTCGGGCGGATCCTGGCTGGGCTTACTGCTCAGGTATGTCATTGCAGGGGCAGGCGTAATCGCCCTAACTTCGATGTTCTCTGTATGGGTACGCTGGTCGCCGATAGCGATTCCGCTATGGTTAACGTTTGTTGGTGCAGCCAGTATGGATATTTATGTAAGCCACCAGTTATTCACGTCTCAACCCGAAGGGCTCGTGGGGCCCCAGTTCGTACCCATCGCCTTTGTCATCGGGTTGACTGGATCGCTCTGCCTATCGTTCTTTGTGCTCCGGCGCGTAACCTGGCTACGATGCATCTTCCTGGGCATGTGGAAATGAATGCTTTTCGGGTCATAACGACCCCTCTCTGCCGAACCGCCAGCAGCGCACCCTGTGTTCGTCCCGTTACAAAGAATGGCCCCCGACCCTATCCCGAATTTCCAGAAGGGCCTTCATTACGTGCTGCGGATTCTCACCCTGAGTTTTGGTCCCGAGCGTATCGTGCATGCATTTGTACAAGCCATACAGCCGCTCATAGACAGCCGCACGCCGCCGGTCGGGACGGAACCGTTTAGGCAACATCCCGGTCATGGCTTTTGAGGCCTGACCAAAGGAGGCATGCCCCCCTGCCCGGGCCCCTGCCACCACCGCGCCGGCCATGGCGGCTCCCAGCGCACAGGTCTGCGTGCTCGATGAAATTTCGATGGGGCGGTTGAGCACATCCGCGTAAATCTGCATGATCATGGGACTTTTTTGCGAAATGCCGCCACACATGATCACCCGGTTTATCTCCACATCATAGGCCTCGAAGCGTTCCACAATGACCCGTGCGCCAAACGCCGTGGCCTCGACCAAAGCCCGGTAAATTTCAGCGGGTGTGGAATGCAGCGTGAGCCCCATAATCATCCCCGTCAGGCGTTGATCCACCAGGACCGTCCGATTGCCATTATGCCAATCCAGCGCCAGCAGCCCGCTTTGGCCGGGTGCCAGCATCTCCGCCTTCCGCGTCAATTCAACATGAGTGGCACCATTCCCCGGTTGAAGGACCGTAACGAACCAGTTAAAGATATCGCCCACTGCCGACTGCCCCGCCTCCAACCCGTAATAACCCGGCAAAACCGATTCAGGAACAATCCCGCACAAACCCGGGATATCCTTGAGTTTACGTTTCATCGGTGCCACGGCAATATCACAGGACGACGTACCGATAATATTCACCAATGCACCCGGCATGATTCCCGCACCAATCGCACCCAAATGGGCATCAAACGCTCCCACAGCAATGGGAATGCCCGTCGGCAAGCCCAGGCGATCGGCCCATTCGTCCGCCAACCCTCCAACGGAATCACCGACATGATAGGCCCGACCGGGTAATGTGGTCCGGACACGCGCCAGCCCCGGATCCAACCGCTTCAGGAACGCAACGTCGGGATAGCCGCCCCATGCGGGATTAAACATCGCCTTATGCCCGGCGGCACAAATGCCTCTCTTGAGAATACGGGGATCAGTCGTGGCCGAAAGCACCGCCGGGATCCAATCCGACAGTTCCACCCAGGTGTACGCCGCATCAAAAACTGCCGGCGCCGTCCGCCGGCAATGCAGCAGTTTCGACCAGAACCACTCGGACGAATAAACGCCCCCGCATTTCGCAAGATATTCGGGTTTGGTTGTCTTCGCCAAGGCTGTGATTTCAGCCGCCTCGCCATGACTCGTGTGATCCTTCCACAACCACGCCATGGCGGCGGGATTCCTCGCAAAACGTTTCGTCAAGGCCAACGGAATCCCGCTGGCATCCACGGGCATGGGAGTGCTCCCGGTGGTATCCACGCCTACCCCAATAACATTCTTAGACGAAAAGCCACGTGTTTGGGCCGCCTGTTTCAGCGCGCCTCGCACGGAGGCCTCCAAACCATCCAGATAATCCTGCGGATGCTGGCGAGCCAGATTAGGGTTCCGGCTATCCAGCACAATGCCCTGCCGGCCATGCCGATAGTCCCACACACAAGCGCCCACTTCCTCGCCCGTGAGTACATTCACCACTAAAGCGCGTACCGAATTGGTCCCGTAATCCACACCGATTGAATACTTATCCATTGATAACTCCTTTTCTCCTATATCGTGATAATTACGTCGCTGGCTCGACCCTGTCGAGCCCTAATTAGCATGCCACCCCAAGAGCGCCAGCATCGCCGCAAAGCCCAACACATAACTGGCCGTAACGTGCCAACCGTCCCTCACCCAACTCCAGGACGATCTGCCTTGGGGGAACAGATTGGTCAGCGCCACACCGGCCGACGACCCGAACCAGAGCATCGACCCGCCATAGCCGACCGCATAGGCGACAAAACCCCAGTCGTATCCGCCTTGGTCGAGCATCAGTTTTGTGAGAGGAATGTTGTCAAACACCGCCGAGATGAATCCCAGAATGAAAACGCCCGGCACGCCCGCCTGAGGCAGGGATTTGACCGGCATGAGCGCCGCGCACCACACCAACGCCACCAGAAACAGACTTCCCTTGAGCGACCGACGTAACTCATGCCAGTGGGTCTTGCGAAACAGGGCGCCCACGAGAATCGCCAACCAGACGCCCATGGCGGGGACTCCGAACACCCGGTTGGTGAGGATCGCCCCGGCGAGAATTCCCGCCACGATCAGCAGTCTGCCCTTATCAACGCACTGACCCTCATCGCCGCGCCGTATCGGGTGATGACGATTCTGCTGACGGGCGGCCACCAGCGCACAGGCAAGAAAGGCCACCCCGGCGCCGACATAGGCGTGAACGACATCACCGGGGGAAACCCCGCCGATCCACATCATGGTGGTGGTCGTATCCCCCAGAACGCTGCCGGCGCCGCCCGCATTACTGGCGGCCACGATGGCAGCCAGAAAGCCAACATGGACATGCCCGCGAAATACCACCATGGCGACGGTGCCGCCAATCATGGCCGCCGCAATATTGTCCAAAAACGAAGAGATGACGAAGACGAAGGTCAGCAGCGCCAGTCCGCCCAACCACCCTGCCGGAAGCCACCGGGACAGTGCGGCCGGCACATGCGATTCCGCAAAATGCCGGGCTAACAGCGCAAACCCCATGAGGAGACCAAACAAATTGAGCAGCATCGGCCATTCCGCCTGCAACTGCGCCACCGGGTTGAAGGGCGTGATGAGCCATCGATAACCCGTGATGATCACCGCGCCCGCAACGGCCACCTCAAACGTCCTTCGATGAAATACCGCCACACCGATTAACACCAGCGCAAACAGGACAAACTCCATCGGGATGCCTTCAATCATAAAATTTGTACTCAACAAATTACAAACTGCAGACATCAAAAGGTGCGGCTGAGGGAGAGTCCCATGGTGCGGGGGGATCCATTCTCGCCCACATAGCCTGACGGAGCCAACGCATACGGGAAGGCAATCGGCACGATGTCCTGGTCAAAGAGATTATTGACCCACGTCTCCACACGCCAGAGGCGGGTTCCCACACCTATGCGCGCATTGATCAGCGTATAACTGTCCTGGGATTCGACGTTACTGGCATCATAATAATAACGCCCTGTCCCCACGCCTTCCAACCGGATAAAGCCGATGTAGTGAGCGGTGAGGGTCTGCGAATAGTCCGCACCGGCATTCCAAGTCATGTGGGGCGCAAACGGGAGTTCGTTTCCACTGACATCCATTCCTCCGGACATGCTGTCCGCCCGGAATTCCGACGTCAGTAAGCCCACCCCGCCAAACAGCGTCAACCCGGCCAGCGGCTGGACGCTCAATTCCAATTCCCCGCCCTCACTCCGGGCTTTGCCGGCATTGTCAATATAGAACACCCCCGGCGCGCCAGCCGGAACATCCAATTGCAGGTCGTCCCACTCCGTCCGGAACAGAACGGCATTCGCCACCACGCGATGCTTCATCCACGCCGTTTTAAGACCGGTTTCATAGGTTAAACTCGTTTCCTCATTGTAATCGGCATGACCGGGTATGGCCAGGGCATTGAATCCCCCGGCCTTATACCCTTTGGAGACCTGAACATAAGGCAGAACTTCAGACGTAAGACGATAGCCAAGCGAAGCGCGCGGGCTGAACTGATTATAATCCTGTTCGGCGTCAGCCCCTGCCCCCGGCATGAATGCCGGGTTGGCGTATTGCCGCAGGTCAGCCGAACGGTGCTCGTAGTCATCGCGGAGGCTAAGCCCCAACTCAAGGCGCTCATCGACCGTCAGAACGCCTTGGCCATAGAGGCTTACCCCGGTATCATTCAGATCGGCGTCGTCGTGCTGTTGATAGGCCAATGGAAGCCCGAGCATGGCCACCGCACCGGGCCGGTAGTCATTGAAAGCGCGCTGCTGATAAGCGGAATGATAAGCCATCGTGCCCAGCAGCCAGCGCAAGGCAAGCCCGTCCCCCAGCTTGACCGGGGCCGCATCGGCTGACGCCAGTCGCACGTCCTGAATCCACGCCTGCTGATTTTCCTCGTTGTCACGGCGGATGAGATCCGCGGGGGTGGCATCGAGATCAGTCCGGTCATGGGAACGCCACCATTGAAAAGCGGTAATGGAGGTGAGGTCCACCTCCCCACCCTGTCGCGTGGCGGTGAACACCGGCTGGGAAAGATCACGCTCGGAACGGCCCTCATAATCATGGGCGACGTGGTAAGGACGGGCCCGAAGGGAGGCCAGGTCGCCAAGCGCATAATCGCCGTCGCGATCCGCTTCACCCGTGACGCTCAAGCGATAGCTCCACGCCCCCTCTTCCGGCCACAACACCTGGGCACGACCAAAAAACGACTCACGACTATCGAGCCGGTTTCCGGTGATGTCATTCTTCGTAAACCCGTCACGCGTGGAATACCCCGCACTGAGACTGCCGGCCGTGTTAACCGGGCCAACAGGCCCCTCGGTCGACACACGGGCATCCAACAGCGCATGATCACCGCCCGCAAGACTGACCGATGTCAGAGGCTCGCGGGTAGGCAGATGCGGCACAATATTAATCGCTCCGCCGAGGGTATTCCGTCCGTAGAGGGAGCCCTGCGGACCGCGCAGGAATTCAATCCTCTCCACGTCGAGACATTCCTGGTTGGCTGTGGCATAAGAGAGTTGGGGCACGCCGTCAAGAATCGTGGTCACAGCCGCTGAGTTCCGGCCCGATCCGATTCCCCGCAGATAGGGAAACGTCAGGCGGCGAACGGTAAAATCGCCAAGGGTCAGATTGGGAACATAACGGGCAGCATCACGCAAATCTTTTACCCCTGCAGACTTTATGCCCTCAGCAGACTGAATGGTCACAGCGCCCGGCACAGACTGGAGAGGCTCGACCCATTTACGCGCCGTTACAACGACGGTTTGAACCTCCGATGTCTGCGCACCGGCGCCTGGAATAGCCCCTGACAATAAGCCTGCCGCCATCAAAACAAGCCCAGAATTCCTCGGAATATTCTTTTTGAATTTCATGGGGGCAATCACTTAGTCTAATAGTGCTTCAAAATCAAACCGAAATAAAGGATAGTGCGTGGAAAGGGCGCCTCTGCGATCAGGTGCGACTGCGGCATTGTCGCGGCTCTATCCAGGCAGTCGGTGGAAACACGTATACAGCAATGAGAAGCCAGAACCTGCAAGAGAAACGAGAAGAAATATGAAAACTCAGAAAATAATGCCTGCAAGCATCGTCGGAATATCATTAAGCCTCTTCGTATTAGCAAACCAAGGCCTGGCTGCAGTTCAAAAGGATTGGCCGCAGTTTCGAGGTTCTAATCAGGATGGAATCTCAACAGACACCCCATGGAATCCTCAAGCCCTGACCGGCGGGGGTAAACTTGCCTGGAAGACTAATGTCGGTGCCGGATATGCCGGCGTGGCGATATCGGGCAACAAGGTCTTCACCATGGGAAATAAAGATAACAAGGACACCGTATTTGCCTTGAACCTTAAAGATGGTGCTCCACTCTGGCAGTATTCCTACCCCTGCTCCGGGGGTGGCTATCCGGGGCCACGGGCCACACCCGCCACCGACGGAAAACTGGTTTATACACTAGGCCGGGAAGGACAGTTATTCTGCCTGAATGCCGACACGGGGGCGGTTCAATGGCAGAAGAACCTGATCGCAGTGTATAAAGCCGGCAATCCCAAGTGGGGCCTATCCGCGTCCCCGGTAATCAAGGGTGACAAACTCCTGTTGAACGCCTGTGAATATGGGATCGTCTTGAACCGGATGACCGGCGAGACGATCTGGGCGAGCCCAGCCGGGATCGGCGGTTACGCGGCGCCTGTTGTATACACCGTCGGGACCACGGAATGCCTGGCGGTCTTCGGCGAGAAAGCCCTGTACGGCGTAGAACTCAATACAGGAAAGAAATTATGGTCCAGCGCCTGGAGCACAAGCTATGACGTCAATGCGGCCGACCCCATCCCCCATGATGGGAAAATTTTCATTTCTTCAGGGTATGACAAGGGCGCCACGGTGCTCGACATCACCGGCGCCGAACCCAAAATTATCTGGAACAGCAAGATTATGAGGAATCACTTCAGCAGTTGCGTCCTGATCAATGGGCATCTATACGGCATTGACGGGAATGCGGGGAATGGATCGCTGAAGTGTATTGATTTTGCCACCGGGGTCGAAAAATGGGCTCATAATCTGGGGTTTGGCTCGCTCACAGCGGATGGGGATCGACTGGTTGTTCTCAACGAAAAAGGGGAGTTATTTGTTGCTAAAGCATCACCCACCTCGTTTGAGCTGGTTGCGTCAGCCGGAAAAATTCTGGAGAAAACCTGCTGGACAGTGCCGGTTCTGTGTCGCGGCATGATTTTCTGCCGGAATGACAAAGGGGATCTTGTGGTTCTGGATGTGAGCAAATCATGAAGGCAGGCGCATTACTTGTATTGACAGTCGTCCTGGTAATACTTGGAGTTATTTTCTGGCATACTAAACCATGCCAGAATTGCAAGTTATCCACAAAAGACTGCCAGTATGATCTCACCGCCATCAAAAAAACCGATTCCAATCTACTGCTCCGTGCCCACGTTCAATGGATCAAGCCGTCCCTGTCAAATTTGACCGCGCTGGCCGTGGATCGCTCCAACCGGATTATTGCCGGAGCCATGGCCGGAATTGAAGTCCTTGATGAAAATGGGGTTCATCTGGCGGGCAGTGCGGTCACCGAACCCGTGCGCTGCCTGGCGGTGACAGCGCAGGGGGATATTCTGGTCGGGCTGAACGATCATGTTGAGGTCTTTGGTCAGGATGGAATCCGGAAAGCGGTCTGGAAAAGTCCCGACCCGAAAACCATGATGACCTCCCTCGCCGTCTCGTCCCATTATGTGTTCATAGCCGACTGCGCCAACCGGATTGTCTGGCGCTTTACTCTGACGGGCGAACCGGCGGGCCGAGTAGGGCAAAAGGATCTTGACCAACGCAAGGAGGGGTTTGTGGTTCCCAGCGCGTTCTTTGATGTAGCGGTGGCGGCGGATGAATCTCTCTGGGTAGCCAACCCCGGCATGCACCGGTTGGAACATTTCACCGCAGAGGGAAAGTTTCTCGACATGTGGGGAACTTATTCCATGGACGCCACGGGCTTTTGCGGGTGCTGTAACCCATCTAATCTGGCAATCACGCCCAACGGTGAATTCATCACCAGTGAGAAACATATTGTCAGGGTTAAGCACTACGATGCCCAGGGACACTTGAAAGGCGTCATTTCGGGTCAGGAAGATTGGCCTGACAAAGCCGTAGGCTTGGACCTTGCCGTAGACACCATGGGAAGAATTCTGGTGCTCGATCCATCGGCCGACGTGATCAGGATATATACGCAGGTCAACAACAGATAAACACTCACAGCCCCTTGCACTCGCCCAGGATTTTGTTGACCGCCCCTCTGAAAATTAAGCGCTTATGCGATCCAGTTCAAGCGACTGTCCGGGTAGAGCTCCGACTATGACGCGGTTCCTTTCTGCCTCCCGCCCTCGGCGCCGGGCCGCAGTCCCGGCGCTACGCGGTTGCATACGCCCGAAGATTTAGAGCGAGAAGTGAAAACTTGTGCTTTTTCGCCATCTGACCTATTATTTCAAACATAGTTGAAATGCGGTTGTCGGGAAGACGGTGTGAATCCGTCGTGGTCCCGCCGCTGTAACCGGGGACAAACATCGTTCAGGCCACTGTCGAAAGATGGGAAGGCGCGATTAGTAGGATGATCCGGAAACCAGAATACCGACCCGCATATTGAGTCATCAGTTGGCCCTCGTGGAGTGGGGTTGGGGTATGATCACTCGTTTTGGGGATGAAATATCGGCATCCCGCAGCCCATAAGGGCGGCGGGATGCCTTTTTGTTTTTCTGAAGATGAAAAAAAAAGCACGAATCCTTTTATTTACCGGCGATGGCAAAGGCAAAACGACAGCCGCCCTGGGTATCGTCCTGCGTGCCGTCGGCCATCGCATGCCCACCTATGTCCTCCAGTTCATCAAGCACGATGCCTCCACCGGCGAACTCGCGGCGCTAAGCCTTTTGCCATATGTCACGCTGCGCCAAATGGGACGGGGATTCGTTCCGCCCGCCACACATCCCGCCTTCCCCGCCCACCGGCGCGCCGCCGAGGCCGCGCTCCAGAAGGCACAGGCGGTCGTAAAATCACGCCGCTACAAAGTCGTTATCCTGGATGAGATCTGCAACGCGCTCGCTAAAAAGTTGATCACGCAAAAGGCGGTCGTGGCCATGCTCAAAGGCTCTCCCGCCGATAAGATCATTGTGCTGACGGGCCGTGGCGCCCAACAATCCCTGATCAAGTTGGCGGATACGGTGACCGAAATGATATGCCTCAAGCACGGGTTCGAAACTGGGCGGCCTGCCGAAAAAGGGGTGGAGTGTTAACATGGGCATCCCGCGCATCATCATCGCCGGAACCGGCAGTGGCGTCGGCAAAACGTCACTGTCGCTGGCGTTGGTACGCGCCCTGGCCCGACGTGGGCTGCGCGTGCAGACATTCAAGGTCGGTCCCGATTTCCTGGATCCCACCCACCTGACGCTGGCCTCCGGCAGCCCCTGCTACAACCTTGATTCCTGGATGTGCGGCAAGGAGTACGTTGAGCAGCTATTCCAGCGCGTGACGGCACGGGCGGATATCGCGGTCATCGAAGGCGTGATGGGGTTGTTTGATGGCGACTCGCCGGACACCTCCTCCGGCAGTACGGCAGAAATCGCCCAATGGCTGCAAGCCCCTGTTCTGCTGGTTGTTAATGCCAAGGGCGCGGCCCGCAGCGTCGGCGCCGTTATCAAGGGGTTTGATACCTTTGAGCCGGGCCTTCACATTGCCGGCGTGATCGCCAACCGGGTGGGCTCCGCCCGACATGCCGACTGGCTGTCCGAAACCGTAACGTCGACCAAGCTCCCGCCCCTGCTTGGGTGTATCCCCGCCAACGCGCTTCCTTCGTTGCCGAGTCGTCATCTCGGACTGGTTACAGCCGATGCGGCAACCCTGTCCCCCACCCTGCTGGACTCCCTCGCCGATGCCCTCGAGAAACACGTCGACATTGAGGCCGTCCTCAAACTGGCACATGCCGCTCCCGCCCTTAGACCCCCGCGGCCTTGTGTCACGGGTGACAAAAGCCCTGATGAGCGCCGCCCTGTTACCATAGGAATCGCTTCCGATGCGGCCTTCCACTTCTACTATCCGGATAACCTGGAATGCCTGGAGGCACAGGGTGCGCGGTTGGTTCGTTTTTCGCCCATCAAGGACAACCGGCTTCCCGACTCCCTGAACGCCTTGTATCTGGGAGGCGGATACCCCGAGGAGTATGCGGGAGACCTCGCACGCAATGTCGGCATGATGGACTCCCTCCGGCAGTTCGCCATCGCAGGCGGCACCATTTACGCCGAGTGCGGCGGGCTCATGCTCCTGTCGCAAAGCATCGAGACGCTCGACGGTATGATCCACCTGATGGCCGGACTGCTCCCGTTCCGAACCCGCATGTGCGCCAAGCGGCAATCGCTGGGTTATACAGAAGTCACCTTGAATGGCGACACGATGTGGGGGCCTGGCGGCTCCCGGCTGCGCGGCCATGAATTTCACTATTCTGAAATTGTAGGAGCCTCACCGGAAGCCGATGGGAAACCCGCCTATCAGGTTCACTATCGCCGGGAACCGAAGCCGGTTATGGCCGGGTTTCAACAAGGCCGGGTGCTCGCAGGTTATATCCATCTCCATTTCGCGGCCCATTCCAATGCCGTCCAAACCTTCCTCAACTTTGCACGAAAAGGCCAACCTTCATGAATAAATCCCTGATCCATAACTTTCTGGCGAAGCCCATGTCCGGCACCGAAATCGAAAAAAGGTCGTTCGAGATCATCGACGCCGAAATGGGCCAGCCCAAAGTTCCGCGCGACCAGTGGGAAGTCATCCGCCGCATGATACACACCTGCGGCGATACCAGCATCGCCCCGCTTGTCCGGTTTTCACCCCACGCCATCCGGGCCGGAGTGGCTGCCCTGCGTGAAGGCGCCCCACTCTACGTGGACTCCAATATGATCCGGGGCGGTCTGTCCCTGGCCCGCCTGCGCAGCGTGAACCCGGCCTACACCTCCGAGCGGATCATCTGTAACGTGGCGGCGCCCGACGTCGCTGCGGAATCGACCCGAACCGGCCTGCCCCGCTCCTACTTTGCCGTACGCAAGGCCCGCGGAACGCTGGATGGCGGCATCGCCGTCTTTGGAAATGCCCCCGTGGCGCTCCTGGAAATCAACCGCATGATCACGGAAGGCGAACTCCGGCCAGCCCTCGTGATCGGGTTGCCCGTCGGGTTCGTTCATGTGGAGGAAAGCAAAACCGAACTTTTATCCCTACCTGTGCCGTACATCGTCATGACCGGCCGACGCGGTGGCAGCACCCTGGCAGTCAGCATCATTCACGCCCTCTGCACCGTCGCCGGATGGACACTGGAGACTGGTGAATGACGGCCCTGCGGTCAGGATATACCACGGGAGCTTGTGCCGCTGCTGCGGCCAAGGCGGCGGCCATTGCCCTAATCGAGAATCGGCTAGTCACCTCCGTGGACATCCCGTTTCCTGATGGATCCCGAGCAACGTTCGCCATCGCCAGCCCCCCGCGCCCTTGTGTCGCAGGTGAACAAGATTGGCAGACAGCGCAAGCGTTTGCCTCCAAGCGTCCGTTCCTGCCGCACGAAGCGGCAGGAGACTTGGCTAGGGACAATGTCACCGCATCCGCCGCCGTTAAAAAGGATGCAGGCGATGACCCTGACGTTACCGACGGGGTATTGATCGTCGCCACTGTGGCCCGGAACGATTCCGGAGAAATACTCTTTTGCGCCGGCGAGGGTGTGGGCACCGTCACCAAACCCGGTCTCCAAATTCCGCCCGGCCAACCGGCCATTAATCCCGGCCCACGCAGAATGATCTGCGCAGCATTGAGGGAAGTAACACCCGACGGCCTGAATGTCACCCTATCCATTCCCGGTGGCCGCGAGCTGGCCGCCCGGACATTCAACCCGCGCCTGGGCGTCGTGGATGGGCTTTCCATTCTTGGAACGTCCGGCCAGGTCCGGCCCTTCAGCGCACCGGCCTTGCGCGACGCCCTGGTTTGCACCCTGAATGTGGCTCTTGCCAGCGGGGTGACGGCTCCAGTCCTGGTCCCCGGACATATTGGACAGCGTGCCGCCCTCGCCCATTTCAAGGTTACACCGGAACAGGTCATCGAGGTTAGTAATGAGTGGGGGTTCATGCTGGAACAGGCGGCCGCTCAAAAAATCTGGCCATGCCTGCTGCTGGTGGGACACCCCGGAAAATTGGCCAAGCTCGCGGAAGGCCATTGGGAAACCCATTCGGCCCAATCCCCCACGGTTCTGCCCTTCATAAGCCGGTTGGCGGCGACGCTGGGCATTCAGACCTCGACCGAGGTCACGACGGCCGAAGGCCTTTTTCTGGCTCTACCCGAGCCCCGGCGGAAGGCACTCGCCGACCGGTTGGCGTCCGATATTCAAGCGGCGGTCGGGACCCGGACAGGGAAGACCATTGCCGTCATGCTCGTTTCGATGAATGGGGAAAAACTCGGCACGGGAGGAGAGCTGTCGCCATGGCTATGAAAAAACACCGGATTACCATCGTCGGCTGCGGACCGGGCGGGCTCGATTATATGACCCCTGCCGCTCATGCCGCCATCCAGCAGGCCGATGTGCTGGTCGGGGCTCACCGGCTGCTGGAATCCTTTCCGGAGAGTCCGGCAACTCGGATTCCTGTTGGCGCCCATGTGGCCCCGGTGCTTGACCAGATGGAGTCCCATCACGGGAAGCGGATCGCGGTACTCGTCACCGGCGATCCCGGGCTGTGCAGCCTGGCCAAGCCCGTGGTCGGCCGCTTCGGTCGCGCGTCATGCCGGATCATTCCGGGGATCAGTTCCATCCAGACGGCGTTCGCGCGGGCGGGAACCGACTGGCTCGACGCCCGGATCATCAACGCGCACGGGGGCAATCCCCCGGTGCCTGCGGCCAGTCTGGCCGGCATCCCCAAGCTGGCCGTTCTGGCCGGCCACCCCAAGTGCCGGCGCTGGCTGAATGACATCGCCGCAACGTTGGGGAACCGCTATCGCATCGTGATTTGTGAAAACCTGACGCTCCCCGAAGAACGGGTGCGCACGGTGACCCCGGCCACCTTGAAGACGTTCAGGATGCCAAGCCGCTGCATTGTCCTGTGGATAGAAAAGAGGGAAACATGAAACTGGGAACATTTTACGGAATCGGGGTGGGTCCCGGTGATTCGGAACTTATTACCGTCAAGGGTGCCAACCTGCTCAAGCAAAGCCGCCATGTGTTTGTCCCCAAGGCGCGCATTGCCTCCGACAGCGTGGCGCTCGCCATTGCCCGGAATTATCTCGCCCCTGACGCGCTGGTTCATGAACTGGTCTTTCCCATGACCCACAACGAGGATGAACTGTCGCGGCGCTGGGTTGAATCTGCGGAGGCAGTGGCCGCCGTGCTGTTGACCGGCGAAGATGCCTGCTTTCTGACGCTGGGCGATCCCCTGGTTTACTCCACCTACATCTATCTCCTTCGCGCCCTTCGCCAGCGCCTGCCGGAATTGAATGCGATCACGATCCCGGGCATCACCTCCTTCTGTGCCGCCGCCGCCCTCACCAGTTTCCCGCTCGGCGAAAAAAAAGAACTGATCACCGTGGTCCCGACAGCGGATGATCTGGAACCCGTGCGGGAAGCTCTCCGGAAAGGCGGCACGGTTATCCTGATGAAGATCGGGGAACGCCTGGCGGACATCGTGGGGATTCTGGAAGAAACTGCGCTAATCGATCGCGCTGTCTTTGTGGCCCGCGCCGGACAGGACGGCCAGCGGGTGGAAACTGACCTGAGGAAATTGAATTTGAAGGAGGAACGAACCGGGTATCTTTCACTCATCCTGGTTCACGCCTCGGGAAGAAACCCTTCATGAAAGTGATCTTTGTTGGTGCCGGGCCCGGTGACCCGGATCTGTTGACCGTGAAGGCGGCCACGCTGTTGTCGTCATGCCGGTGCTGTGTTTACGCCGGCTCCCTGGTCAGTCCTGACGTTCTGGCCCTGATCCCCTCCGGTGCGGAAACCCATGATTCGGCGGGCATGACGTTGGAGGAAGTGGTGGCGGTATGCCGATCGGCCCTGGACAGGGATATGGACGTCATCAGGCTTCACACCGGCGACCCCTCCATCTACGGCGCGATCCGCGAACAGATGAACGAATTGGACAAATTAGGCATCGCCTACGAGGTGGTGCCCGGTGTCAGTTCATTCCAAGCGGCCGCAGCGGCGTTGAAAACCGAACTTACGGCGCCCGAGGTGGCACAGACCATCATTCTGACGCGCTCCTCGGGTCGTACGCCGGTCCCCCCTGAACAGGAGTTGGAGAAACTTGCAGAATCGCGCTCCACGCTCTGCCTGTTCCTATCGGTTGGCAACATGGGCAGCATGGCCGCCAAACTGGCCAAACACTACGGCAACGATTGCCCGATAGGAGTTGTGTTCCATGCCTCCTGGCCGGATCAGGTGATTCTAAGAGGAACCCTCGCCGACATCGCCGGACAAGTGGAAGCCGCCCATATCAGCAAGACGGCCATGATCATTGTCGGGCGGACGCTGACCAGAGATATCCCGGCGTCGAAGTTGTACGACGCTTCGTTCTCGCATGAATACCGGAAGGCCAAAACCCCGTGAACCCGACCGCAGTCATCACCCTCTCTGAAACCGGCGCCCAAAAAGCCATCCGCCTGGTGAAAGCGCTCGGCGGGGCCGATCTTTATGTGCATAATATCGTACCGGTGCGCTACGGTGGGCGGAGATTCAGCACCGTCCAGACTCTGACCCGCCGGATCTTTCATCGCTATAAAAATCTTGTCTACATCCTGCCCACCGGTGTGGTGGTTCGATCGATCGAGGGACTGCTCAAGGGAAAGCTCGTGGATCCTGCGGTCGTGGTGCTGGATGTAGGCGCCCGCTATGCGATCAGCCTGCTCAGCGGCCATGAAGGGGGCGCCAACAGGCTGGCGCTCCAGGTGGGCAATATCCTGGCGGCAGAGCCGGTGATTACCACGACCACCGATGCCGAAAAAGATTTGATCATCGGAATCGGTTGCCGGCGCGGTGCGGCGGCGGGCGACATCATCGCGGCAATCCGGTCAGCACTGAAGGAAGTGAAAGCCGATATCCGTCGCGTCCGGTTACTGGCCACGGCGGATATCAAACACAACGAAGAAGGCCTGCTGGAGGCCGCTGAACTTTTGGGAATAGGACTTCGTCTGGTTGCATCGGAGGAAATCCGGTCGACAGCGAAACAATTCAAGCACACACCGCTGGCGGCCCGGAAGGTCGGACTCCCGGCGGTGGCAGAGCCCGCCGCCTTACTGGCGGGAAGGAGGACACGATTAATACTAAACAAAACCATCATCCGTCACGTGACGGTGGCCATTGCCCTGGAAAACTGTTTATAATCGGAATCGGTTCGGGCAACCCGATTGACCGCACCCCGGAGGCCGAGGAGGCCATCCGGGCCAGCAGCCTTATTGTCGGCTATAAACTATACGTGGACTATCTGAACGACTTGGTAGCCGGCAAGGAAGTCTGTTCCACCGGCATGAGGGAAGAGAAACAGCGTTGCAGGCTGGCCATTGATCGAGCCCGTCAGGGCGCAGTGGTATCACTGATCTCGTCGGGTGATCCCGGCATCTACGGCATGGCGGGGCTTGTCCTTGAAATGCTGGCCAGTGAACCCCAGCCCGTACCGGTTAAAATCATCCCGGGCGTCTCGGCGGCACAACTCGCCGCCGCGCGGTTGGGCGCCCCGCTGACGCTCGATTACGCCTGCATCAGTCTGAGCGATCTGCTGGTACCCTGGGAGACCATCCGGGTCCGTCTAGAGGCGGTGGCCGCCGCCGATCTGGTCACGGCCCTCTACAACCCGCGAAGCATGCGACGCATTTCACAGCTCGAAGAAGCCGTGGCGATTTTCGGGAAACATCGCCCCGAAACTACGCCAGCCGGAATCGCCACCGCGCTTGGCGCGGCCGATGAGAAGGTCATTCTCACGGACTTGGGTCACTTACTGGAGCATGACATTGATATGCGTACAATCGTCCTGATCGGGAATCGCACCTCCCGAAACTTGAATGGGTGGTTCGTAACCCCCAGAGGATACAAACTGTGATTCTTCTTTTGGGAGGCACAACCGAAACGGCCAGTGTGGCCCAGGCGCTCGCAGAGTCGGGCTGTCAGGTGCTGGTCTCAATGGCCACGGATATTGCACTGGCGGTGGGAACGCATCCGGCCATCCGTCTGCGACAGGGGCGGATGGACGAGGCCGCCATGGCCGCCCTGATTTCCCAGGAGAAGATTACCGCCCTGGTTGATGTCACCCATCCCTACGCCACCGAAGTCCGGGCCACGGCGGAGCGGGTTGCCCGCAGTTCGGACATTCCGTATTTTACCTACGTACGGCCGGCCGGCTGTCTTACCCGTGGCGGGGATGTGCTCGCGGTGGACGACCATGCCGCCGCCGCACGCCTGGCCTGCGGATTCGGAAAGCCCATTCTCCTGACGATCGGATCCCGTCACGTTGCGGATTATGTCCGACCGGCAAGGAATGCCGGACTGACGGTCATCGCCCGGGTTCTTTCCCATCCCGAATCCCTGGCAGCCTGCGAAGAGGCGGGGCTATCAAAAGACCAGATCATCACCGGACGCGGCCCTTTCACCACCGGGGAAAACCGCGAGTTGATCCGGCGTTTTTCAATCGGCGTCGTGGTCACCAAAGACAGCGGGAACGCTGGCGGATTCCAGGCCAAGCGCGAGGCGGCCCTATTGGAATCCTGTCATTTCATCGTCGTCGGCCGCGCCCCCGTCACCTCACCCAACGCCTTTGATCGAATTGAGACCCTGATACAAGCCATCCTTCACGTGTTGCCTGCTGATGCATAGGAAAATATTATGAATAAAACATGCTTGATTCTACTCACCCATGGAAGCAAACGCCCAAGTTGGCTCAAGCCGTTTCAAAGCTTGTTGCGGAAATTGCGGAAAGAAACCGGCAAGTCCAATATACATCTGGCGCACATGGAACTCGCATCACCATCCCTCGAGGATATCGTGGAACTGGCAGCAAAAGAGGGTATCAAAAACATCCGTGTTCTGCCGTTATTCATGTCCAGTGGAACCCATCTTATCAAGGACATTCCCGACAAGGTAAAGGCCCTGACCCGCAAACATCGGGGACTCAAGATTGAAACATTGCCGCCGCTGGGGTCCCATCCCCGGTTTCTCAAGATGATGCTGGAATTGGCTGAGGAATACGTCTGATGCACATTATGGAAGGGTATTTACCGTTTGCCCATGCGGCCGGATGGTGGGTAGTTTCCCTGCCGTTTATGGCGGCGGGTGTTCGCTCACTCAAACGCATCGTCCGGGAAACCCCCTCGGCACGGGCTCTACTGGGCACCTCCAGCGCATTCGTTTTTGTCCTATCGGCCCTGAAACTGCCATCGGTCACAGGAAGTTGCTCCCACCCAACCGGAACCGGATTCGGCGCGATCCTGTTCGGGCCATCGGTCATGGCGGTGCTGGGTTCCATTGTCCTGCTGTTTCAGGCCCTGTTGCTGGCCCACGGAGGCCTCACCACGCTGGGGGCGAATGCCTTTTCCATGGCCATCGTCGGCCCCTGGGTGGCGTACGGTCTCTTTCACGGACTGCGCCGGTGCGGCGCGTCGTTCTCATTGACTGTCTTTCTGGCAACGACCCTGGGCGACCTCATGACGTATGTGTGCACCTCCGCCCAACTCGCATTGGCTTTCCCTGATACCACAAGCGGATTCATCGGCGCATTCGTAAAATTTCTAGTCATATTCGCTGTGACCCAGATTCCTATCGCTGTGGCCGAGGGATTGGTAACGGTCGTCCTGATGAATGCACTGAAGTCCTATAATCTTAAAGAACTGCAGGGACTTCATGTGCTGCCCTCGCAAGGACTCGACCCATGAAAACCACCCTCATCATTCTCGCCATCGTTTTTCTGGTAAGCCTGCCGTTGGTCTTGCATCGACCCAAGGCTGGCACGGAGTCCTTTGGTGGTGCAGATGACAAGGCCCGGGCGGAAGTGGAACGTATGCATCCGGATTACAAGCCATGGGTTCAGCCGCTTTGGAATCCGCCCAGCGGCGAGATTGCCACCCTACTCTTTTCACTCCAGGCGGCTATTGGCGCGGGAGCCATCGGCTATTACCTGGGTTATCTCAAGGGACGGGGAAAGAAAGACTAGCATGGTTCATTTAATGGATTGTTATGCCTACACCAGCCGGTGGCGACTTCGTCATCCGGCGGAAAAGGCGGCTTTCGCCGGAGGCCTGCTCCTGCTGAGCTTCTTCATGCCCCTTTCAGGTTTACTGATAATCCTACTGATGGTCAGTCTTGTAGCCTTGCTTGGCGCGCGTATCCCCTATGCACTTTATGGACGAGTGATGGCCATTCCCATGGCGTTCATCCTAATCGGAGCCTCATCGCTGCTGGTTACCCTGTCCTTTCATTCCGGCCTGATTCACTTCGGCTTAACAAACGATGGAGTTATCCCAGCCATTCGATTGGTGGCGCGCGCTATGGCCGCCGCTTCATGTTTGATTTTCTTTTCACTCACCACCCCCACGGCTGACTGGATGCCGCTGCTCCGGAAGTTTTATGTGCCAACGGTAGTCGTGGATCTGATGATGATGACCTACCGGCACTTATTCGTATTTGCCGAACGCCTGTCCACACTCCAGCAGGCTCAGGCTGCGCGGCTTGGCAACCTCACCTTCAAGAGCCGGATACGCACCACAGGCTTGATCGGGGCCAACTTGTTCATCCGGTCACTGGATCGTGCCCGACGCATCGAACTCGGCATGGAGGCGCGCTGCTATAATGGCGAGATTCCCTGCCTGCCATTTGAGCGAAAACCATCCCTGCCGATTATCATCGGTGTGCTTATTCTCTGCCTTGTCATTGCCTGGATCGGATTCCTAACCAAGAGGTGGCCTTATGCCTGACTGTATTCTAGAAGCCCGTGATCTTCACTATCGCTACCCCTGCGGGAAAGTGGCCTTAAGGGGTCTGAACCTGCGCGTTACCGCCGGGCGGAAACTGGCCGTTCTGGGAGCGAACGGTTCAGGCAAGACCACGCTTTTCCTGTGCTTGAACGGCACCTATAAACCCACGGCAGGCTCCGTTTATATCAAGGGGCAACTTGCAGGCTATTCTCGGACTGACCTCCTTTCTTGGCGAAAACAGGTCGGACTCGTGTTTCAGGATCCGGACGACCAGATCGTTGGCGGCACGGTGATTCAGGACATCGCCTTCGGCCCCTTGAATCTGGGACATTCCCACGAGGCAGCGCGTCGGATTGCCATGGAAACCATGAACCAGATCGGAATTTCTGATTTTGCCGATCGCCCCGCTCATGAGCTCAGTCATGGGGAACGGAAAATCATCGCGATGGCCGGCATCTTGGCCATGAAACCGACACTAGTGATTCTGGACGAACCGACTGCGGGACTGGATCCTACCTGGACGGAGAAGATCATGGAGATGCTGAACGCGATTCATCAAAACGGCACCACAGTCGTACTCAGTACCCACAACATGGATTTCGCCTACGAGTGGGCCGACGAAGCGGTTATCTTGGCGAAAGGAGCCACCCAATGCGTCGGCCCCGTCGGCGAGGTGCTGGCGCAAGATGAAGCGATGCGCAACGCCCAACTCTACCCGCCATTGTTACTTCTGACTGCGCGTTATCTCGGTCTGACCGGTGATGGCACCCCGCCCCGATCCCGCCAGCAACTCCTGGGCCGTCTTTCAGGCTAGGCTGATCTCCTTTTTATCCGTGGCATGCAAGCCAAACTGTGCTACATATCCGCCTTCATAAAGGATGAGGAAACGCTATGACAGATATTTCCGTGGTCGTTCCTATATTTAACGAGGGGGAAAGCGTGGAGCTGCTTGTTTCCCGTCTCCATGACGCCTTGATGGCCACCGGCCGCTCGTACGAAATCGTACTGGTGGATGACGGAAGCAAGGATAATTCATGGGCAAAAATGGTGGACCTTTCCAAACGTTATCCCGGCCTCCATCTGATCCAATTCCGGCGCAACTTCGGCCAGACGGCGGCCATGAGCGCCGGCTTCAACGAGTCGCGCGGACAGGTCATCATCACGATTGATGCCGACCTGCAAAATGACCCTTCCGACATCGCCAAACTGCTGGCGGAGATTGACAAGGGGTTCGATGTGGTTAGCGGCTGGCGCCGGGACCGGAAGGACACCTTTATCAATCGGCGCCTCCCCTCGATCATCGCCAATGGGTTAATCAGCAAGATCACGGGGGTGAACCTTCACGATTACGGGTGCACCCTGAAGGCCTATCGCCGTGAAATCGTACAAAATATCCAACTCTACGGCGAACTGCACCGCTTTATCCCGGCACTGGCTAGCTGGGTAGGAGGTCAGATTTCCGAGGTTGTCGTAAGCCACCATGCCCGTCAGTTCGGAACCTCCAAGTACGGTATCGGGCGCACGTTCCGCGTCATCCTGGATCTGGTCACGGTTAAATTCCTGATGCGTTACAGTACCCGCCCGATCCATATTTTCGGGAAATGGGGCATGATTTCCGGCGCCCTTGGCATCATGATGCTTCTCTTCATGGCGGCCGCCAACCTATCGAGCGCCCTTTTTGGAACCGAGTTCTGTTCCGAGCTCATTAAGCGCCCGTTCTGGGTCATCACCCCGTTCATGCTCATATTTTTCGGATTCCAGTTTGTATCCATCGGCCTGCTGGCCGAACTTCAGATCCGTACCTATCATGAAGCGCAGCAGAAACCGATCTACGTCATCCGCGAAACCGTTGAACCCGCCGATATTCCCAAAGGTCCCCAGAAATCTTGACGGATATGTCCAGCGATTCGCTTTTAATTGAATCCGCCTCTTCGCAGGCGACCGTTATTGTGGGGCTGATCTATGCCGTATTGTTGTTGGGGGGGACGCTGACCGCTATCACCCTGATCATACGAACCACACGAATTCCGGCGGCCTGGCCCGTGCGGATCGAATGGCTGCGGTCAAGACCATGGACTTGGCGGGAAGGGATGGCCTTGATCGGCATGGTCGGGCTGCTGATTGGAGCCTCCTGGGCGATTGCCTCGCTCCTCAAGCATCCTCGCGAAGGCACACTGTTGATCATGCAGGGACTTACCCTGGACTTGGCCGGCATTGGGGGCATTGCCTGGCTCCTTCAGCTTCGTGGTTGGCGCTGGTCTGAGGCGTTCGGCCTCAGCGCCTTGACCCGGCGAATCCTCAAGCAAGGGTTTTTCTTTTACATCACCTTGATTCCTTTCATACTCGTGAGCTCCATGATTTACCAAGGAATTCTGGCGGCCAATGGATACCCACCCAACCTTCAGGAAATTGCGTTATTGCTGTCCGGCGATTATCCCCTGTGGATGCGGATCGTCATGGTTTTCTTCGCCACAGCCGTCGCCCCTTTTTTCGAGGAATGTCTTTTCCGGGGAGTGTTGCTTCCTTTGGCGGTACGAAGATTCGGACTTGGCGCCGGCATATTTCTGTCTTCGCTTCTTTTCGCCTCGATTCATTTTCACCTTCCATCTCTCATCCCGCTCCTGGTGGCGGCGGCCGGGTTTTCGTTAGCCTACCTATATTCACAATCCCTGTGGGTGCCCATCATTATGCATGGGATATTCAACGGGGTGAATCTTGCCTTGCTTCTTGTCATACGCCATTAGACGGAGAACCCTATGTCACTTCGAACCATTGATTGGAATCCCGACACGTCATCCAGCCTGCTACCGGGCACGGTGGTGATGGTGGATCAAACCCGCCTCCCGGGTGAACTGGTCTATCTTCGCACCCGGGATGTGCACGAAATCTGGCAGGCCATCAAAACCCTTCAGGTTCGCGGCGCCCCAGCCATCGGGATTGCCGCCGCCATGGGGGTCGCCACAGCCATTCAAGCCCAGTCCGCCACCACCCCGGAATTGGTTGACACCGCCCGGCAGGCGGCAGATTATCTAGCGACCTCACGCCCGACAGCCGTCAACCTGTTTTGGGCTCTTGATCGGATGCGTGCGGTGATCCATGCCTCCGATTCAATGGCCCCTTCAGACTTCAAGGCTCGCCTCATCCGCGAAGCGATCCTGATCCGGGATGAGGATGCCGCCATGTGCCGGGCCATCGGAAAACATGGAGCCACCCTTCTCAAGCATGGCGATACCGTGTTGACGCATTGCAATGCCGGGGGACTGGCCACCGCCGAGTATGGCACAGCCCTCGCCCCCATTTATGTGGCTCTTGAGCAGCAGAAGCACATTCTGGTCTACGCTGACGAAACCCGCCCGCTTCTTCAGGGATCACGGTTGACCGCCTGGGAGCTGATGCGGGCCGGGGTGGATGTCATCCTGATTTGCGACAACATGGCGGCCCACGTTATGAAAACCAAAGGCATCAATGCGGTGATGGTTGGAGCCGATCGAATTGCCGCCAATGGAGACACCGCCAACAAAATCGGAACCTATGGTCTCGCCGTACTCGCCAAAGCACACGGCATCCCCTTCTATGTGTTGGCCCCCAGTTCCACATTTGACCTTTCGCTGACAACTGGGGATGCTATTCCGATTGAAGAGAGAGCGCCCGAGGAAATCACGATGGGATTCGGACGCCGCACGGCGCCGGAAGGAGTCAAAACCTACTCACCTGCATTCGATGTCACACCAGCCGAATTCATTACGGCTATTATTTGCGAAAAGGGAATCCTCTATCCCCCTTATTTTCGCATTAATGCCTGACCGCAGAGACTTTGAAACGTCAAAATCAGATCGGCATTCGTCTCGGAAAACGGGGAATTGCCATAGGTCACAAGATACCCATTCATGTTTCGATCCACCAACCGGGCTGTTTCGGGACTCATTCGGAGACTTTCGATGGCCGTTTTCCAGACATTAAAATCATATTGTCCCGGCTCAATTCCAGCCATTTTCATCAGGCCGGAAAAGGCTATGAACGCCGGGTCGTCCTGCATGGCGGCGTCAATCGCGGCCTTCACGGCAGCGGCTTGAGCGATAGCGGCCTGAGAGGTGGCGGCCACCGCAGCCGCTTCGGCCTGCAACCGGCCGATTAGTAAGGCCCCCAAGGCCGGGTCTGTGCGGGCCAGCAACGTCCCCGCCTCCTCGGCTTTCCCTTCATTATAGGCCGCCACACCCCGCACCAGATAGACTTCGGGAAGTTCAAGAGAAAACAGCCGTGCCTGACGCTCCGCAGGGGTAAGATCCTCCATCCTGATATAAATCTGAGCAGCGTCATCCAGGGTTTGGACTACCAGCTTCCGATCCCGAATCCCCAGCAAACGCCCTGTCAGAGGGGTCCCGCGAACCAACCGGAGGGTGACATTATTCCCGACGTTCGTTGAGAACGTCTGAAGAACTTTATCATTCAAGGAACCCGTATCCTCCAGGATGTGATGAATCGCCGTGACTTCATCCCGGTGCGGCCCGAGTTTCTCATCCGCCAGGGCAGCATCAGCAATCTGATGCGCCGCTGAATATTTACCCAGAAAAACGCAGGAGGTGACGTTACTCTCAAAGCCTTTCCAACACGCAGCCGCCTGCTCGCTCTCATCCCGCGCCGCCTTCAATTGCTTCAAGGACTTCGCGAGGGTCAGCCGGTTCGAAAAAGTCTCAGAGGACCAGCGCCCGGTATAATTTTCGAGCCAGAGAATTCCCTCAGTCAGATTCCCCTCCGCACAGTACTTATCCGCAGTACGCTTGATCTGATCATTCTCCCTGGCAATCTCACGCCCATAATTGAGAGGCTTATTAACCACATGAACCCTCTCTCCAGCCGGAACGCTCGCATTGGTAACACCCGCCTGCGGAAGAAATTTAACCGGTGAATGCTTGACTGAAACAGGCGCTTGAAATAACCACCACAAGCCCGCCACCGCGAAGGCCGAGATCACGGCACCCAACATCCAAAAGGGACTTGGCCGACTCGCCGCCGGCGGCTTACTGCCGTGATCTTTCTCCTCGGACCCCGCATTCTCCACCTTACGTCGCCTCATGGTGCTGGCGCCTTCCGCCGGCATTTCAGTGGACGGCATCCACCCTTTCCTAATCCGGTGGACTTCTTTCACGACAACATCCCAGTCCTTCAGGCGATGGTCACGATCCTTAACCAGCATCCGTTCAATCAAGGCGCACACAGAGCCCGGGAGGTCCGGAATGATATCCCGCGGATCAGGAATCTGGGAAGTCACCTGGGCGTCCATCGCTTCACTGTCCGGCAGTTGCTTGAACGGACGAACCCCCGTAACCATCTGGTACAGGCAGCATCCCAGCGCATAGATGTCCGTCCTGCAGTCCAGCGGTGTCATGCCCATCACCTGTTCTGGCGAAATATAGCCGGGAGTTCCCGTGACTTCATTGGGGGCCTGGGGGGAAGCCTTGGTATCCTTGGTCAGCGACAAGCCGAGATCAGCCACCTTAATGGAACCATCCTGATCCACCATGATGTTCTCAGGCTTAATGTCACAGTGGATTAATCCCGCCGTACGCCAGGCATATTGGAGCGCCAAGGCCACATGCTCAGTCACCACCAGGGCATCTTTGTAGGAGAGATTCTTTTTCCGCAAGATCCATTGCCCGACGTTGTACCCGTCGACAAATTCCATCACTAGGAAAGAGATACCGTTCTGCTCGCTTGCATCATAGATATGAACAATGCCGGAATGTTTCAATTTCGCGGCCGTTCGTGCCTCTTGGAGAATCTGCTGGATGCACTCGGGATCGTGACTTAAGCGGGCAGGCAGTAGCTTGATGGCCACAAGCCGGTCAAGGGAGAGCTGCCGGGCTTTCCAAACCTGCCCCATGCCCCCTTCGCCGATTTTTTCAATCAGCGTGAATCCGGTTAAGGAGAATTCGCTCATGTGATGCCAAAACGATCGCCTCTCACTTCAAAAGAACGCCTATGGTTACGCCAAGCGCTGTAAAACAGAGATAAACCAGTGACGCTGCGGGCTTGATATCTGTTACCACTAAATCTACGGGGGCGCTCCCCTTGGTGAAAATCATGACTACCACTGACAAGGCAATCAAAAGCAGGGCTATCAATACGTTTTTGTTCATGGCTTGACTCCTTTTTTTATAACCGGTTTTCTCAATACAGTCCCGACAACGGCTAGAATATCCTCGAGATCTGCCAGACGCCCCTGCCCCTCCCGTCCACAGGCAAGTTCGCCGGATCCAACCTCAACGAAGGTCACGCCCCGAGATTGAAGGAGCGCCACATTGGCAACAGTCGCCGGATGAGACCACATGTTGTCATTCATGGCGGGCGCGATGACCACGGGGGCCTTTGTGGCAAGCGCGGTACAAGTCAGAAGATCATCCGCCAACCCTTGCGCAATTTTGGCAATGACATTGGCGGTACAGGGGGCAATCAGCAAGAGGTCGGCCCGGTCGGCATACGTGATGTGTTCAGGGTGCCATCCATCCGTTTCATCAAAAAGACCGATTCCCACAGGATTCCGGGACAA
This sequence comes from bacterium, assembly GCA_037132275.1. Classification (GTDB taxonomy): domain Bacteria; phylum Verrucomicrobiota; class Kiritimatiellia; order CAIKKV01; family CAITUY01; genus JAABPW01. The sequence goes on from JBAXPK010000001.1 coordinate 26,622, forward strand.
CGTTTGAAACGTGAGCATGGTTACAAATTTCGCCGCCGAAGCCGTCATCACAACAGAAACATCCCAGTTCTTCCTCTGCATCAGACGAATCAATTCAGCCGCCTTGTAGGCCGCGATCGAGCCCGTCACACCGAGAACAATATTCAGTTTCCTTTTCGGTATAATCCTTGCTTCCATACGTAGAGGGGAAGCCTGCCAGTTTCATGGCTTTTTGTCAATTTACCGTACAGGACCGTTTTATTACACCATCCCATAAAATAATTGAGCGGCACCTGCGAATTGCTTTCGCCCGATGCCGCTCTTTCGTCGGGAAGACTTTCTTTCTGGGTCAGCGTTGGTAGTCCATCTTTCTACTTGGCCGGAAGCCGGCCTTGGCTTAGCTGAACCCTTGTCTCTTCCCACACCCAAATTATACCGCTATCCGACTCTGCTGTATACCTCCCGATTAACTTTTTTATTGAAGCGCCGCACCTCACCCTGAACGGGAATCAAACGCATTCGGTCAAACAGAAAGGAGATCTCGAGGCCGGGGATGTTACCGCTGAACGCGGGCGTTGCCCTTCCAAATGCTCCATACCTGGTCCTCATCTGCGGGTTGGCCGTAATCTGTCAGCATCGTGGTGGCCAACGCGCCGCTCGCCCAACCGAACTGGATCCACTTCTCCGGCTCCCAACCTTTGAGAATCGCATAGAGCATCCCCCCAACGAAGCCGTCGCCACCGCCAATGCGGTCAAGGACGGTGATATCGCGCGGCTCAACAACATACCATTCACTGCCTGCGGCCATCAATGCGCCCCATAGGTGGTGGTTTGCATCCTCGACTTCCCGAAGCGTCGTGCCATACGTCTGCGCATTCGGGTAAGCCTTCTTCACCCGCTCGATCATGCCCTTGAACCCGTCGATCTTCGCCTTGATGTCCTTGCCGCCTGCTTCAGGCCCTTGAACACCAAGACACAGCTGGAAGTCTTCTTCATTCCCAACGAGAATATCAGCCACACCCGCGATTTCGGCGAAAACAGCCGAAAGCTGCTTCTCACGGCCTTTCCAGAACGACGCCCGATAGTTCAGATCAAACGAGATCTTGGTACCATGTTTCTTAGCGGCACGCGCCAACTCCAGGCAGAATGTACTGGTCTCCTGCGAGAGTGCGCCTATCAGACCGGACAGATGGACAATCTGCACGCCCTCCTTGCCGAAAATACGATCCAAATCGAAATCTTTCACATTCAGCGTACGACCGACCTCGCCGGCACGGTCATTCCACACACGAGGTCCTCGCGACCCAAACCCGCTGTCAGCAATATTTATCTGATGACGATGGCCCCAAGGCCCGCCTTGAGCGACTTCAACGCCCTCGAAATCCATGTTTCGACTCCGCAGATTATCCTTGATGAGTTGGGCGATGGGACTGCCCTTTACAAAGGTCGTCAGCACCTTGACCGGCAGACCGAGGTAGGAAACCACGCTGGCAACATTCGTCTCAGCGCTTGTCGCCTGCATCATGAACGCTCCCCCGCCATGCACCGGCTGACCGCTAACCGGCGTAATCCGGATGCCCATACTGGTGGGGACCAATAGAGAGTACTTGCAGTTTTTTTTCAGGTCGATTCTCATTTTATTCTCTTTGTGATGATGCGTGAATATGTCTGAATCTCAGGCAGAGGGAAACAAAAAATAACGGCTTGCATTGTCGTGGCAGATATCCCGGATCATGACATCCATCAGCTCCGGCACATCCGGCAATTCGCCGCGCTCCACATCGCGCCCGATGACCTGACATAAGATTCTTCTGAAATACTCATGACGGGTATAGGAGAGAAAACAGCGCGAATCGGTCAACATCCCCACAAACCTCCGCAGTAGTCCCAGGCTCGACAATGCATTTAACTGCCATTCCATACCTTCTTTTTGATCCAGAAACCACCAGCCGCTGCCGAACTGGATCTTTCCGGGAATCGATCCATCCTGGAAGCACCCCATCACGGTACCAATCACGTAATTATCCGCAGGGTTGATGTTATAAATAATCGTCTTCGGCAAATGCCCTTCCTGATCCAAGGCATTCAAATATCCGACCAACGCCTGCGCTTGGCTGAAATCACCAATGGCGTCGAATCCAGTGTCGGGCCCTAATTGCCTCATCAGCCGCGAGTTATTGTTGCGCAACACACCGAAATGCAGTTGTTTGACCCAGCCCCGGGAATAATCAAGGCGTCCGAAGAACAGCATCATGAAGGATCTGAATTTATCCGCCGCCTCACGAGAGACCGTTCTTCCCGCCCGTGCGGCATCGTAAATTGACTTGGCCTCCGCTTCCGAACACGCGTCGGCGTAGCAGCGCTCGATTCCATGATCCGATGACCGGCATCCCAGAGAATGAAAGAACGCATGTCGCTGATCCAAGGCCGCCAGGAAATCGCCCAGATTGGCACAGGACAAGCCACTCACCTGCTCCAAGGAGTCCACCCACCCATTGAAGGACGGGATTTCAATCCATAGCGCTTTGTCGGGCCGGAATGTAGGGTAGACCTTGGTGGTCAGCGCCGATTTTTGAATCTCAAAGTGAAACTCAAGACTATCAACGGGATCATCCGTGGTACAGGCCACTTCCACGTTGCTTTTCTCCAGCAACGCCCAAACGCTCATCTCCGGGCGTTGAAGCATCGCATTGGCCTTCTCCCAGATGCGGGGCGCTGATTTTTCATCCAGCAACTCATCAATCCCGAAGTAGCGTTTCAACTCCAGGTGTGTCCAATGATAGAGAGGATTGCGCAGGGTATAGGGCACCGTTCCTGCCCAGGCCATAAACTTTTCGATGTCTGTCGCGTCACCGGAACAGAATCGTTCGGCAACGCCATTGGCTCGCATGGCCCGCCATTTGTAGTGATCCCCAGCCAGCCAAATTTCATACAAATTGCGAAATTGATGATTCTTGGCAATCAACGCGGGCGACAAGTGGCAGTGGTAGTCAATGATCGGTAGCGCTTCCGCCACATCATGATACAGACGCCGTGCCGTCTTGCCTTCTAATAGAAAATCATCATGAATGTAGGATTTCATAAACCCTTTTAAACTACCTTATGAATTCCGTTTTATCAAGGCGGCATAGGCGCCATCCACGCCATCAGTGGGGGGAAATAACTTTCGTTCACGGATGAGTTCAAAGTTCAGGTGGTCTTTGAGCCATGCCATAATCAGGGATTCATCCTCCTCGGATTCCAAACTGCACGTACTGTAGACCATCCTGCCGCCGACACGAATCCGTGTGGCTGCGCCATCCAAAATCGCCCGCTGCGTTTCACAGACTTTTCCCAGCCGAATCATATCGAAACGCCAACGGGCGTCCGCCCTCCGCTGCAGTACACCCGTGTTCATACAGGGGACATCGAGCAGAATTCCATCAAATACGAGGCCCGCCAATTCCGGAACACCTGACCCACCCTGCCCGCACGCCGTCATATCCCCTTCAAACACCCGCACGCCGCCCATCCCCATCCGCTTCAGGTTATCGCCAAGAAATCCCATGCGGTCGGCATGAATATCCATGGCCGTCAATGTGCCGCCCCCGCCCATTGCTTCGGCAATGGCCACCGTTTTTCCGCCTGGAGCGGCACAAGCATCCAAAATGCGCTCCTGCGGTTTCGGGGCCAGCATCTCGACGGCCATGATTGTGGATGGGTCTTGAACCATGAACCAACCGTCATCAAATCCGGGGAGATCTTCCACGCTTACACCACGCCCCAATGTGCAAAAACGCGCCGGATCATAGGGGTGCGGTTCGACCTTCATTCCGGCCGTCGTCACCCGGTCCCGAAAATCCGCCATCACCATACGAGTCGTGTTTAACCGGAGAATCACCGCCGCACGCCGGTTGTTCCAGTCGCACAGGGCGACCGTTTTGGTAGTCCCGAAGGCCTCATTCCACCGTTTGACGAGGATTTCCGGATGCGACAACCGGATGCCCGACGGCTGCCCGTTCAAGGCGGCGATCACTTGTGGCTTCTCGCGCAATACCCGTCTCAACACCGCATTGACAAAATTGGCGTCAGTCTGGGAAGCGGTCGCCTTGGCCGCAGCGACGGTTTCATTCACCGCCGCATAAGGCTCCACCGAATCCATATGCAGAATTTGATAAAGACCGACCATCATGTGGGCGCGCAGCGGAATTCCCGGCATCTGTTTCATGCACTGCTTCAGCACCCACTCCAATTCGCGCTTCCACTTGACGATGCCGTAGACGACCTCCATCACAAAGCCGCGATCCGCCCGAATTCTGTTCATCATCCGGTCCGGGAAATCGCCGGTTTCCATCCATCGGGCAATCATATCCGCCGCCACCGCGCGGGAGTTATTCTGCAGCACCATTTTCATTTTATCCTTCCACATCTCACCTCTAACACTTCACGTCCCAATTTTCAGGTTTCTGCGCCGCAACTGCCCGCACGCCGCGTCAATCGCCCCGCCTTTTGAAACCCGGTACGTGGCGTTCACCCCGACTTTTCCCAGAACTTCTTTAAAAATTCCAGAGGTGCCATCCAGCGGCGGCTGCCCTTCAAACCCGTCCACCGGGCTTAACGGGATCAGATTCACGCGACAGGAAAGCCCTTTTAGCAGTTTGGCCAACTGCACCGCATGGTCGCGGGTATCGTTTACGCCCCGAATCAATGTGTACTCATACGTGACAATCCGCCCGGAGGCGGCCGTATGACGGGCACAGGCTTCAATCAAGGCCTCCACCGGATAACGCTGATTCACCGGCATCAACCGGTTTCGCAATTCATTGTTGGGCGCATGCAGGGAAACCGAGAGTTCCACCTGCAACCCCTCGCCCGCCAGACGGTCTATAGCCGGAATAATCCCGCTGGTACTGATCGTGATGTGGCGAATCCCGATATTCAGTCCCTTCCCGTCGTTCATGATCCGGATGGCTTTGATCACCGCATCATAGTTGTCGAACGGCTCACCCATTCCCATGAAAACGATATTGGTGGGACGGTCGCCGTATTCCTCCCAGGCTAACAGCAACTCCTCCACAATCTCGCCCGCCTCAAGATTACGGATCCAGCCGCCCTTGCCACTCGCGCAGAAGGCACAGGCAAACTTACACCCCACCTGACTTGACACACAAACCGTGCGACGCTCCCGGGCGGGAATCAATACTTCTTCGACACATTCCCCGTCACGAAGCCCTACCAGGATCTTTCTCGTTCCCGTGTGTTCGCCATCCTGTTTCAAGTGATTCACGGAAACCAATTCATACCGTTCCGCGAGGGCGTCACGAAGCGCGGCCGGCACATTTTTCATCGCCTCCCATGTCGCCACATGCTGCCGATAGAGCCAGTCCCACACTTGCCCGGCACGATAGGCCGGATGACCCAATGCCTTGCAAACTTCGATCAACTCGCTCCGCAGGAGACCATGAATCAAACCTCTGGAATTCTCATCGTTCATAATTCATCAGAAACCAACTCAACTTTTCCCAAGATCTTTTTTCGCATCATCTTCACAATGTAATGGGTTTCATGAATCCGGAAAACGAGCGTCAGCCCGAAATACACCAGGCTGGCGATGGCAATCTCCAAGAGCAAAGCCATGACCAGCCAGAAGGGACTCTGGCCATATCCAGCCAGCCAGCGCTTGAGAAGCCACGCCGTGATTCCGCAAGCCAATGCCGCCAGCCCGATCAACGAACCGAATCGCGCCCAATCACGCAGGCGTCCGAACTTCACGTCCCGCCGCAAATACAGGGCCAATTGCACGAAATTCAGTATGGCGACACAACTGGTTGTAACGGCCAACCCGACATGCCCCATGTGAAACACTTTCATCAGAACCAGGTTCAAAACAAGGCATATTCCAATCCCCACCAGGCTGACATTCAAGGGTGTACGCCGACGATCCAGCGCATAGAAACACGGGGTCAGCACCTTGATGGCAGCATACGCGGATAACCCAATGGCATAGGCACGCAGTGCCGACGCCGTGGCCGCCGTCGACGCGGCTGTAAACTTGAAGTGTTCATAGATAGCCCGAATTATTTCCGGAGCCAGCACGGCAAGCCCCACCGCCGCCGGGATTGTCAAAAAGAGAGCCAATCGCAGCGCCTCCTCAATGGTCTTCCCGGCTTCCCGCATCTCGCCCCGGGCGTGCAGACGCGCCACCGCCGGCAACGTCACCGTGGCGATCGCCACGCCAAACACCCCAATCGGGAATTGCATGAGCCGGAACGCGCAATAAAGCCATGACCGCGCACCATCGATCTCGGAAGCAAAGATTCCGTTGATCAAGACGTTTACCTGCACCGCCGAACCCGCGATCATGCTCGGCCAGGCCAGCGCCCAAACCTGTCTCAACCGGGGATCACTAAAATCCAGATGCCAATGGAAGCGGTAGCCTTGTTTCCACAAGGCAGGCAACTGCATACCCAGTTGGGCCAGTCCCCCCAACATCACGCCCAGAGACACCCCATAGAGCGCCCGCTCCGAAAAGTGAGGATGCCGCCAGTCGCTCTGGGGATCAAAGCCGTAAGCCAGCGCCACGCTGCTGATCACCGACACCAGGTTAAACACCGTCGAAGCCGAGGCGGGAAGCCCGAAAATAAACCGGGCATTCAGGATTCCCATCACCACGGACGCCAGCGAAACCAGCATGATAAACGGAAACAGGATTCTTGTAAGGCTGACCGTCAGTTCAAACTTACCCGGCACCTGATGAAAGCCGAAATTAGTGATCTGGACCAGCAACGGACTCGCCGCTATACCGATGACGCAGATCAATCCCATGAACAGGATCAAAGCGCTGAACAGGAGACTGGCCAGATGCCAGGCCGGAGGCTCCCCTTCCTTTTCCAAGGTTTTTGCAAAAACCGTGGTAAAGGCGGTGGACAGCGCTCCCTCGGCAAACAAATCCCGCAATAGGTTGGGAATCTGGAAGGCGGCCAAAAAGGAGTCCAAAAACTTCCCGGCATTAAACATCCCGGCAATCACAACCTCACGGACAAGCCCCAGAATACGGGACCCCATCACGGCGAGGCCGACAATTCCGGCAGCTTTTCGGCGATCAGTCATAAATCTTTAGGATTGCAGCGTTATCCAAACCGGGTTGACCAAGCCAGGGCGCGCCGAAGAACAACCTCCTCGGTTTTTACCCGGCTCTTTACCTTTTCAAGGCGGTTGTCGTAGGCAGCCATCACGCGCTTGGCATCCTGCCCCATCTCCGCTCCTGAAAAGAGTTCGCCATGTGCTCCCCTGAAATCAAGATGAAACTGCACGCCGCCTTCCGTGATGGAGCCGCCCATGTCCTGGTTAGTGAGAAGCAACCGATTGACGCTCTCCTCATTCCGGCCACATTGGTCCAGATACCAGGTGGGCGACAGGCTCAGGGTATCGATTCGGAGAAAACGAAGGATTCGCTTCTCCGCCTCAAACAATTCGGCTATATCCTCCAAGGGAACTGAAAAAGCCCGCAGGATGATAATGGTTTCGAGGAAAAGGAGATAGGCGCTGGAATAGCCCTCCACCTCTTTCGGGACGTAAAGGCCCAGCTTGATTTGAAGGTTGCGGATATAATGGGGCGAACGGCCCATTCTGCGACACAATTGAGAAAATGTCAGGCGCTCCGCATGGGGTTCCTGATAAGCGCCTCCTCGAAGGGATGCATCCATCACTTGTTCCATGATTTCAACACCTTCTTTAAATCAGTCTCACGATACTCGTCCTCATCCCATTCATCCCCCGAAAGAAGTCCTTTTCGCGACAATTTCAGACAGTAGGCGCTCGCGTCCAGCCATTCACCGTTTTCGGCTTCCACGGAAACTTCCTCCCGTTCAAACCGTTTGCCTTGAAAGGCATCCAGTCGTATCAGAGACTCTTTATCCACATCAAAATACACAACGCCATCCACCACCCGATCCGGGAAAGGAATCATGGCCGACTGACCTTCATCCTTGAGTTTGAACTGGGCATATCCGCGCAATAAACCGGATTGGGCGGGAAACGTTTTCCCGGCCACCGCCTTTATCAAATCCCTGAACATCAGGGGGCCTGACACAAAAAGATTCATGAGTGGAAAGCGGTTTCAACATGTTCAAGAATGATATGCAGGATCACCTGATGCGCCTCCTGGACGCGGGCGGTCTCCTGCCCCGGAACAATAATCTGCCAGGTTCCCTTCCCAGCCAGTTTTCCGCCCCCATGTCCGAGCAGGCAAAGGGTCTTCATGCCCTTTTTGTGGGCGGCGTCGAGCGCCAGAACAATATTTTCCGAATTACCGCTGGAACTGAACAACACGAGAATATCACCGGGATGACCCAGTCCCTCAATCTGGCGGCTGAAGACAGCATTGAATCCGAAATCATTCGCAATACAGGTCAGCGCGGTCGCATCCGCTGCCAGCGCGATCCCCGGCAACGCCACACGATTTGACTTGAATCGGCCAATCAGTTCCTCGGCCATATGCATGGCCTCGGCGGCGCTTCCGCCATTTCCGGCCGTGAGCACTTTGCGGCCCGATTTGAGGGCGGCCACAATCCCTTCCGCGGCCGCCGCAATCGCCGCCGAATCCGCAACCATGGATTCTATCGTCCGCGCACTGTCGTTCAGACTTTTTTCAACAAGTTGTTTTGTATTCATAGGCATGCGTATTTATGGCCTTTTCTCTTCCTCTAGTCGATAATACTTACTCAACCCTAGAGGGAAATCGTGCGGCTTGAAGTTCTTGAGCCAAGGCTGCTTGAGCGTCACCGACAAGGAATGGTGCATGAATAACCAGGGACAGTCGGTCTTCACAATCTGCTCCATCTGTGCATAAACCCGGCGCTTTTCAAGCCCTTCCGGCAGCGTGGCTGCCTTTTCATACAGGCGGTCAAATTCGGGGTTCTGATAATTACATCGATTCGCACCTGGCGTTATATTAGGACCGTAAAAAAGCTGAAGAAAATTTTCGGGATCGGGATAGTCCGCCATCCAACTTAAGCAAAACAACTGGGCACGCTTTTGTTCAATTTTTTTCAAAAAAGACGGCCAATTGTTAAAGCTCGGGATCAAGACAACACCCATGGGATCCATGAAGGAAGCCAGCACCTCCGCCATTTCCCGTGTCTCGGAGTCACCGGAACCCAGTTCCAGCGTCAACTCGAGGCGCCGACCGGTTGCCGGATCTTTTCCGCCGGGATACCCCGCTTTCGCCAAAAGATCGCGCGCCCGCACGAGATCGAAGGGAAAAAGAGTGGCGTTGGTCTCCGCCACACTCATGGCCGGTGGAATCGGCCCAACGGCAGGGGTCACCCGACCGTTCTGAAAACGCACCCAACGCTCCCTGTCAAACGCCGCCAGCATGGCTTGCCGGAGAAACCGGTTCCCTCCCACCACTGGATCCTCCATATTGAACCCGATGTACATTGTATCCAATGATGGCATGGCATCCATCACAATGCCCCGCGCCGTCATGGCCGGCGTCAATTTCCTGTCAGGCGTCACCACGGCATCCCAATTATCACGTGACAAAGCGGTCGCCTCTAATTTTCCCGACATGAATAGCAACCATTGCGTTGAGGGGTCGGTAATCACGTACTGCACAATCCGGTCAATAAACGGAAGTGCCTTTCCGGCATCGTGCATCAGCCCCCCCGTTTCATCGTCAGATGTGCCCGTCGCCGGATAAAGTTCCACTCGTCCCGTCTCCCGCCATTTCGGATTACGCACAAACTCAAGACGATAGTTATGAACATGCGACTTCAGGATATAGGGTCCCGTCCCCACAGGATGTGACACAAAATCATCGCCGTAATAATCCACAGCCTCGCGGGGCACGGCATAGCCATAATTCATGGTCAGAATCCAAAGCAGGGCGGGAAAGGGCCGCACCAGATGAATGCGGAGCGTATAACGGTCCGGCGCTTCCAACCCCTCCACCGGCGCATCGTAGTCTGCCGGCACGCTCGCAGACCGATCCCTGAATTCGTCAAGACCGACAATTCGATCCCGGAACGCCCAATATCCCGGGGATCCCACCCTCATATCCGCCACGCGTTTTATGCCGTACACCAAGTCGGCAGCACACAATTCACGCCCTTTCCCCGAACTGCGTTCGAAGCAGGGATCGTCCTGAAAATATATACCTTTACGAATTTTGAAGGTATAGAGGGTTCCCTCGCGAGAGATCTCCGGCATGGCTTCGGCCAGACAAGGTTCAACCCTGTAGGGACGGTCAAGATAGGCGTACTGAACCAGACCCTCATAAATCTTGCTCATGGCTTGGATGGACGGGAGATCCATCGCCTTGGCGGGGTCAAACCCGGCGATGCGTTTTGTTTCACTGCAATAAACAGACTCGGCACTGGCCCAGGCAACAGGGCATAGGTACGCAAAAAACAAAAGGGCTCCCCCTGGTAAAATCCAGAGAAAGCCCTTGGTAGGTCTTAGCACAACACTTCATCCCTCCGTAGCCCAGATGATCAGGGCGTAGCCGTCGCCGGCACCGACGCCGGTGCTGGAGCGGGAATTGCATCGCCACTCGCCGCGGGAATTGCCAACGGTGACGGTTGGGCAGGGACATTCTGCGCAGGAATTTCCCTTCCTACAGGAAGACGATCAATCACCGAACCGCTAGCCATCCGGCCGGACGCCATATAGCCAATGGCCAAAGTATCCGCCAGAAAGATAATAGCCAAGGTCACCGTAATTTTCGTCAGCACATTTCCGGCACGGGAACCGAACAGAGTTTCCCCAACGCCGGCGCCGAATGCCAAACCAAGTCCCTCGTCCTTAGTCTTCTGGAGCAGGATAATCCCAATCAGCAAAAGCGCCGTGACAATCTCAATAAAAATCAAAAAGCCGTATAAAAATCCACCCATAGTTCACCTTCCATTCATGACTTCAATGCCCTGTTTCAGACCGCCGCTTCAACAATGGCAATAAACGAGGCGGCATCCAAGGCCGCCCCACCAATCAGTCCGCCGTCGATATCCGGCTGTGACATCAATTCCTTGGCATTGGCCGGCTTCATACTGCCACCGTACTGAATCCGAACCGCCTGCGCCGCTCCGGGATTGCACATTTTGGCGAGCACCTTGCGGATCAACGCATGAACCTCCTGTGCCTGTACCGGGCTGGCCGTGCGACCGGTACCGATCGCCCACACTGGCTCATACGCCACCACAATACGACGGAAGCTGGTTTCATCCAGGCCGGCTAGACTCTTGGTCACCTGGGTGGTCACCACATCATCCGTCTGGTTCGCTTCACGCTGCTCCAACGTTTCTCCAACGCATACGATCGGTGTCAGGTTGGCCGCCAGCGCAGCTTTGACCTTGCGGCTCACGGAGGCATCAGTCTCGCCGAAAAACTGCCGCCGCTCACTGTGGCCCAGAATCACATACTGGCAGCCCAGGTCACGAAGCATGTCCGCCGAAATCTCGCCGGTAAACGCCCCGTCCTTTTCCCAATGCATATTCTGGGCGCCCAGTTTGACTTGAGTCCCCGTAATGACGTCCGCCACAGTTTTCAGAGCCGTAAACGTTGGACATAACACAACCTCAACATCCGTTCGGTCGGCCAATTTTCCCTTCAGGGCGGCGGCCAATTCGGAAGCCTGCCCCGTCAGTTTGTTCATTTTCCAATTACCGGCTATGATTTTTTTGCGCATCGTGTGAATCCACAATCTAGGGTATATAGGGTTAGGGTCAAGATCTGTTTTTACTTATCACTCAAAGCGGCCACACCGGGGAGTACCTTGCCCTCAAGAAACTCCAGACTGGCGCCGCCACCGGTCGAACAATGAGTCACCTTGTCGACAACCTTGAACTTCTTGGCTGCCGTGGCGGTATCTCCGCCGCCGACCACCGTGATCGCCCCTGACGCGGTCGCCTTGGCAATCGCATCGGCCATCACCTTCGTTCCGGTCGCAAATTTCTCCATTTCAAACACCCCGGCAGGCCCATTCCAGACAATCGTCCGGGCACGGGCAATGGCGTCACAGAAGATGGCGTTTGACTTCGGGCCCACATCCAAACCCAACCAACCGACCTTGATCCCCGAGGCATCATCAGCGGCCATGACTGCCGCATCGTCGGCAAATTTGTCTCCACAGATATAATCGACCGGCAGGTGGATCTTCACCCCTTTTGAGGCCGCCTTGGTCATCAGGTCCTTCACCATTTTCGCGCCTTCCGGATCGAAAAGGCTGGAGCCAATCTCCATATTGTTCAAGATTTTCTTGAAGGTAAACGCCATGCCGCCGCCGATAATGATCTCATCAGCCGTATCAAGCAGGTTATTGATCAATGGGATCTTGTCCGCAATCTTGGCACCGCCCAGAATGGCCAGTAGCGGCCTCTTGGGGTTATTGAGCACCGCCGTGAAGGCGGTCAATTCGGCTTCCATCAGAAACCCGGAAACCTTTTCGGGCAGATTCACGCCCACCATCGAGGAGTGCGCACGATGCGCCGTTCCGAAGGCATCGTTCACATATACATCGCCGAGTTTACTGAGACTGGCACGAAACGCCTCAACGGCTTTGGGATCGGCCTTGATTGACGTTCCATCCTCGTTCTTGACCTTGCCCTCTTCCTCGATATGGAAGCGGAGGTTCTCCAGCAGAATCACATCACCGGGTTTGATGGCGCCGGGAGCACACGCGGCCTCAATGGCAGGGCCGACACAGTCAGGAAGGAACTTAACGGGCTTGCCCAAAAGTTTTTCCAACGCCTCAGCCACAGGCTTCAGGGAATACTTGGCGATAACTTTGCCGTCGGGGCGTCCCAGATGACTCATCAGCACCACGGAAGCACCCTTGTCCAAAACATACTTGATGGTTGGCAGGGCTGCCTCGATGCGCTTGGTGTTCGATATCGCGCCAGTTGCCTTGTCTTGCGGTACGTTGAAATCCACGCGCATGATCACGCGTTTCCCCTTCAGGTCTACATCACGCACGGTCTTCTTCATGAGTTTGTCTCCCAATAAAGTCAAAAAAGAAGTTAGGCTGTAAACTGCAGGCTGTAGTTATTTCGCTACAGCCTGTCACCCTACAGCCTGACAGTCTACTCGAACGACTTATTTCACGCCGTCCTTCTTGGCCATGAACTGGATCAGATCCACAACACGGTTGGAGTAACCCCACTCGTTGTCGTACCAGCTCACCACCTTGAAGAAGCGTTTCTCACCCTTCAGGTTGTTCTGCAATGTGGCCAGCGAATCATAGATCGATGACCGGGGATCGTGGATGAAGTCGGTCGAAACCAACTCTTCGGTCGCCACCCCGAGGATTCCCTTAAGGTAACTCGTTGAGGCCTTCTTCAAGGCCGCATCGATTTCCTCGATGGAGGTATCTTTCGTGGTGCGGAAGGTCAGGTCAACCACGGAGACATCCGGCGTCGGAACGCGGAACGACATACCCGTCAGTTTGCCCTTGGTCGCGGGAAGCACTTCACCCACGGCCTTCGCGGCGCCGGTGGTGGAGGGAATAATGTTCTGGGCCGCCGCACGACCACCACGCCAGTCCTTCTTGGAGGGACCGTCAACGGTTTTCTGGGTCGCGGTATAGGCATGAATCGTGGTCATCAGGCCGGTTTCGATGCCGAAACCTTCCTTCAACAGAACATGAACCACAGGCGCCAGGCAGTTGGTTGTGCAGGACGCGTTGGACACAATGGCGTGCTTCGCGCTGTCGTACTCGCCTTCATTCACGCCCATGACGATGGTCTTGACCTCGCCCTTGCCAGGCGCGGAGATGATGACCTTCTTGGCGCCGGCGGCGATATGCCCCTTGGCCTTCTCGGAGTCGGTGAACAAACCGGTACATTCGAGCACATACTCCACGCCCAGGTCTTTCCAGGGAAGCTGATCGGGTGACTTGGTCGCCATGACGCACTTGATCTTGTGGCCGTTGACGACAATCGTGTCGGCTTCCGCCGAGGCCGGATTGCTCTTTTCGGTGGTGACGGTGTGCTTGAACTTGCCGTGAACCGAATCATACTTCATCTGGTAGGCGAAATAATCCGCATCCGTCGAGACATCGACGACCGCGACGACATCAATCGCCTTGCCCAACAAACCCTGGTCGCAAAGAGCCTGAAAGGCCATGCGTCCGATACGTCCAAACCCGTTAATTCCAACTTTTACTGACATAATTACTCCTATATTTCGTAGTGTTATCCCCAAATTCGCGCAGGAATGACCCCTGCTCAGAGTCCTCCGTGTGAACGGGGCAGAGACAATACATGAACGGGCCAAGCGACGTCAACACTTGACTTGCCTTCACACTATCGTCACTTTGTTGTGCATGAAGTTGCGATCCATTCTATTTTGGCTGTTATTCTCACTGTTGGGAGCCGGGTCACTTGCCGTCATCGCCTTTCACCGGGGCGAAACGATCAGTGCGCTTTGGTTTGTAACTGCGACCCTCTGTTTTTTCATGATCAGTTACCGGTTCTACAGCAAGTGGCTGGCCGCCAAAGTGCTGGCGCTGGATGACCGGCGCGCCACCCCGGCCTTTACCCGGGAAGACGGCAAAGACTTTGTCCCCACAAACCGCTGGATCGTTTTCGGCCACCATTTTGCAGCCATCGCAGGGCCCGGTCCGCTCGTTGGCCCCGTACTCGCCTCGCAATTCGGCTACCTTCCGGGCACCCTATGGATCCTCATAGGTGGAACTCTGGCGGGCGGCGTGCATGACGCGGTCGCCCTGTTCTGCTCCATGCGGCGCGGGGGGAAATCCCTGGGTCAAATGGTCAAGGAAGAGATCGGCACCTTTGCCGGCAGCATCGCCCTGTTCGGCATCCTCTGCATCATGGTCATTCTCATCGCGGTGCTCGCGTTGGTCGTTGTCAAGGCGCTTGCGGAAAGTCCCTGGGGTCTCTTTACCGTGGCGGCCACCATTCCCATTGCCTTCTTCATGGGCCTCTATCTGCGGGTCTTGCGGCCCGGGCGGGTGGTTGAGGTTTCGATCATCGGGGCCCTGTTGCTATTGCTGGCCGTCTGGGGCGGCCAATATGCCTGGCCCGCCTGGTTTACCCGGTCCGCCCCGTGGCTCGCCTGGGCCATCATTGGCTACGGCCTTCTGGCCTCCATCCTGCCGGTGTGGTTGCTCTTGGCGCCTCGTGATTATCTGAGTTCATTCATGAAGATAGGAACCGTCATCATCCTGATGCTGGCCATCATTTGGGTCGCACCGCAACTCCACATGCCAAAGCTTACCTCCTTTATCCATGGCAATGGACTGGTCATACCGGGCAAACTTTTCCCCTTTGTATTCATCACGGTTGCCTGTGGCGCCATTTCCGGGTTCCATGCGCTCATCTCCACCGGCACCACCCCGAAACTCGTCACGCATGAATCAACGGTACGCTCGGTGGCTTACGGGGCCATGATCACCGAAATGGCGGTCGGAATCATGGCCTTGATCGCCGCTTGCGCGATGGATCCCGGCCAGTACTTCGCGATCAATATGAAAGGCGAGCCGGCCGCAGTGGTGCTCAAGATCACGGCAGCGGGATTCCCGGTGACCGAGGGCTCCATGATCCAACTGGCGCGGGATGTCGGCGAGAAAACCTTGTTCGGACGCACCGGCGGGGCGCCCACCTTCGCCGTGGGAATGGCCAAGATGTTCAGCGACGCCCTGGGTAGCAAGGCCATGATGGCGTTGTGGTACCACTTTGCCATCATGTTTGAGGCACTGTTTATCCTCACCACCATTGACGCCGGTACTCGCGTGGGCCGCTTCCTGCTGCAGGACGTGCTGAGACACATCTGGAAACCACTGGGCGACACCTCGTCCTATCCGGCCAACCTCCTGGCCAGTTCGCTATTCGTCAGCGCCTGGGGCTGGTTCCTCTATCAGGGCGTCATTGATCCCTATGGCGGAATCAACAGCCTCTGGCCCATCTTCGGCATAGCCAACCAATTGCTGGCCGTGATTTCGCTGGCCTTAGGAACCACCATCCTGATCAAAATGAATCGGGACCGGTATATCTGGGTAACCCTGATTCCCCTGCTCTTCCTATTGGTGGTGACCATGGTGGCGGGCTGGCAGAAGATTTTTTACGCGGACGCCGGTGGATTTATACCAGCCATCACCGCGCTTCGTGACCAATTGGCCACCGCCAGTGCCGCTGACGCCATAAAGCTTTCAGCCCAGATATTCAATAACCAGGTTGATATCGCCGTGACGGCGACCTTTATGATCCTGGTCCTGCTGATCGTGGGCGCCAGCCTGCGGCTATGGATCAGGCTACTGACCGGGAAAGCCCCCCGCCACCTTTGTGAAGACCCCGCCGTCCCCCATCCTGAATTAATGATCATGGAAGGTTAATACGATGCGAAACACTCCAAATAGGACTCAACAGACCCATGCTTGAACTTCCAACAACCTTCCGAATCACCGAGGCAAATGGCGAAATCGATACCACGGCTGAACTGTTTTTTGACGGAAAATTTGAGATCATCTCTCGATCCGGACTGAGTCTCACCGAAGCTCATCTAACCGAGGCGATTCCCCTTCTTAAACAGCCGGAACGACTGCTCATCTTGGGAAACCGAACCGGAGCGCTCGCCATGATGGCGACCCACATCCACCCCGGGCTTGAGGTGGTCGTCTCATCGCTGGATCTTTTTCATCATCACGCGGTCGAGCGGAATCTTTTGCGCAATCCGGCCTGCCCCGTCACCTCCCGATGTGAACCCTATATCCCGGAACGGAATTTCTATGACGCCGTCTGCCTCCAGATTTCAAAAGGCACGATGTCCGATGAACTGATTCTGGATTTGCTACAGCAGAGTCATCTGGCATTGAAGACGGGCGGGCGATGTTGCGTGGCGGCGGAAGAAGAGTCGCCATGGGTGGCAAAACATCTCAAGAATTTCTTCGGGAACTGTTCCATCCGCGGCCAACGGAAACACTCCACCCTGCTGGTCAGCCAGAAAAACAACGAACTAAAAGCGCTCAAGAACTACCAGGCCGAGTTCATTATGACCCTTCCAACCGGCTTGCCCGTCACACTGTCGACGCTGCCCGGTGTTTTCGCACACCGCCGGGTGGATCCCGGCGCCCAGGCCTTGGCCGAGATGGTAGTGACACAGCCCGGCGACTCCATCCTGGATATGGGGTGCGGCTGCGGCAGTATCGGGATCTCTCTGGCAAAAAATCAGCCGACCGCCAGTGTCTGCTTCGTGGATTCCCATTCCCGAGCCACTACCATTACCGAGCAAAACTGTTTTGCCAACGGGATCTCCGGATATTCTGTTGTATTGAGCGACCAGGGAGTCCCGCCCCCTGCCCGATTTTCGCTTTTTGTCGGGAATCCCCCTTATTATTCCCATGACCGGATCACGGATTTCTTTGTTCACACGGCCTTCGACTCCCTGCTTTCGGGGGGCAGAGCCTATCTGGTGGCCAAAAATGCAACCCATCACCTGGCAATCATGAATGAACTGTTCGGCAATGCCGAACGGCTGGACCGGCGTGGATACCAAATCGTGAAATCGGTAAAATCATGACCTCAAGTTAAATCCAAGTTTCTTAAAGGCACGCTGCAAATCAGTCGTTCCACCGCTCAATTCCACCGTTGTATATTGAAACTCACGCCGCTCGGGATAGTCGCTTCGCAGACGGTCGAAATTCTTCATTCGCGCTTTTTCATCCGCCACTGCAGACTCGCGAAAGCGGCGGTCATCCCCTTCCAAATCATAGACCTGACGCACCACTTCCCTTAACACCGACTGATCATCCCGCCCGGCGATGTCCACCTTCACTTTAGGCACAAGCGGTGGCGGCATCAGAGGTTCATGCGACCAGGTGGCGGAAACACCCAGAAACTTGCAGACCTCGCGATAAACCATGACCGTTCCCATCACTTTGCCTTCAAAGGAATGCCCGGCGATATGCGGAGTGGCAATATCAACCCGCGCCATGAGGTCAGTCCGATAATTGGGTTCCCCTTCCCATGTGTCCAAAATGACATGGCTGACCTGCCCGTTATCCAAGGCGGCGAGCAAGGCCGCAGAGTCCACAACCGGCCCGCGGGCGGCGTTCAAGAAAATAAGCCCTTTTTTCGCCTTCCCAAAAAATGCCGCATCCGCCAGATGAACCGTCTTGTCCGGCCCGTCTTTTGTCAACGGGACATGAACGGTGATAATATCCGCCTCCGCCAGCACCTGATCCAAACTGACAAAACAATCGTCAGCCCCTCCATTTTCAATTCTGGATTCTGGATCCTGGATTCTGGATTCCGTTCTTTCCCGGGGCGGATCATTCATCAAAACCCTCATCCCCAACGCCCGGGCCTTCTGCACAACGCGGCGGCCCACATTGCCGACGCCAACAACCCCGATGGTTTTTCCTTCCAGGGTGAAGCCATGCTTGCAGGCAAGATACAACAACGCGGCCGTGACATATTCCGAGACACTGTTGGCGTTGCAGCCAGGCGCAAAACACCACGCGATCCCCGCTTTGTCGAAATAGGGAATATCCAGGTGATCGGTTCCGATGGTGGCCGTTCCCACAAAACGCACCGAACTCCCTTCCAGCAAAGACCGGTTGACCTTTGTGGTGGATCGAAGCGCAAGAATATCCGTTTCCCTGACATCGGCTGCCGTGATATGGCGTCCTTCCAAAATGCGGGTTTCACCAAGCGTACTGAACGCCTCCATCGCAAACGGCATATTCGTGGCACAAATGATCTTCATATAATCACTCCGACTCATAATTCTGCCAGCAACTCGCTTTATCAGCGCATACGATTCCGGACTTCTGCCAGAAGGTCAAATACCCGTTTTGCCACATCGGGCGCCAGGCTCCCGGCACCGCAGGACGGGGTTATGATGGCCCGCTCACGCAACAGGTCTTTCGAAATGCCTTTCTTCATCAGCCCGTCAAAACAGGCCAGCAAGAGCTGCGTCAGCGATTGGGCCGATTCCTTGTTGACGGCGGTCGTGGTGGGGACAATTCCCCAGGCGATGCTACCGCCCCGCTCAAACAGGGTCTTGATGTCATTGGCATACAGCGAAATGCTCGCCCCGTACTGGTAGGCGTCGAAATTGACGACCTGCACACCGCTACGAACGATCATACCCCAATCGCTGTTTCCGCAGATATGAATCCCGGGGATGGCACCCGCATCCGTAATGGCGCTAAACACCTCGCCCAGCATTTCCACAACCGCTTCTTCGGACACATAAATGTAAGTGCTGCTCCCATAGGCGGCAAGCACAGGCTCGTCCACAAAGATCAGCACGCGCCCGGACGAAAAGGGTTTGAGAAACTTGATCTGCCACTGCACCTTGCGCACGATGGTCTTGACGGCCGCATCACGCAAATCAGGATCGCTATAGAGCGGATTTTTGTCCGCGTCATAGATACCGGTACAAAATGTGATGGGGCCGGTCGTGTGCCCCTTGACACAAGGCCACGTCCGATTGGCGGCCAGTCGTTGAAACGCGTAAAGTCCGGCAGCGACGTCGCTTGAGATGGGAAACAGATCCGGATCGTCCGCCAGGAACTTCGTGTAGAATTCCTCCAATTCAACAGCCCGGTTGGCCGGGTCAAACAAAATCCGTTCCTGATCGGCTTCCACCCTGACACAAGGCATCCCTTCGCTATATTGGGGAATCATCTCCTCGGCAAAACAGCGTTTGGGCAATTGCGGCCAAAACGGAATGGTTAAGCCGGCGTCGAACAAAAACGATGCCGCTTGATCGCTATCGAAAAACGGAACACTTCCAATACCTGTTGTCGACAAACCGGGCTTATAAATTGAGCTCATATTATCTCCATCTCCATCACTTTTCACAAACTCTTTTGTCCCAGTAGAGTTAGGGTGAAAATCATCAGGATACAGAGTGGATCATGCGCGACGTTCTATTTCCGCGTCAATGGAAAGTTTAGAATACGATGTGAATCCCTATTGACATGACACGGGGATCAAAGTAACTCATGCCAATGGTATTTGCGAATTTCATAGGGAGTAATCAATGAGCCGGGATATTGCCAACCTTGCAGAGCGGGAATTTGATATTTTAATCGTCGGCGGTGGCATTCACGGAGTTACCCTGGCCCGGGAAGCCGCTTTGGCGGGTCTATCCGTTGCACTTGTTGACAAAGCGGATTTCTGCTCCGCCACCTCCGCGAACAGTCTTAAGATTCTCCATGGCGGTATCCGTTACCTGCAGCAGGCCAACCTGCCCCGTGTGCGCCAATCCGTTATCGAACGACGGACCATGCTGCAAATTGCCCCTCACCTCGTTGAACCGCTCCCCTGCGCCATGCCGACCTATGGTCACGGCATGAAAGGCAAGGAAGTTATGTTCTGCGGCCTTTTGGCTTATAATCTCCTGAGCGGGGATCGGAATCAGGGACTTCCCACTGGCAAGGCCATCCCCAGTTGCCGCATTGGCTCGCGCACCGAGTGGCTGGCCATCGCCCCGGATCTGGATAATCCCCGTTTCACCGGCGCCGCTCTGTGGCACGATGCCATCGCCCTTAACACGGAAAGACTGGGCTTGGGATTTGTTGCCTCCGCCATTCAGGCGGGAGCCCATGTCGCCAACTATATCGAGGTCACAGGGTTTCAGCGTAACGGCCGCGACGTCACTGGCGTCACCGCCATCGACCGCATAACCAATCAACCGTTAACCATCCGGGCGAAAGTAACGGTAAACAATACCGGCCCCTGGATCCGGGAAACTTTGCGCCTGCTCGGCGAAACTGTGACGACGCCCGAATATCGTTGCGCCCTGGCCATGAATGTCGTCTTGCGCAAACAGTTGATTCCCCGTCATGCCGTCGGGCTCACAGCCTATAAGGAAGGCTGGGAAAACGGGCGACTTTTCTTCTTCGTGCCGTGGCGTGACCGCACCATGGTGGGCACCTATCTGCGCCCCCATACCGGAAGTCCCGACCAACTGAAGGTCACGCCGGACGACATCCAGTCATTCATCGCGAATCTAAACCTGGCTTATCCAGCGGCTCAATTAAAACCGAAAGACATCGCGTTCATCCAGGCAGGCCTCATGCCGGCCACCGATCAGGATGTAAGCCCAGGGGGTGAGCCCCGCCTCCTGAATCAGTTCCAGATTCTGGATCATGCCAAAGGGGATAACCTCAATGGCCTGATGTCCGTCCTCGGGGTAAAGTGGACCACCGCGCGGGATGTGGCTCAACGCACGCTCGCCCTTCTTCTAACCAAGTTGGGCCGATCCCCAGTCAACCGGCTATCCGCGATCCACCCCCTGCCGGGTGGCGATATCCCTGACTTGGAGGTGCTGATAAAAGAAATCATCCAATCCGGGTTGCCGGAAGAAACGGCTCACCATCTCGTGTGTCACTATGGCCTGCGCTGCCGGGATGTGATTCGACTGGGTGCCACTAATCCGCTCTGGTTAAAGCCCCTGGGCGAAGGAACCTGCGTGACGGGCGCCGAAATCATTTTCGCCCTGCGCGAGGAGATGGCTCAAACCCTGGCCGATGTTGTGCTACGCAGAACCGGCCTGGGGTCGGCAGGCCGCCCCTCCAAAGCCGCGCTGATGAACGCCGCGGTGATCATGGCCCGCGAACTCGCCTGGGATGCCCCGCGTCTCGACAAAGAACTGGCTATACTCCGAGCCCTTCCCTGCTGGCCAGTTGAGGAGAGATAGAATCCAGAATTCCCTCTTATGAAACTCAGAATGGCCTATTCTCCGTGCCCGAATGACACGTCGATGTTTCATGACGTTGCTGCGGGGCTCTTGTCGCGTTATGGCTACGAGGTATCCGTGCATCTTCATGACGTCGAAACCCTCAACCGACTGGCGCTGGACACCACCTACGACATCACGAAAATCTCGTTTCATGCTTATCTGCTGGTACGGCAACATTATCAACTACTCAACTCCGGGGCCGCGCTCGGCTTTGGTTGTGGTCCCCTGCTCGTCTCAAAAGCCCCCATGGCCGATGACGATGTGTCCCGTTGCCGAATCGCCGTACCCGGCGAACTGACCACCGCGCACCTGCTTCTGCGGTTGTGGGCGCCCAATGCCCAAAAGAAGATCTTTGTCCCCTATGACCGCGTGATGGACCTGATCCGCACCGGCGAGGCCGACTGCGGCATTCTCATTCACGAGTCACGCTTCGTCTACCAGCAGGCCGGTCTCACCTGCATCGTGGATCTCGGGGAATGGTGGGAGCAGGAAACAGGACAGCCCATCCCACTGGGCTGTATTGTCGCCCGTAAAAGTCTCGGCACGCCAACAATCGCTGAACTTGATCAATTGCTGCGCCGCGCTATCGTTCACTCCCGCGCCCGCCCCGAGGAATCCGCCCAGTATGTTCGCGACCACGCCCGTGAAACCGATGAAACGGTCATTCAAAAACATATCAAAATGTTCGTCACCGACTTCTCTGTCGACTTAGGCGGAGCCGGCCATGCTGCCGTGGCAGTCCTGGAGGCCATGGCGCAAAAGGCGGGAGTGATCCCATGATTGCCATCCTTCTAGCCACACTGAGTGAAGCCCAGCCGCTGATTGACCTCCTCAAGGCCGAGAAGCGCCTTGAGCAACCGTTCGCAACCTATGGCTTTCAAGCCGTAGGCCGCCGGCCGGGTGGACTGGTTGTGATCACAGGTATCGGCCCGAAGCAAGCCGCCTTGGCGACCGATTACGCCATCACCGCCCGCGGCGCCAGCCGGATCCTCAATGTGGGGATCTGTGGCGCCCTGACGCATGCCGTCGATCCCGGCCATATGTGCCACATCACGGAGATTATCGAGGGCGATGTCCTGCTGAAGAATCCAGCCACCCCATCAATTCCCCTGGCAACGGAAGCCATCTGGCGCGCCCTGCCCCCGGCACGGCTGGTATCCGTCAGCGAGCCGGTATTCGGTGGCGAAGGCCGGGCGATCCTGGCCGCCCACGCCGATATGGTGGATATGGAAGGCTATGCGATTGTGCAAGTCTGTATTCGGAAAGACTTGCCGTATCAATTACTGAAGGTCGTCAGTGACCGTGCGGATGATGCCGGACACGAGGAGTTGCATCTTAATCTCACCCGCGTCTCCTCCTTTCTCGCCGAGGAAGTGATAGCTGGACTGGAGCATCATCTTGCTCCGCTCCACCAAAGCCTGAGGGCGCGTCTTTCAAATTTCATCAAAATAGAGCACACCATTTTCAGCCTTCCCCTTTTGCTGGCCGGCGCCTGGCTCGGGGCCGGGCGGCAATGGCCGGGACTGCGGCCGCTTCTACTGGTGATACTGGCGGGAGTTGGTGCGCGTTCACTGGGCATGGCCATGAACCGGATCCTGGACCGCCACATCGACCAGCTTAACCCCCGCACGGCTTCCCGCGAACTTCCCAGCGGCAAACTCTCGCTGGGACAGGCCTGGATCGTAGCGGTAGCAGGTCTCGCGGTCTATCTCGTGGCATGCGCGGCGCTGGGTCCGTTATGCCTGCGGCTGTCCCCGATTCCGGCTTTGGTCTTGATCACTTACTCAATGCTCAAGCGCTTTAGCAGCCTCTGCCACTACGGAATTGGAGTCTGCCTGGCACTGGGTCCACTGGGTGCCTATGTAGCCGTGACCGGGTCCACCGCCATCGATGGGGCAACCCTGATGCTGGCCCTGTTCACCTTCTGCTGGATCAGCGGATTCGACATCATTTACGCCCTACAGGACATGACAACCGACCGCGAGATTGGCGTTCACAGTCTTCCCGCCGCACTCGGAAGTACCGGCGCCCAGGGAATGGCCGCGCTCACCCACCTCATCGCCGCCGCCGCCGCCGTGCAACTCTGGATCTTGACTGGCACCGGCCTGGCATCCGGTCTGGCGCTGGCGGTCACGCTCGTGGCATTCGGACTGGCCTACTATCCAAAATTGCCGCTTCATGATAGATTCTTTCCGGTATCCGCCATTGCCGGAATCGCCGGCGCGCTGATTGCCATGCTATAGACAGTGAAACGTTAAGCGTGAGACGTGAAGAGTATTGAAAATGAATCTATTACTTGCTGTAAGTGGAGCGACGGGATCGTATGCTGCGGAACTTCTGATTAAGAAGTCGCCATGGCCGGTCTCGCTGGTGGCCAGCGCCTGGGGGCGAAATGTCTATGAGCGCGAATGCGGCGATTTCGCCAAACTTGCGGCCATGGCTGACCGGGTCTTTGAGGACGCCGATCTCGCGGCCCCCGGCTCGTCGGGCTCGGTACCAACGGCTGGAATGGTTATTCTTCCCTGCTCCACCAACACACTGGCCAAGGTGGCACATGGCCTTGCGGATACCCTTATTTCCCGCGCGGCGCATTGCCACCTGAAGGAACACCGCAAGCTGGTGCTCTGCGTGCGGGAGTCGCCCTGGACACAAATTGATCTCCAGAATGCCGCCACGGTGTCTGGCGCCGGTGGTGTGATCATGCCGCTCTCCCCCCCCTTCTACCAGGTTGCGAAGAAGGATCCCCGTGACGTCACGATGGCCGACCTGCTTGATCTCTACGTGGATCGTGTTCTGGCCGTTTTGGGGCACCCTGCCCCTTCCAACTGGGAGACCATCCAGTGAGTGCCATGGATCTCCGGGAGTTTATCAGCCAACTTGAGACACGCGGCGAACTTGTTCGCGTCAAAACGGAAGTCGATCCGGATCAGGATATCACCATCATCCAGCATCGGCTGTTAGCGGCACAAGGCCCTGCCGTCTTATTTGAACGCGTCAAAGGCTCCCCTTACCGGCTGGTCTCCAACCTCTACGGGACACCCGGGCGCGTTGAGCTGGCTTTTGGACGTCATCCCGGCGCCATTGGCGAGGATTTGGTCCGCCTCGCCGAACGATTCATGCCGCCAACCCTATCGGCAGTGTGGGCTGAACGGCACAAACTCTGGAAAGTTGCCCAAGCCCGGATGAGAACCGTGCGACGCGGCCCCATCCTCGAGCAATGCTTCAGTCCGGCCCGCCTGGATCTATTGCCATGCCTGACTTGCTGGCCACTGGATGGCGGCCCGTTTTTTACCCTGCCGCTGGTTCACACCGTCGACCCTGTTACCGGAGCTGGAAATCTCGGCATATATCGCCTGCAACGCTACGATGCCACCAGCACGGGCATGCACTGGCAGATTGAAAAAGGCGGAGGCTTTCATTTCAAGATTGCCGCCGAGCGTGGTGAATCGCTGCCGATCAGCGTTATTCTGGGTGGGCCGCCGGCGCTCACCCTCGCCGCCATCACCCCGCTTCCCGAGGGCATTGATGAACGTTTGCTGGCCGCCTTGCTGATGGGCCACCCGCTGGATGTCATCAAACGCTCCGGCACCGGCCACCGCATTCCCGCCGCCGCCGAATTCGTGCTTGAAGGCCGCGTGACGCCCGGCGATGAGCGGCAGGAAGGCCCCTTTGGCGACCATCTGGGGCACTATTCCCATAGCGCGCCATTTCCGGTATTCCGTGTGGACCGCATGTTAGCCCGAAAAGATGCCATCTATCCCGCCACCGTGGTCGGTAAGCCGCCCCAGGAAGATTACTATATCGGGGAAGCGCTTCAGGAAATGACTCTCCCCTTGCTCAAACTCATCCGCCCGGCCATCAGCGACCTGTGGGCTTATCCGGAAACGGGTTTCCATCCCCTGGCGATTGCGGCGGTCAAGGAACGCTACGAACAGGAAGCTCTCAAGCACGCCTTGGGCCTCATGGGTGAGGGACAACTCTCCCTCACCAAAATCATGATCATGGTGGATCATGACGTCAATGTCCGGGACTTCAAACAGGTCAGCCGTGCCTTGTGGGAGACGCTCGACGCCAACGATGGGATCCATTTGCTGGCTCCCACCGCACAGGATACCCTGGATTTTACCGGGCCTTCAATGAACACAGGGAGCAAATTGATTCTATTGGGAACCCGCGGCAATCGCCCGCCGCTCCGCATACAGCCTCCACCAGCCCCGCCTGCCCCCTCTTCAGTTCATCCTCAAATCATGGCCATGATCGATGTCGGCGAAGCCTTTCTGGTCGCCCAGGTTCCGCCTGAGGCCAACACGATGTCCATCCGCGAGGCACTGGACGCACACCCTGCGACACGGCAATATCTTTTCCACGTCCTCGTTTCGCCGGATGTTCCGCTGAATGATTTACGAATGATTTTATGGGGTTGGTTTACGCGATTCGATCCCCTGCTCGATCTCCACCCCGCACAACGCGAAATTGTCGGAAACAGACTGGTACTTCAATTCCCGATCACCATCGACGCGACCTGGAAACGCGGCTATCGTCAGCCGGTGGCATTTGATCCGGCCCACGAACGCCGGGTAAATGAGAACTGGGCCCTTTACGGCCTTCCGGAGTGCACGCGATGAGCAGACCGGCTCGCGACGCCCTCATCCCCTCGCAGGAAAATCGACTCATGTTCGACCGCATTGCGCGGCGTTATGACCTGTTGAACTCCCTGATGTCATTGGGCCTGCACCGCATCTGGCGGCGTAGGGCCGTCCAAATGCTTTGCACAACCGGCGGCCATGATGTCCTCGATATCGGATGCGGTACCGGCGACATTGCCATTGCCGTGCTACGAAAAGATCCGGCGGCCCGTCTTACCGGCATTGATCTATCTACCCCCATGATTGAGCTAGCGGAGCGAAAAACCCGCGCGGCGGGCCTGCAACTCCGGGCCGCCTATCAGACAGGTGATGCCACTGCCCTGGCGTTTGGCAACGGCTCTTTTGATGGCATCGTAAGCGCCTTCTGCCTGAGAAATATCGACGACCGCGCGAAGGCCTTTTGCGAGATGCGGCGTGTCCTCCGTCCCGGTGGCACCCTAGTCATCCTGGAGTTAACCAAACCTGCCTCCCCCGTGACACGTCTGGTTCACCGAGTTCATACCCGGCGGATAATCCCATTGCTGGGATCGCTCCTGTCTCAAGGCAGCGCCTACCGTTATCTGGCCGACTCCATCGAACATTTCCCGCCACCCGACACAATCGTCTCCGAGCTGACCGATGCCGGGTTTACCCACGCCACCCACATTCCACTGACCGGCGGCTTCGTCACCTTATTCACCGCCCAAGCACCTCGCCCCTACTCCTTTGCCGCACCCGCCTTTGCCAACTCAGCGCCACTGGCTCAATTCATACCCGTGGTAAGCCCTGGCTCCCGTGTCGTTCTTAATATCCCGGCACACTTAGTGGAACCGCTTTTAAACGGGACAATGGATGCCGCGTTAATTCCGGTTGCGGCCCTATTCACCAACCCGACACTGACGCCGCTGGGAGATATTGGCATCTGTGCCGGCAACAGAGTCCGCAGTGTATTACTCCGATGCAACCGACCACTTGTCCAAGTTAACACAGTATGCCTCGACCCTGCCTCACGGACGTCTAACGCCCTGGCGCTTATTCTCCTGCACCAATACTGGAAACGTTCCGTAAAGATTGTTACCGACCCGACCAACGCCGATGCCTGTGTCGTCATCGGTGACCGGGCCCTCTGCGAAGCCCCGGGTTCCGGCGGGGATTACGATCTGGCGGAGGCTTGGAATCAAATGACCGGCTTGCCCTTTGTGTTTGCCGTGTGGGCAGTACGTCGCAACCACCCCGATCCAGAGGGGTTAACAAAAGTGATCCACGCCGCCAAGCGGGCCGGCGTCGCCGCTATTCCCGAAATCGCACGTCAGCAGGCCATCAAATTGGGGCTCAGCCAGACTGTAGCCCTGGACTATTTCACCGAGTGCATCACCTACGACATTGGCCCGAAGGAACGCCAGGCTATGGCGTTGTTCGAGAAATTTCTTGAGCCTTGAAATAGCTTAGTGTATAGCTATAGCTAAATTAATGGCGACACAGAAAGAGATCCAACGGATCGGTCGGATCCGACGGATCGAATAAAAGACTGCCCCCTGTGCGGGAAACCCATGGCCCTCAGAATCGCCCGTCAGGGCAAGAACTCCGGTTCCCAGTTCTGGGGTTGCACGGATTACCCGACCTGCAAGGGCACGCGCCCAGCGGATTAGTCCAACTGCTTCCGACTTTCGGTTTGCGCGCTCTCATAGACAACCCGCACGGGAACATTGTGAAGGATCGCCGCCTTCACACAATCCTCGTATTCAGGTGAGGCCGTGACCGGCGTCCCGTGCCAGCGCCCTATCTTGGCCCGGATGAGTCCGTAATCGGTCACCACGTCCAGGGTTTCGCGCTCCAGCATCGTACGGCGGGTCAGGTGCTCTCGGACGCCAAACGTGGTGCTCTCGGTAAAAATCAAGTCCAGCATCACCGGTTTGAGATCAGGAGCGCAGAGAACTGTGAGCAGTGTGCCAAGCCTCTGTTTCTTCATCTGGATGGCAGTAGTGAAGGCATCGTAGGCCCCGGCAACCAGCAGTTTTTGGACAAGAGCCCCGACCAGTTCCGGCGTGGTGTCGTCAATGTTGGTTTCCAGTACAAGGCAAATGTCGGGGTCTTCAACCTTTGGGGATGGGGCTTCAAGCAGGGTGGCGCGAAGCAGGTTGGGACGGTGATTGAGCGTCCGTCGCCCGAACCCGTGCCCAACCGCCTTGATCACCCATCCGTCGGGCCAGGAGTTGAGAGACTTCCAGGTGGTCAGCAGTGCCGCCCCGGTCGGGGTCACAAGTTCAAAGGGTTCATCGGCATGGCATACCGGAAACCCCTTGAGAAGTTCCACCGTCCCCGGGGCAGGATTCGGAAGTGTTCCGTGGGCGCATTCAATCGTGCCATGCCCTTGCGGAAGTGGTGAAAAACCGACCCGGTCAATATGCAGAAGGTGAAGAGCCTGGCAGGCCCCGACAATATCAAGAATCGCATCCAGCGCGCCAACCTCATGAAAATGAATATCCTCCACCGTTTTGCCGTGCACCTTCGCTTCAGCCTCAGCCAGGCGCTCGAATACCCTGATGCTCTGGCGCTTCACTCTCTCTGGAACCGCACATTGTCCGATACGCTCGCGAATTTCGAAAAGGCGGCGGTGGGATGCGTGACCGTGATGATGATTAGCCTCGTGAGCATGAACGTTAACACGAGTCCCCTGCATCCCATGTTCCGTATGCTGGACGGCCTCAATGGAGAGATGGAATTCCCCGAGAGAGGCAAGGATCTCATTCAGGTCGGCGGGGCGGACGCCCAGATCCACAAGGCAGGCGAGTATCATGTCCCCGCTCGCGCCCCCCACGCTATCGAACCATAATACGCGTTTCACATTTCACCCTTCATGACTTACGCTTCGCCCCCCGGTTGATCATGGCGGCCGCCACACCGGCGCCGAAACCGTTGTCAATGTTAACCACAGTAATACCCGGCACACAACTGTTCAACATGGCCAGGAGCGCGGTGATCCCGCCCAGACTGGTTCCGTACCCAATGCTGGTGGGTACGGCAATAATGGGGCAGTCGGTAAGCCCACCCACCACCGAAGGCAGGGCACCTTCCATACCTGCCGCCACAATCAGCACCCGCGCCTTCTTGAGGGTGGGGAGATGATGGAGCAGCCGGTGTAAGCCGGCAACACCGACGTCATAGACCCGCTCCACTCTGGCCCCCATGGCCTCGGCAACGAGCGCCGCCTCCTCCGCCACGGGGATATCGGTGGTCCCGGCGGACAGCACGGCGACACACCCGACCGGCCGGGCCCGACGCCCAATCTCCAGCGTGATCACCCGGGCGGCCTCGTGATACCGGCTTTCAGGAAATGCCTTCTTTACCGCATCGGCCTGTTCTCGCGAGGCGCGCGTGGCTAACACGTTCTGCCCAGCCTCGTGTAGCGCCCCGACAATACTGGTGACCTGGCTGGATGTTTTCCCCTGACAGAAGATGACTTCGGGAAACCCCCTGCGGCGTAGCCGGTCGGTGTCGATACGGGCGAAGCCAAGATTTTTTTCGCGTGTGGCCTCAATCTGACGGAGCGCCTCGTCAGGCGCCAAGTTCCCTTCCGCGACGGCATTAAGCATTGTACGTAAACTCATTTGAGGATGATGAAAGAGACGGGGAACGGAATCAAGGGTGAAGTTTGCAGGATGTTGTGATAGTCTGCGACACATGATTGTTTCCTCAAAACCTTCAAACGACATGGCGCGTCTGTCGGCTTCGGATGCCTTGGAACTCCTGCTCCATGCCGACACGGCTGAACTCATGGGGCGCGCCAACCACGTCCGCCTTACCCGGCACGGTCCCATCACTTATTTCACGCACAGCCTGAACCTCAACCCCACCAACGTCTGTGAAAACCGCTGCGAACTCTGCGCTTTCTGGCGTGAATCCGATGCACCGGACGCCTACATCATGTCTCTGGATCAAGCCCGAGACCGCCTTATCGCCGCCCGCGGCATGGGACTGACCGATCTCCATATTGTCGGCGGACTGCACGAAGATATCGGCTTGGACTATTACGAGGCCTTATTCCGTCTGGCCCACGACATCATGCCGTCCGTTCTCGTCCAAGGGCTGACCGCCGTGGAAATCCATTCCTTGGCTCAACGCTCCCATCTTCCGGTGACAACGGTTTTGCAGCGCTTGCGCGAGGCCGGCCTTAGCGCCATCCCAGGCGGCGGGGCGGAAATTTTCAGCACTTCCATACGCTCCAAAATCTGCTCCAAAAAGATTTCCGCCGCAGACTGGCTCTCGGTTCACGAGCACGCCCACACTCTAGGCATCCCCAGCAATGCCACGATGCTCTTCGGTCATCTGGAGAAAGCGGAAGATATTGTCGACCACCTCGCGCAATTGCGGGAGTTGCAGGATCGAACAGGCGGCTTCAAGGCTTTCATTCCCCTGCCTTTCCAGCCACAAGGCACCCGCCTATCTGTCACCGGAGGTCCTGGCGGCTATACCATCGCCCGGGTTGTCGCCATCGCCCGTCTGTTTTTGGATAATATTCCTCACGTCCGCATGCTTGTGAACTATGTTGAACGCAAACTGCTTCAAGTTCTGCTGGAAGGCGGCGTGGATGACGTCGGGGGCACCAGTCTTGACGAACGCATTGCCAAGGCCGCAGGGGCGCCCACCGGTCAACGGTTTGGTTCAACGGGGGAAATGGCTTCCTTTATTTCAAATATGGGGCTCACTCCCCGTCTGGTCAACAGCCGCTACGAGGCCGCAGACCCGGAATCCACGCCACCTCCTCCCGGGAGGGTTCAGGGATGGGTTCCAACGCCTTCTCCGGCTTTGACCGCCACGCTCCATAAAGCCCGTTGCGGCGAAAGACTCACAGCGGCCAATGCCGTTACGCTGCTCGATGAGGCCGAACTGGATCAATTGGGTGCCTTGGCCCATCACCGTCGCCAGCAGATGGTTCCCGGAAATCTCGGCACGTTTATTATAGACAGAAACCTCTCCAGCACCAATATCTGCGAAGCTGGCTGTAAGTTTTGCGCCTTCCATGTGGCGCCCGGATCCGAGAAAGGCTTCTGCCTGTCCTCCGACGAAATCTTGCAACAGGTGGTTGAATCGGCTGACTGCGGGGCAACCCAGGTTTTGATTCAAGGAGGCCTGAACCCGGATCTCGACCTTGCCTTCTACGAACATGTATTCATGGCCATTAAACAGAAGGTGCAGGTTTGCGTGCACTCTCTCTCTCCAACAGAAATCACCTACTTTGCCCGGAAAAGCGGTCTCTCAGTACGCGAGACGCTCGAACGGTTGCGTCGTGCGGGACTCGACTCGCTACCGGGAGGCGGCGCGGAAATCCTGGTGGACGAAGTTCGTCAACGGGTCAGCCCTAAAAAAATTGGCGTTGACGACTGGTTCGCCGTCATGGAAACGGCTCAGAACATGGGAATGAAAACCACGGCCACCATGGTTTATGGACTCGGGGAAACAAGCGCGCAACGGGTGGAGCATTTGCTCCGCGTTCGCGACCTGCAGGACAAGACCGGCGGCTTCACCGCCTTCATTCCATGGAGTTTCCAATCCAACAAAACCCAATGGAAACAAAGCCAAGCCACCGGAGCGGATTACCTGCGCATGGTCGCCCTCGCCCGTTTGGTTCTCGACAATATCCCCCATATTCAGGCTGGCTGGGTCACCGAGGGCCCTGATCTGGCCCAACTGGCGCTCGTATTCGGGGCCGATGATTTTGGCGGTGTCCTAATGGATGAACAGGTTGTCCGTTCCACCGGCACAACCTATGCCATTGCCCCGGATCGGGTCGTAGCCTTAATCGCGGAATCCGGCCTTACCCCAGCCCAGCGCGATACGCAGTACAAGATTCTGCACCGGTATGAACCATCCGGGCATAGGCGGGGCAATTAAACCTTATGATGTCCATCCGTCGCTGACACTCTGACCGCCTGCTCCACTGTGGCCCTGATGCTGCCCCGATTTTTGAGGACCAGGGCGCCGGCGTGATCGCCAATGGTTTTGCGCATCGATTCATCGGCAAGCAGTTGATCCAACACTGTATTCAGTTCTACCGTGGTATTCACT
Organism: bacterium; assembly: GCA_037132275.1. Lineage (GTDB taxonomy): Bacteria > Verrucomicrobiota > Kiritimatiellia > CAIKKV01 > CAITUY01 > JAABPW01. The sequence goes on from JBAXPK010000001.1 coordinate 58,979, forward strand.
TGGATCAAGGCCCCGGCGGCCTTGAATTCGCGCACGATATCGGTAAAATTCTCCATATTTGGGCCCACCACCACGGGTTTGCCACAGACGGCCGGCTCGATGATATTCTGGCCGCCATGTTGGGTCAGGCTTTTCCCAATGAAAATAACCGTGGCTGCCGAATAGAGATGCCGCAACTCACCCGTGGTATCCAGCAAGAGAACCGCCGGCGAAGCCCCTGTCCCGTCCCCCGCGCCCTTGCTGCGTTGCACATACGTCAGGCTCCGCCGCTCGATCAGTCCCACCACCTCATCCCGACGCTCGGCATGACGCGGAACAAGAATCAGCTTCAGGGCGGGATATTTCACCTTCGCCTGGACGAAATAGTCGAGAAGCACCTCTTCCTCACCCGGCCAGGTTGACCCCCCCAGCAAAATCAAATCGCCGGCGGCCATTTGCGCCGCGGCCAATATTGACGCCGCCATTTCCGGATTACCCGGCTCCTTGAGCGCCACATCATACTTCGCGCTGCCGGTTTCCTGAACGCGCCCGGGCGACACTCCCAGCGACAGATACCGATCCCGATCCTGAGGGCCCTGCACACACAAATGATCCAACATGTTGAGTAAAGGGGTAAAAATCCATCGAAGACGATAATAGCCCTTGAAAGAACGATCGGACATCCGCCCATTGATTAACATCATGGGAATTTTTTTTGCGTTACTCAACCGAATCAGGTTCGGCCAAAATTCACATTCCGTCAGCACCAGCATCTGCGGCCGCAACAGCCCCAGCACACGCCGAATAACGACGGGGAAATCGACGGGGAAATAGACCAGCGCATCGGCCTTATTCATGGCCTTGGTCGCCAAGGAATGCGCCGTAGACGTGTTAACGGTCATTACAAAGGCGATGTCCGGTTGCGCCTGCCTCCATTCTTCCATAAGCCTGAGCGCCACATAGGTTTCACCCACGCTCACGGCATGAACCCAGACACGGGGCCGCTGGCCGATGCGGGCCTTCAATTCCGCGTCATAGAGCCCCAGCCGCTGCATAAAGCCCTTTGCATAGCCGCCCCGCCGACACATCCGGAACAGGAAATACGGCAACATCGCCAGGAACAGGATGGGGAACAATAAATTATAGATCAGCCAAATCATGGATCATTACGCCCGTGGGTGCGCATCATTGTACACTTTCTTCAATTTTTCCACCGTAACATGCGTATAAATCTGGGTGGTGGAAAGACTGGCATGGCCCAGGAGTTCCTGAACACTCCGCAGATCGGCACCGGCATCCAGCATGTGGGTGGCGAAGGAATGACGCAGGGCGTGCGGCGATATTTCCGGATTCAAATTGGCCGCTAACAGGTATTTCTTCAACAATCGCTCCACGGAGCGGCTCGTCAGTTTACTGCCATGAACATTCAGAAAAAGCGGCCTGTCATTGGGGCGCCGACGCTCGAGTTCAGGCCAGAGCTCATTGCGAAGCGCCAGGGAGACCTTTAACGTTTTGGCAGCGGGCCGCCCCAAGGCGCACAGCCGTTCCTTCTTCCCTTTCCCACGCACTTGCACCACGCCGCTCAGCCTATCTACCTGGGGTTCAAGCAGCCCGACAATCTCGGAAATACGCCCCCCCGTGCTGTATAACACTTCCCAGATCGCCTGGTCGCGATGGGCACAGTATTCCGCCAGTTTCCGCTCCCGCTCCTGTTTCGGTTTCCTGGCATCGGCCCATAGCTTCATGGGCATTTCCAAAAGGCGGTTGACCTCATCCGGCGACAGAAAATTCGGCAGTTTTTTCGCGCGTTTTGGGGATTTTAAACCGCTGAATGGGTTTACCGTCACCAGTCCCTCCCGCTCGATAAATTTGTAGAATGCGCGCAGACTGGACAGTTTTCGCGATGTGGTGGTGGCTTCGCTTCCCCGTTTTTGGAAATCAATCAAAAACGCGCGCGACTTGAATCGATCCACCGAACCCCACGGATATGGCGGCAGGGCATCACCTGTCCAAGTGAAGCGGACAAACTGGGCGATATCCATGAGATAATTGGCCACGGTATGCCGTGAGGCATTGCGCTCATGTTCAAGATGCGCCACATACAGCGACACGTAGGGATCGTCGGTCATCATCGCCCCACCCTTTCCGGCCCCGCCCGGAGCGGGCACGGCGGAGGCAGCGGTGAGATGAGCGGATTTCATAAAATTCCACAGGTCAGAACCGTCTGAACTTTGAGCCGGGGCGAACCTGACGGGGGGCGGGTTGCTTGGGCTGCTTGGGTTCCTCAAGCAGCAAGGCGTACCACGATTCGCCTAAGCCAGAGTTGGAAAATTGATTGAACCTGCCATTGGCAACGTGTTCCCAGTTTTTCTCCAAAGTTTCATCATCGGTCGCCGTTTTACCATCCACTAGAACCTTGAGCGCTTTTTCAGTCTGCTTCTTCCGGATCAACATCCAGGCATAGGAGGCATAAATGAGCGTGGCGTCATGCTTGAATTTCTTCCGGTACTTATCATAGGTTTTCTGAAGTTCAGCTTCCTCGCCAAGATGATACTGCCGGCACATTTTCATGCAACACAAGATAGGATCGGCAAGCATGGTTTTAGGCAGAAGACGATCCACTTCATCAAACTTCTTCAATTGGAAGAGGAACTGCACCCGCAGGGCATTGATCTGCCGGTCAAGCAGCAGGCTCCACCGGCAATAAGGATCCATCTTACGGGTGGTTTCCAGCGCCTCGGTGAGCATGGCGTCCTGATCCTTTCGGGCCTGATCCATGATAAACCTGATGTTCCCGCCACGACTGGCGAGTTGTTCATATTTTCGTTTGAGCACATTGTTTCGTTCCGTGATGCGTGCCTGAATGCCTGCCATAATGGAGTTGATCCTCTTGCGAATCCAGAGTGTGGACGAAACCTGTATGCCAACCCCCGCGAGAACCGAGATAACGACACTCCAGACGTGCAGGTGGCAACCGTAATGAAGTCCAACCCACAAACCACCCATGGTGAGTAATGATAATAATAGAGTCAACATATCCGCTAAAACCTTTCCAAGAATCAATGATTGATGAAGCGAGTATCCACATCCATGACACGGGGGTCAAGCTCGCAACAGCGCGCAACAGGCCAGCCTGACTTATGTGGCCACCCAATGGGACAGGATGTAGAGGCCCAACAGGGCGCTCGTGTCATCCGGTCGAACTTTGGGTCCATCCTTATCGCGGGCTTCACGCATCAACTCCAGATACCACACCCCGGCCCCGAACCGGGGGTCATGCCAGATCAGCGATTCGACAAACACCTCTTCATCCCCGCCAAACTCAATTCCATAACGCAAGGCTGCCAACCCGATCGCTAAATCAAACAGCGCGTCTTCAATGCCGTCGATCCGCCCCGCGACATAAGCCAGTTCGATCTGCCGAGTTTTCTCGATCAATGCCCGTCCCTGTCCTTGCAAATGCTCGCGCGTGGCAGAGGCAATCAAGTCCCTGAGCTTGAACAACATCCGTTCGACTTCGGATCCACGGGCCCGCTGCTCGCGGACTAAAATTCGATAAAATTCGCTGGGATCGCCGATCAAATCCGCAACGGCCACCGCCAGTGAACGCTTGAGCACGGGGTTGACCGTCTGTTGCAGGCGCGGCAAAATCTCATAAATGGCGGCCATTTCGCCCAACTTGGCAAGCGCCTCGCTGGAGGCTGACACAATCTTCGAGTCGTGGCTTTCCGCCAGCACCTTCATGAGGGGTTCCGTGGCGCGCTCATCGCCAATCTCGCCCAGCGTGCGAGCGGTTTCGGATACCGTTTCCCGATCACCGTCACTGAGGCGGCGGATGAGCGCGTCAACACTTGACCGGTCATGGGCCTGACGCAACGCCCGGGCAATTTGAGGCATGAGGTCAATGTGGGGATCATCGAGTTTATGAACCAGGGCCTCCACCGCATCAGGGCTGCCGATCCGGCCCAGCGCCATGGCGGCCTCTTCGCGCACGTCGGCCGAGGTATCATCCAATTTTTCGATCAGGTCGCGCACAGCAATCCGCAGGCGATCCTCGCCCAGTTTGCGCACCGCATCCGCACGCCCGTCACAGGTCGTCGAACTGAGCATCGCCAGAATATTATAGGTTCCTGTAAATAACCGCAGCGGATTACCCACATGCAGGCTGGCCAGCGCCGTACGAAAGGTCATCTCACCCTCGCGTTGGCGGACGTTTAAGAGCATACGCACAGCCACCAGCCAGACCAACGCCATTTGCATGAGAATCAGGACGTGAAAGAATCCAAACACGGTACCCGTGGGCATAACCCAGGTAAAGGGATGTGCATTCATCCAATCCATCACTTTGCCGGCAACCAGCGGCCCGAGGGCGCCGATCGCCCCCACCACACTCCAATGCACAGCCATGGCCATGGTGCGCCCATGGGCCGGCATCAGCGCCGCCGCCAGACTAACCTGGGACAGGCCCACCCCTGAATAAAATAGCCCGGCAAAAATGTTGACGACCATCAGGATCAGTATCGGCTGGGCCACGGTGAAGGACGGAAGAAACGGCAAGTCGATCAGCACGGTGATATCGCGCATGAAAAACCAGAAGGCGCCCAGGGATGGCGCCACGATCATCATGACAGCGCCGAAGTTTCTCGCCCCCACGCGATCCATCACGTAACTCCACAAGAACCCCGCGATGGACGCGCCAATCATGCTGCTGATCACCATCGCCGACATGGCGGCATACCCGATATGATAAATGCGATTGAGATACACAAACCCCAGCTGAGCGATCAGTCCGATGCCAAATGTCCAAACCCCCATGGCCAGTGTCAACCATAGAAAGTCGCGATGGGCGAGTGGATGGAAAAACCGGTTCAAGAGGCCCTCGCGACGGATCACTCCGCCGGGCTTGGGTTCCGGCACCCACATATGAACAATGACATCCGCAGCCCCGAGAAGCGCGGCAAAGCTGAATACTATGACAAAGCCGGTGAGAAGGCGGCGCGGCTGGGCTGGATCGTTGAAAGCATCTAACACCCAACCAGCCAGTACGATACCCACCAACGCGGAAAATGATGCCAGACTGTGCCGGATCCCCCAGAAACTCGCGCGCGATTGCGCCGGAACTAATTCTGCCATCCAACTCCACCAAGGAGCCGTTCCCAGTTGCGCCAGCACCGCACTGACCGCCACCACGCCCACCACGGCCCCCGCCACCCACGACGTGCCGGGCACGACTAGAAGCGGCAGCAAAGCCGGGATAAACCACAACAACCGGTGTAGCAACACCACCGTGCCCCAATAGGGCTTGCGAGCCGGCAATCGCTCCGCCAACAAAGCGGATGGGATTTGAAGGGCCATGGCCAATTGACCCACCGTGGCCGTCAACCCAATCATGACGCCACTCGCCCCGAGGGCATTCATAAACATCGTCAGCGGCATGCCGCCCACAATAATGCCCCAGATGCTACCCAGACTACCCGCAATAATATTCACGCGCAGACCCCGGCGGATTTGAATGTCCGTCAGGGGAGAGCCATCGGTCTTCAATTGTTCCGGAAGGGAATCCGCCATAGTCAACCCCATCTCACGTCGCCACAAAGAAGTCGCCGGAACCGACCGGTTCACGCCGCACTCGTCCAAGGTTACTCAAGGAATCGATGGCCTGCTCGACTTCAGCAACCGAAAGTCCGAGGGTTTTCGAGATGTCAACAGCGGTACAGGGATGCCGCTGTAGCAAAGCCAGTATTGTCCCGGATCGTTCAAGTTGATTCATTGCGCCTTTTGGAATGGGCGCCCCGGCTGTGGCCACCCCGATCACTTCAGCCACCGGCGAAAAGAGACGGGCCAATTCATCCATGCGAGCGGATGAAACGGGCAGCACCGAACTATCTCTCGCAGGACGTACGGCCGTATTCAAGTGGATCCGATCCGGCTGAATCCTGCGGGCCAACTCGGCGATACGCCCGATCCTTTCGGGATCATCATTCAGGCCGGACACAACAAAGACTTCCAGCCAATATTCACCGTGAAAATCAGTCCGGAAGATCTTTAAACCTTCAAGAAAAGCGTCAAACGTCAAGTCAGGATGAGGGTGATGCATCTGTTCAAAAGAAACCTGATCCCAGGCACTGAGGGTCGCTTTGACCACATCCGCCCTGGCGGCCGAACCCCGAACTTCGGGGTCTGAAAAAAGCGAACCATTACTCAGCAAGATGCGACGCAATGAACATCGCGCCCCAATGGCCTCAATCACCTCGCCAAACCGGAGATGGAGGGTGGGCTCGCCACCGCCAGCCAAGGTTACGCAATCCGCCTGCCCGTCACGAGCCAGCCAATCATCAAATTCCGCCAGAACCTCAGCCACGGGAACATAGTCGCGTCGCTCCAGCGTTTTCAGTGTGGTCACACCGACCTGACAATACGGGCAGTCGTAGGTACAAACCTTAAGAGGGACGAGATCGATACCTAAAGAACGGCCCAGTCGCCGTGAGCGTACTGGGCCGAACAGAAACCGATAACCGCCATTCATCATGCAGGAGAAATCGCCTCGACCGGACATTCGCCGGCGCAGAGGCCACAATCCACACATTTATCGGCATCGATCACGAACTGCTTGGAACCTTCGGCAATCGCTTCCTGGGGACACACAGGGGCGCAGCTGCCACACTTTGTGCATTTTTCTGATATCACATACGACATGGATTTTCTCCTATTAGTGTTACAAAACGGGGTTAATTATTACAAAAAACATCCACTTCTGTCAACACGACCGATCCCCGAATCATCCGGATAGCTCCTGCCGAAGCATGCGGGCATGCTCCAAAAAAAACTTTACCCGGCCGAAATCCTGTTTCTCGATCGCGGATATCAACCCAGCAAGTTCATTATTATAGGCGTGGAGTTCCGCCAAAATCGCATCCCGGTTGGTTTTTACAATATCATGCCACATATCAGGGGAGCCGGCGGCAATACGGGTGGTGTCACGGAATCCGGGGCCGCAGAATTTCGGCAGATCGACTGGACTGTTACGTCCCGCAGTGGCAACCAGCAGCGCGGAGATAAGATGCGGTAAATGACTGCTGCGCGCCACGAGGATATCATGGGCATCAGGGGCAATTCTCACCACATTTGCCCCTGCCCCACACCAGAACGTTTCTATGGATTGCACCGCCGAATCCAGTGTTCCAGCCACAGGCGTGATGGCCGTCACGGCTCCCTGATACAGATTTGCCTTGGCCGCCTCCAGTCCAGTTTTGTCAGAACCGGCCATGGGATGACTTCCCACAAAGGCCACCTTGGAACCCGAAAGAAGAAGGGTCATATCACGAACGAGATCCGCCTTGGTGCTGCCTACGTCGGTGATCACACAGCCGGGTTCAAAGGCGGAGAGGCAGTCCTGTGCCAGAGCCAAGATACTGCATACCGGCGTACAGAACACGGCAATATTCGCACCCCGCAACGCCTCGCGGGGAGACTCAAAGACTTCATCCGCCGCGCCCATGCTCAACGCGAGACGCCGTGTCTCTTCACGGCGGGCAGAGGCGCTTACCTTGGCGAGCCCCTTACATTTAAGAGCCAACCCCAGAGAGCCTCCCATCAAACCCAACCCGATTATGGCAACTTTATTCATAGGGCAAGCCATTACTTCCGAGACAATTCCTTGATGATTTTCTTAAGCGCCGAAATACACCGCTTGTTTTCAGTCCGGGTTCCGACGGTGATCCGGATGTATTCCGGAAGGCCATAGGGATCCATGGAGCGAACAATCACACCCGCCCTCTGCATGGCATCAAATATGGCCCGCCCTGGCCCGACTTTCACCAGAATAAAGTTAGCGGCCGTGGGCACGTATTCAAGCTTCATCCGGCTGAACACGGCTTCAAAATAGGCGACCCCCTCCTGAGTCATCGCCCGGGTTCTGGCGACAAACGCATCATCCTCCAATGCCGCAATGGCCGCCACCTGCGCCATGGCCGTGGTATTGAACGGTTGTCGAACACGCTGCATCAGCTTGATGCAATCCTCCGACGCAATTCCATACCCGATCCGCAGACCGGCCAGACCGTAAGTCTTGGAAAACGTTCGAAGCACGATCGCCTTTCGTCCGTCGCGAACATATTTCAGGCAATCAGGCTGACGGTCAGGAGGGAGAAGTTCGATATAGGCTTCATCAAACACCACTACCACATGATCCGGAATCCGCTCCATAAACCGGTCGAGGGCGGCCTGATCTACCATCGTTCCCGTTGGGTTGTTAGGATTGGCCACAAAAACGATCCGGGCATCCGGAGTGATAGCCGCCAGCATGGCGTCCAGATCGTGGGTAAAATCCTTCATGGGTACTTTGATGGTACGGGCCCGGAACATATCCGCCACCAGTTTATAAACCACAAACGCCCGATCAGCCATGACGATGGCGGTCGAAGAATCCAGAAACACATGTCCGATAAACTCAATCAATTCGTTGCTACCCGAACCCACGATAATCTGCTCAGGCGAAATATTCAGTTTCTGCCCGAGCGCCTGGCGTAGGTAGAAGGCACCTCCATCCGGATACAGATGCATCTGTCGCGCTGCCTTTTTCATGGCGGCAACCGCCTTCGGAGACGGCCCCAAGGCGTTTTCATTGGAGGCCAGCTTGATGATCTCATCCGCGTCCTGAAACCCCATTTCGCGGGCAACCTCCTCGATTGGCCGACCCGGCTCGTAGATCCCAAGCCCCGCCACCCATGGTTTCGCCAAGTCTTTAATCGTCATCATCGACTCTCTCTGGTTAGGCTTTCGGATAGGATCCCAACACGGTCATAAGCGCACACTGGCTGGCCAAATCCGCCAGAGCTTTCTTCAGTGGCTTATCCTCCGCATGGCCTTCAACATCCACAAAAAAGAAATATTCCCAGCGTTTACCCCGACTCGGGCGAGACTCAATCTTGGTCAAATTCAAGCCGAACTTCTTAAACGATTCCAAGGCGCTATAAAGTGTGCCCGCCTTGTGCTGGACCGCAAACAGAAGGGATGTCTTGTCCTCACCCGTGGGAGGATTCTGGCTGTTGCCAATCACTAAAAAGCGGGTGGTGTTACCACTTATATCCTGCACATCGGTTTCCAGGACATTAAGGCCGTATATCTCCGCCGCCAGCTGACTCGCCAAGGCGCCGGCATTGTCCTCCTTGGCCGCCAGTTCTGCCGCCCTGGCCGTGCTTGCCACGGGAATCAGATCCACCCCGGACATTTCCCGCTGCGTCCATTGTCGGCACTGCCCCAGCACCTGGGGATGACTGTATAATTTCTTAATACTGTCCCGCGACACCCGCGAAAGCAGGCTTTGAGAAACCGGCAGGTATAATTCTGCGCAAATTTTCAGCGTGGTTTCGGTCAGCCGGTCGAGCGTATACGTTACAGCGCCCTCGGTTGAATTCTCGACCGGAACCACCCCGTAATCAGCCATTTGTTTCTCGACCGCTTCGAATACATCACTGATTGTCTCACACGACAGATAGTCAACACTTCCTCCGAACCGGCTGCGAGCGGCCTGATGCGAGAACGTAGACGGCGGTCCCATGTAAGCCACCTTGAGATTCTTCTCAAGCGCCAGGGCCGCAGACATGATTTCCCGATAAATGGCCCGGATCGACTTATCTGAAAGCGGACCCTGACTGAGTTCTGAAACACGGGCTAGCACCTGCTTTTCACGAGCGGGGACATAAATGCTTTTTCCGTCTTTCTTCTTCAGCTTACCGATTTCCAACGCATACCGCGTACGCTCATTCAGGAGTTTGACAAGTTTTGCGTCTACGCCGTCTATTTTTTTTCGAACTGCGTCCAAATTCATGACTTCTCCTCGCCTGAGTCGTCGTCTTCATCGTCGTCGTCATCATCCGAATCGTCATCGTCATCATCCGATGGATCGGACGGATCCGACGGATCAGGGTTTTCAACGGGGGCCTCCACGGCTGGTGCCACCGTGGCCGCCGCCTCCTTGGCGCTGATTTCCTGCTTCTGCCGTAATGCATCCATCCGGCTCAATTCAGCAATCCCGGGAAGATCCTTAACCTCCTTGAGGCCGAAATGCTCAAGAAACAGGGCCGTCGTGCCATAAAGCATGGGGCGCCCAGGCAACTCGCTTCGCCCGACAATCTTGATAAGCTGCATTTCCATGAGCATCCGGATCACATGATCCACCGCAACCCCGCGCACCCCTTCCAGTTCGGCGCGCGAAATGGGTTGCCGGTAGGCAATAATGGCAAGCGTTTCCAAAGCCGGACGGGACAGCCGGGTGGGTTTCCCCACATTCAGCATGTGGCGCACCCAGGTGCCGCCTATGGGATCGCTCTGAAAACGAAACCCGTCGGCATTTTCCACCAAATGAACACCTGTTTTGCTGGTCTCGCATTCCGTTTGAAGCTGCCGCAGACACGCCTTGAGTTCCGCGTCTTTAACCGAACCATAAACCCCGGCTTCTTCGCGGTTGATCTCAGCCGTTTCCTGCAAGACTTTCCGAATCGCCCCAACGGTCATGGGTTGACGTGCCGCAAAAATGATCGCCCCGAGGACCTGTTTTAATTCCACCTGTATCGCCTCCATAACTTAATCCCCTTAAACGTCCGCTTCTTTCACAATCACGATCTCGCCAAAATCGGCATCCTGTTGCGCCCCAAGCTGGCGCAGCCGGATCAACTCCAAAATAGCCAGGAACGTGCACACGATCTCATTCCGGCTGGCGGCCTTCTCAAAGAGGGCGGAAAACGTGACTTTCCCCTTCGTTTTAACCGTCCCCAGTACAAATTCGATTTTATCAACGACTGTGAACTGCTCGTCGTGGATCTCCCCGAAATCCTCGACCTTGATTTTCTTCAAAGCATCATTAAAGGCCGAAATCAGGTCAAACAAACTGACATCCCCCAGCCCGACTCCGGGTCCTTCCTCAATCCCCCCGCTGGCATCGCTTCCAAAGGCAAAAACGTTCTCCTGAAGGTATTCGCGATGTTGAAGATGGGAGGCCGCTTCCTTGAATTTCTTGTATTCCACCAGTTGCTTTACCAGTTCCCAGCGAGGATCCTCTTCCTCGTCTTCGATCTCCGGGCGCACATCGACCGGCAACAGCATGCGGCTCTTGATCATCATCAGCGTGGCGGCCATGACGATGAATTCACCGGCAATGTTAAGATCAAGCAGCTTCATGAGGGAGAGATACTCCATGTACTGCTTGGTCACCCGCTCAATGGGGATGTTGTAGATATCCACTTCATCCTTCTTGATCAGATACAAGAGAAGATCAAGAGGGCCCTCGAACACTTCGAGTGACACCTTATAATCATCCTGAACCACAATTTGAGTCATATGAATCCTTCAAATCAGCAAGGCCAAGGTCAATGCGACCCGTTTATGCCTGCGTCTACTCCAAACCAACCGCCCGTCGGGCCGCCGATAATGTCTTGCGGGCTTCTGTCCGGGCCCGCTCCGCGCCTTCTCTCAGCACCGCCTCTACAAACGAGGAATCTTTTTCCAATTCCTCGCGCCGCTTGCGGAAGGGTTCGAAATACGTCCACATGGCTTCGAACAGGGCTTTTTTCGCCACCCCATAACCAAACCCGCCCACCCGGTAGCGGGCGTCCATCTCGGCCAGCTCTGAATCAGACGCGAATAGTTTGTATAAGGCAAAGACGTTGCACGTCGCGGGATCTTTGGGTAGCTCCAGAGGGGTACTGTCGGTCACAATTCTCATCATTCTCGCCCGGGTATCTTTTTCCGAACCAAATATTTCAATGGTGTTGTTATACGACTTAGACATCTTCTGGCCATCCACCCCGGGCACGACGGCCACATCCGGACGGATCACCGACTCCGGAATGGTAAAGGTATCGCCGAACTGCATATTGAATTTTATGGCAATGTCGCGGGCAACCTCAACATGTTGTTTCTGGTCGCGTCCCACAGGCACCGTGGTGGCCTGCACCTCAAGAATATCCGCCGCCATCAAGACAGGATAAGAAAACAGCCCGTGCGAAGCGGCAAGTCCCTTCGCCGTTTTGTCTTTGAAAGAGTGGCAACGTTCAAGTAGCCCCATCGGGGTTACCGTGGATAACAACCATGTCAGTTCAAGAACTTCAGGCACATCGCTTTGGCGGAAAAACACCGTCCGGGTCGCATCCAGTCCGCAGGCGAGAAAATCGAGCGCGACATCACGGATATTCTGGCGCAAAACCTCGGGATTGGCCACGGACGTCAAGGCATGATAATCGGCGATAAAGAGAAAAGCGTCCCCTTTTTGTTGAAGTTCCAGGGCGGGCTTCATCATACCGAAATAATTGCCAAGGTGCAGCTTTCCCGAAGGCTGGATCCCCGACAGAATTCTCATTTTCTTCTTCGTTTCCATAAGCAAAGGGTTCCCTTGACTCGTAAAGCCTTAGACCATAGCGAATGCGACCGCATTCATAAAGAGTTTTTCAAAGCGATCAGCCAAGCGATCAGCAGATCGCACTCTATACTGGAGTTTTTCAATAAGATCTCCTATTGTTTCGCTCTGTTTATGAAAAGCACATTACAATTCATAGCGAGCCTATCGATCTTGTTAATGGCCTCTTCCAGTCTCACCGGATGCCGGACTATGCCTGCGGGAACTGAAGATCAGCCCATTCTGATCATGAAGTCCCCTTCATTGTTCCTCATAAACGACAGAACGGTCGATTCCTCGAGCTTGATCACGGCCCTGAAAAAAAGCCATGCCCAACCCAATATTCCTTTAATCATCGAAATCCCATCCAACACCCCCCTTGAAACCATCAAGGCCCTGACACAGCGTCTCGCCACTGCCGGATTCAAACCCGTCTTCAAATATCCACGTCACGCGGATGCCGTCATTAAAAGCCAGGAAAAACCCGATTCATCTACCCCTCCACCCCCTGCCCGGAAATGGCGCAAATGATTCAGAAAAAGCCATTTGCCCGACTCCCGATGCGAATATGAACTCAAGCCATTCTAAGCGTGCACTTCTGGGGCTTACCATCGCGGCGCTGGGTGTCGTTTATGGCGATATTGGCACAAGCCCCCTTTACTCCACCCGCGTCAGTTTCACCCCTGGGTGCGGGGTTCTCCCAACCGAAGCCAACATTCTCGGCATCATTTCCATGATCCTGTGGTCATTGCTCACCCTCATTACGATTAAATACCTGGCCTTGGTGCTTCGGGCTGACAACCGTGGCGAGGGCGGCATTCTGGCGCTGATGGCGCTGGTTAACCGCGATCGAAAAGCGGGGAAAGGAACGTTGTTTTTTGTTTTGCTCGGACTCTTTGGGGCCTCCCTGCTTTATGGCGACGGCCTTATCACGCCGGCGATTTCTGTGCTAAGCGCCGTTGAGGGTTTGAATATGGGATCGATCACAGTCTCACCCCATGCGATTATCGTCATCTCGCTGATCATCCTGGTCGCTTTGTTCTGGATGCAACGACATGGCACCCAGAAAGTGGGCGCCATATTCGGCCCGGTAATGCTGTTCTGGTTTGCCTCCATCGCCATTCTGGGAATCCGCTCCATCATCGGAGCACCAGGCATTCTGTCCGCCATAAATCCCCTGCATGCGATAGAGTTTTTCATAAATAACCGATGGCAGGCGTTTGTAACCATGGGGGCCGTCTTTCTGGCGGTTACGGGGGGCGAAGCGCTTTATGCCGACATGGGTCACTTTGGCGTCGGCCCCATTCGGCTCGGGTGGTTTACCCTGGTCATGCCGGCGCTTGTATTGAACTATTGCGGCCAGGGTGCCTGGATGCTCCATCAATTAACTGATCCTCAAAGCGTGACCCTGATACACGGTCAAATCGCCCTGAAGCAGGATTTGATTTCGAATCTCTTCTACAGGAACGTTCCCCACTGGGCTATTTACCCGATGGTTGCGCTCGCCACGGCAGCCACCATCATCGCCTCACAAGCCATTATTTCGGGTGCCTTCTCCATGACCCGGCAGGCGATCCAACTCGGCTATTGCCCGCGTCTATCCATCATTCACACTTCAAAAAGGCAGATCGGCCAGGTCTATCTCCCCTTGGTGAGTGCGCTCATGTTGGTGGGCACCATACTGCTGGTGATCGGGTTCAAAAACTCCGACAGCCTGGCCGGTGCCTACGGGGTGGCCGTGTCGCTCACCATGCTTATTACAACGTTGTTTATGATTTCCGTGATGCGCCGCCTATGGCACTGGCCGTGGCCCGTCGTAGGCCTTATCGCGGTGCCCTTCCTGTTCATGGATCTCACTTTTTTTGGGTCAAATATCCTGAAAATCGGTGACGGCGGATGGGTTCCCTTAGCCATCTCTGTCGGGTTTATCATCATGATGACAACCTGGTATCGAGGGCGTGAAATCCTGGGGCGGCAAATGGCCGAAGCCGCCATTTCGATCGATCTTTTCATCAATGATGTGGCTTCCTCAAAACCTCACCGGGTACCCGGCGTAGCGATATTCCTGACCGGAAATCCGAACGGAATCCCCCGCACACTGCTTCATAACTATAAGCACAACAAAATTCTGCATGAGCAAATTGTCTTCATCACCATCCAGACCGAAGATATCCCCCGTGTGCCGGAGAACGAAAGAACCCAAATAAAAGCGCTTCCAGAAGGATTCTATCAAATCCAAGTACGATATGGCTTCAGCGAGGATCCGGATCTGTCAACCCTCCTGAAAAACATGAGCATCGAGGGACTTGATCTGGATCCAATGAGGACAACCTTTTTCCTCGGACGCGAAACGCTGATACTGGTAAACGGTCGAAACATGAGACCGTGGCGAAAAATTCTATTTGCCTATCTGTCGCGAAATGCCTGGGATGCCTCCAAGTTTTTCCGGATCCCTCCCAACAGGGTGATTGAGGTCGGAATTCAAGTTGAGTTGTAACCAGACGCTTGTAGGATAGAGCACAGTTAAGGAAGGTGAACGGATGTCCCCATTTATGCCTGTTATGATGCGCCTTGCGTTGATCGTGGCGGCCATCGCCATGGGTGAGGGCTGCACCACCTCCCCAGTCCCCACGCCGAATAACGCGGGTAAAGCGGCGCCCCTCCCCGTGACTACCAACGATGAGTTTGGTGACCTGAAACGGCTCGCCGAAGAGGTTAATAGTGACCTCCTCTCCTCATCCATATTTGCCGAAAAGCCTATCCTGGTGGTCATGGGTATTGAGAACCGAACGGATGAACCCTTTGAGACCAAAATCATCGCTGACACGATACGAACGAAACTGATTAACTGCGGGAAAGCCAGTTTCATCGACGAGAGTCTACGCGACGCATGGATGATGGGACAGGGCTATCAACTGGCCAATTGCTCTCCGGAAACACAAACCGTGATTGGTAAGAAACTGGGCGCCCGCTATATGCTCACGGGTTCCCTGATCAAAATCACGAAGGCATTTTCAATACCCATCACGTTGTCGAAAAAGGGACAGGCCTACCTCCAACTTACGATTGAAGTCACAGACCTTCAAACGGGATTGATCGCCTCAACCACACAGAAGGCGCGTCTTCAAAGTGCTCAGAAAATCAAGTTGTAGACGAAGTATAGAAACACCAACGCCAGAACAAACATAAAAACAGCCTTATTCCGTTGAACCCTGCGCTCCTGGCGGAGCGGTCGGACAGAATGAAGACTGCCGCTTCCGAAATACGTTTGGAAGCGTTGATCTGGAACGGGTTTGGGAATCGCCACGTCCTCCGTATAGGCGGTCCCCTGTGACACAGGCGTCTCAAATATGGGTTCGGGCGAACTCGCCCGGGGCGCCTCTTGGATTGAAACTTTACTAAGCCGACGTCGCACCTGTTCCGGATCGGGACTATCGATGGCATGCGAGATACCCTTGATATCGCTTTCCACACGGGCAAGCTCGCGCTGGAGAGAGTCGAGTCTCTCCTGCAAACGTGAATTTTTTCGCCGGCCCCGTTGCATATCTCCTTAACGTCCCTTCACGACCAGAATAATCACAGCCGCAACAATCGCCACGACAAGCGGCAGACTGACGGCAAAACCGACCTTTAGCCAATATCCAAAGCCTTTTGTTGTCGTCTCAAACTCATCCTCATCCTGCGTGGAAGTCTTGCGGGCCTGTTCATCAAACAATATGACCGGCCCGCCCACCGCCTCAATGGTCGCCTGCGCCTTGACAAAATCGCTCCTGATCGCATCAATCTGTACAACAGCCTTATTCAATTCATCCCGGAACGACTCCTCGGGCCAGTTGGTGTCATTGATTTTCTGAAGTTCATCCAAAGCGGCCGCCAGTCGATCCCGCGTAGTGAAGTACACTTCAACCTGGCGGGACGCATGGTCACCCAGTTTCTGGAGCGACACCAAACTCTCAGAATGCCGGTCAATCATCTCCTGCTTGCCACGCTCATATTGATCCTGCTTTTCAAGCAGATCCGAGAGCATTTGCTCCTCACGCTCCATCTCGCTCTGCTTCTGCTTCAGGCGTTCAATATGGAGTTTAGCCGATGCTTTCTGGGTGTTGACTTCTTCACGGTGCCGCGCCATGCGGGTAATGTTAATATCGGAAAGAGGACGGCTTGCCAGGTCATCGGACTTCAGATTCATCATGCCATCCGGCCCGGCCCCAAGTGAAGTGGACTTGCTTGCCCCGCGCCGTTGCGCCAGATCGTCATCAAAGAAATCCGTACCCATAAGTGTCTCCTCTTTTGTTCTTTTCCGCGTTTTAGCTAAACGCTGACATCGTCATGCTAGCAATCGCCACCGCCTGATTCAAGCGCGTCTTCAAGGCGGTGTCTTTTCCTTTTTCACCGCATTTTTTGCCCGTGCTGCAGCCAACGCAACACGCAATTGCACCGTCTGAGACTCCAGATTAGCAACACGAATCTTCAGGGCTTTATTTTCCTTTTCAACCTCCGCCATCCGGGACAGCATGGCCGCTTGATTTGGGAAAACCGTCCCCACAAAACAAAGCGTAGCGGTACGGATATGACTCTCAATCATCATTTTCTTTTCCGTATCCGGGCGCAGCGTTAAATACCGGCGAAAATGATAAATCGCCTCGGCGTAATTCTTTCCCGTTTTCTCCAAAAGGAAGGCCAAGGCCAGATGGGCGCGCGCAATCAGGGGATCGCGATCCAAAATCCCCTCGTAGGCTTTCCGCGCCCCGTCCAGGTCATTTGCATTTTCAAATTCCCTGGCTTTCTTCATGCCGGGGTAATCCCTTTCGGACTCATCGGAAACCCCGACTTTCTCGCCGCACCCCGAGCCCATAGCGACCAGCAGCACGAGAACAACCGTAGCCATGGCTATTCTGGTTACTTTCATAATAAATGAGTCACTCATCACGATGGTTGCCCTATCTTTGCCGTGTTCAATAGTGTCCGAATCACCGCCATCACCTGATCAGGAGAAATACCCGTCATACAATCCACTCTTGGCAAACGGCATTGTTTATCAAAACAGGGGCAACAGTCCATCTCCGATGTGATGACACCCTGCCCGACTCCATAGGGTCCCGTCCTCCCGGGGTCGGTCGGACCGAACAGGGCAACCACCGGTATTCCAAGAGCGACGGCCATATGAAGGGGCCCGGAATCGTTCGCCACAACCATATTCATTTTGGAAAACCAGCCGCCCATTTCCACTAGACTGGTCTGACCGGCTAAATTAAGGACAGCCCCGGCACCCGGTGTGGCCGACAACACTTCACGCATGCGCTCGCATACCACCCGATCCTCTTTGCTTCCGAAAAGGAATATCGAGGCTCCACGCTCTATCTGGAGTTGCCGGGCAGTTTCCAGGAAATGGGACACCGGCCAGTTTTTGTTCGCCCTGCGAGAGAGTGGCACAAGCGCCACTCTCGGCTCAGGATAATCCCCCGTTGGTGCCGGGAACATGACGGGAAACGATACGGGAATGACCGGCAACCCAAGATAGCGTATCACGTCCAGATTTTCCTCAACCGCATGACGGTTTTTGTTGCGTGTTCCCGCCACGTCATCGTAAAGGAATCTGGCGCCCTCACGTTGAAACGAGGGCCCGATGGTTATCCCGCCACGGGCAAATCGTGTCACAATCGCGCTCTTGATCAACCCCTGGAGATCAATGACATAATCATAGCGCTGAGCCCGGATCGTTCGCCACAGTTCCCAGGACCGTCGCCAGAATTGACGCCGGGGAAAAGGGATAACGGAGGACACACACGGAAAACAATGAACCAATCCCACATATTCCGGCTGGGTAACCCAGTCAATTTCGGCATCCAGAGCCACTTTCAGATTATGGACCGTCGGAAGTGCATGAAAAATATCGCCGAGTGAGCTGAGCTTGACAACTAGAATGCGTTTTTTTTCAGAATTCATGGGCAAAACAGTCGATCCAGATCAGGAGGGGCGGATTCGATTCCGCTCCGACTCTTCTTTTTCACGTTGCTTGGCGATTTCGAACCTTTTTTCCCCTTCGATCTTGTCCGCCTTCTCCGCATCCCCGGCGGCACGAGCCTCGGCTACTTTTTTCTCGTATAGGATTTCAATCTCTGCAATTTTGGCTTTAGCACGACTCGCAATCTCTGCCATGGCCTGCTTCTGGTCCTCGGTAAGGGCCGTAATCCCCTCGCCGCGTTTTGCCAACCGCTCCATGGCGAGGTCAAAGGAACTTTTTAATCCGGATTCGTTGTTTTTCATAAGTTATACATCAATGATTGGACCTTTTCCCGGAGGCGGGTTTCTAATCGGCGTCGGTTCGGAATAAGCCTCGGTCGCCGGGGCTTTGCGGGAGGACGGCCGGAAGTACCTCCGCCTGTTACCCAAAATCATACTGACAATGCTAATGACAAGAGATGCCCACATCGCGGAGCCAAATCCATCCACATGAAATCCGGGCACCAGTTGCCTCGTCAGGAGAAGCAGAAAGGCATTGATAAACAGAAGCATGAACCCCAGCGTTAGCACGACCAGCGGCATGGCCACCATGACCAGAATGGGCTTCACAAGGGAATTTAAAATCCCGAGAATCAAGGCGGCAGCCAACAAGCTCGGCCAATCGTCAGTCGACACGCCGGCCACAAGAAAATCAGCCATGCCCACCGCGATGGCCATCAAGAACCACCGGATCAGCCACTCCCGGATCTTTTGTCCGGCTGTCTGGAAGGGTTCAGGATTCAAAATTCCCGCTCCGTCTTGCTTGTTTTTTCACCGAATGCTTCCGCTTGTCATCCAGCACCCGTTCCTTTTGACGACGGGAACGGCGGCGTTTTTGCCGGCGAATCTTTTCATTGGCCTGCTGGCGGGCGCTTTGCTGACCGAGTAGTCGCTCCTCCAACCGCTCACATAACTCGCGTCGGGCGACAAACCGGTTCAATTCCCGTGATCGTTCCCGCTGGCACTTGATTTCAAGCCCCGTTTTAGGATGCTGGAGGAATACGCAGGACGAGGTCTTGTTCAGCTTCTGGCCACCGGAGCCGGCGCCAAGAATAAACTTCTCGACCAGATCCTTCTCCTGGATCCCCAATCGGGCCATCCGCTCTTCAAGCGCCTGCCGTTTTTCCGTTGTAATGAATACGTCTGCCATGGCTGCTCTGTCAAAACCGGCGTCACCCCATCATGTCGAGCAAGCGCTTCACTTTATTAAACTTTTCCTGAAGCTCCTGGCGGGATTTCTCAAACTGCGCCACAACTTCAGGTTTGGCCTTATTGATAAAGCTCGGGTTATTGAGCTTCATGTTGGCGCGCTCCAGATGACCTCCGAGTTCTTCAAGCTGCTTGGTTAGTTTGACGGACTCGGCTTTCACATCGATGAGCCCTTCGATCGGCATATAGAGGGCCCCAATCGGGGTCAGGGCGCTTGGCATGGCCGCGGCAGGAACAAAGGCCGCATCAACGGATACCGACTTCGCCTTCAGCATGGACATTAACGTCGTCGTATCAGCCTTCAACCAGACAGTCAACTGCGGGGTATTGGGCTTGATGCTGTAATCCAGTTTCTGCCCCGGCGCAATGCCACAGTCGGCTCGCAACATACGCCCCATACGAATCAATTCATGCCGGGCATCCACATACTGCACCACCTCAGGCGTGGCCCCCCATTGCGCCAACTCCCCGGTTAACGGCTTCGGCCAGGGAGCCAGCATAATGGTCTCCTCCTCCGATCCGTATCCCATGCCATGCCACAATTCTTCGGTCAAATGCGGCATGAACGGGTGGAGCAGACGCAAGGCCGTCGAGAAGGCATAGTGCATCACCTTAATCACTTCGGCTCGACGGGCGGCATCCTGCCCGTAGAGCACATCCTTGGAATATTCGACGTACCAGTCACAAAATTCATGCCAGATGAAGGCATAGAGATCCTGAGCCGCATCGTTGAATCTGAAGCGCTTCAGATTTTCCGTGCAAGCCTCTATGGTCTGGCTGAGCTTGGCCAGAATATGCCGGTCATCCGCGCTCAGCAAGGCCGCATCAAAGCCCGCCGCCGCACGAACAGGACCGGCAGGGTCTTGCATCTGCATATAACGGGCGGCATTCCATATCTTGGTGCCGAAATTACGACCAATCTCAAACTTCTCATTGGAAAGATAAACATCCTGGCCCGTCGCCGTGATCATCATGAGACTGTACCGGAGCGCATCGGCGCTGAACTCCTCAATGATCGTCAAGGGATCAATGGAGTTCCCCAGACTCTTGCTCATCTTCCTGCCTTTATCGTCGCGCACCGTGCCATGGATATAGACCTCACGGAACGGAACCTCACCCATAAACTCGATGCCGGCCATGACCATCCGGGCCACCCAGAAGAAAATGATCTCGGACGCCGTCACCAGCGTGTGGCCGGGATAATAAAGCGCCAGATCCGGATTTTTATGAGGCCAACCAAAGGTGCTGAACGGCCACAACCACGAGGAAAACCAGGTGTCCAGGACATCCTCATCCTGACGGAGGTTCGCGTCGCCGCATTGGGGGCAGTGGCCCGGCTTCCCGCGCGCCGCCCACTGGTGATGACACGCATCACAATAGTAAACGGGAATGCGATGGCCCCACCAGATCTGGCGGGAGATACACCAGTCCCGGATATTTCCCATCCAGTCGGCATAAACCTTGTTCCACCGCTCCGGCACAAACCGAACGCGCCCGTCTAACATCGCCTGCAGAGCCGGTTCGGCCAGTGGCTTCATCTTGACAAACCATTGAAGCGACAAACGGGGCTCGACCACGGTGTCACAGCGATAGCAATGCCCGACGGCATGCTGATGCGCCTCGATCTTTTCTATCAATCCAGCGGCCGTCAGATCGGTGACAATGCGTTTACGGCATTCAAAACGATCCAGCCCGGCATACGGACCGGCGCCTTCGTTCATCGTCCCGTCCGGATTCATCACGTTAATGGGGGCCAACTTATGGCGCTGTCCCATCTCAAAATCGTTGGGATCATGCGCGGGAGTCACTTTGACGGCGCCCGTTCCAAAGGCCGGATCCACAAAATCATCGGCAATCACCGGCAGGTCCCGATGCAAGACCGGCAGGCTGAGCGTTTTTCCGATCAAAGCCTTGTACCGATCATCTTTCAGGTTCACCGCCACGGCCACATCACCGAGCAGAGTCTCGGGCCTTGTCGTCGCCACCACCACAAATTCGCTGGCCGTGAGCTTGCCATCGCGCTTCACCGGATAACGGATGAAATACAATTTTCCGGCTACATCCTGATGTTCACTCTCCTCATCCGATAACGCTGTATGACACCGGGGGCACCAGTTTGTGATATAGTTGGCACGATAGATCAAGCCCTTGTCATAGAGCTGGCAAAACACTTCTTCAACCGCTTCACTCAGCCCCGCATCCATCGTGAAACGTTCGCGTTCCCAATCGCACGAAGCGCCGAGCCGTTTAAGCTGCCTGATGATCGTGCCGCCATACTCCTCTTTCCAGTCCCACACTTTACCGACAAAGGCCTCACGCCCGATATCGTGGCGTGTTTTGCCCTCCTTTCGAAGGGCGCGTTCCACCACATTCTGCGTGGCAATGCCGGCATGGTCCGTACCTGGAAGCCAGACTGTGTTCTTGCCCTCCATGCGCTGCCAGCGCACCAGAATATCCTGAATGGTATTGTTCAGGGCGTGGCCGATGTGGAGGATCCCGGTAATATTCGGCGGCGGAATGACGATGCAGTACGGCGTCCCTCCCTTCGAGGCGTCGCCATGGAAATAACCCTTTTGCTGCCAGCGATCATACCAGTAAGGCTCAACCGTTTTCGGGTCATACTGCTTTTCAAGTTCTTTCATCGGCAGGACTTCTTTTCTTCTTCGCGGAACAGTTTGTACTCCACGCTGTCGACCAACGCCTCCCAAGAGGCTTCGATGATATTCTCCGACACGCCCACCGTGCCCCAGGTCTCCTTGCCATCGCTCGACTCAATCACCACTCGCGTCTTGGCGGCGGTAGCTTCCTGGGGATCCAGGATGCGCACCCGAAAATCAGTCAGCGCCACCTTGGTGATTTCCGGATAGAAACGCGTCAACACCTTGCGCAGGGCCGTATCAAGCGCGTTGACGGGACCGTCGCCCTCCGCCACAGAATGTTCAATCTCGTTATTCACACGCACTTTGATCGTAGCTTCCGAAATGCAGGGCTCGTTCTTGCCTCGTTTTTCCACGATCACGCGGAACCCTTCAAGGTCGAAAAATGACTTGTGCCGTTTGAGCACCTTCTGAACCAGGACGCGGAACGAGGCATCGGCGCTTTCGAAGGAGTAACCGTCGCGCTCCATGTCTTTGATGCGCTGAAGCGCCTCCTTGACCTCCGGCGCGTTCCGGTCAACCGTCACCCCCATTTCGGCCGCCTTCAGAAGGATGCTGCTCGCACCGGCATCTTCCGATATCAGGATCCGGCGGCGGTTCCCCACCAACGCCGGATCAATATGCTCGATCGTGACCGGATTCTTCTGCACGGCGTTGGCGTGCAGGCCCGCCTTGTGCCCGAACGCACTCTCACCCACGTAGGGCGCCTTGCCATCCGGTCTCAGCCCAACCAGTTCGTCGGCAAACAAGGATAATTCGCGAAGCCGCACAAGAGAGGGTTCACAAGCCAGGCGAGAGCCCATCTTCAGGATCAGGGACGGAATGATGGAGCACAGGTTGGCGTTGCCGGTCCGTTCACCGAAGCCGTTGATTGTTCCCTGAACCTGCGTCGCCCCCGCCCGTACCGCCTCCAGGCTGTTCGCGACAGCCAGGCCGGCGTCGTCATGGGTATGGATTCCGACGGGCACCGTCACGGCGCGGATCACCTCCGACGTAATACCGAACACGTCATGCGGCATCATTCCGCCGTTGGTATCGCACAGCACAACGCTGTCCGCCCCGGCGGATATGGCGGCCTGAAGCACCTCCATGACAAAGGCCGCATTCTCCTTATAGCCATCGAAAAAGTGCTCGGCATCGAAAATAACTTCACGACCGCGCTCCTTGAGATAGCGCACGGTGTCGCGCACCATGGCCAGGTTTTCCGCGCGCGAGGTGCGGAGCACTTCGCGAACGTGCAAATCAGAGGTCTTGCCAACGAGGGTGACGACCTGCGCCTCCGATTCAATCAACCGCATGACATTCTGATCCTCCCCGACAGGCACGTGGGCGCGGCGTGTGCTGCCAAAAGCCGCCACACGGGCATGGCGCAGCGTTTTCGCCCGGATGGCGTGAAAAAAATCCATGTCCTTGGGATTCGAGCCGGCATAGCCGCCCTCGATGTAATCCACGCCGAACTCATCGAGCATCAGTGCCAAACGAACCTTGGCCGTACTCGAAAACGAGATCCCCTCCCCTTGCGAACCATCGCGCAAGGTGGTGTCATAAATCGTTATTTTTTTCCGCTGAGTCATATCACCCCGCCTTGAAAAATTCCTCATACAAAGCCTGCACCGCTTTCTTGCGGTCCATGGCCTTCACCCCGAACATCATGCTGATCTCAGAGGAACCCTGGTTCAGCATTTCGATATTTACACCCGCTGAGGCCAGCGCGGACGAGGCTCGCGCGGTCACCCCCACGGAATAGTGCATCCCCTCGCCCACAATCATCACCAGGGCCAGACCGCGATCCAGGTCAATGTTATCGGCGCCCAACTCACTCCGGATACGCGCCAGCATGCGCTCTTCCTTTTCCTTCGTAAAATCTTTCTCCCGGAAAACCACCGAGACATTGTCAATCCCGGAGGGCGCATGCTCGTACGAAAGCCCCTCATCCTCAAGGATCTGCAGCAAGCGCCGACCAAACCCGATCTCACGGTTCATCAGGTACTTATCCACATACACTGCGCAAAACCCATCCGAACTGGCGATCCCGACCACTGCGCCGCTCTTATATTCCCGCCTGGGCACGATCCGGGTTCCCGGCGCATCCGGCCGATTCGTATTCCGGATACAGATCGGAATATTGGCCTTGATGGCGGGCACGATGGCCTCATCATGAAACACCCCGAAACCGGCATAGGCCAGTTCGCGCATTTCGCGGTAGGTCAGCAATTCGATCGCCGCCGCATTCTTCACAATACGCGGGTCGGCGGAAAACACCGAATCCACATCCGTGAAGTTTTCATACAGATCCGCCTTAACCGCCGCCGCCAGAATAGCGCCGGTGATATCGGAGCCACCCCGCGAAAAAGTGGCCACATCGCCGGCCTTGGTATAACCGAAAAATCCCGGGAAAATGCTGATTCCGGGCGCATTCTTCAGGGCGCCTAGCCGGCCGTACGATTCCTCCAAAACCATGGCATTGCCAAAATCGTCGCTCAGAAGCATCCCGGCGTGTTGGGGATTAACATAGTGGGCATCCACCCCATTGTGCCGGAAAATCTCGGCAACCAGTTTCGCGCTGTTATCCTCACCGGCCGCCTTGAGCAAATCTAAAAAACGGCCACGATGCGACGATTCCGATGCCAGACGGCGGCGCAGATCGTCCTCGATCTCCTTGATGATCCCCTCGCCCACCCCGGCGGCGCGCTGAATATCGGCGTAGCGTTCGACGATGGCCTTGAGATCCGCCTCGGCCGACTTGCCGGCCAGTCTGGCCTCGGCGCAGGCGATCAGCATATCCGTCACCTTGGTGTCATCCGGTCGCCGTTTCCCCGGCGCCGAGACCACAACGATGCGGCGTCCCGCATCCATTTTGATGATGGAACAGACCTTCAGGATCTGGGCCGCATCGGCCACGGAAGTCCCTCCGAACTTCGCCACTTTCAATCCGTATGCCTTTTTCGTCGTCATATTACTTTTCAACTCCCGGATCTTCGATTCGCAAACAAACCGGCTTTGCGCCCAGCGCGCTCCGTTCCTCCAAGGTGTGGAGCGCCGCCCTAACATCCTTCTCGATCGCTTTATGCGTCAGCAACACCACCGAGACATGCCGGCCCGAACGGTTGGGTTCCTTCTGGACAATTGAGGCCAGACTGATGCCATGCTGCCCCAGGACGGAGGCCACCAAACCAAGCACTCCGGGCTTATCCTGCAAGGACAGGCGCAAATAATACCGACACTCCACTTCACCCATCGGACGGAAATTGACCTTATCCGTGGTACACACCGGACCCAAGTGCGCCTTCTGGCTTCCATTCGCCAGCCTCCAGGCCACATCAGCCAGGTCGCTCACCACCGCGCTGGCCGTTGGCAAGCGGCCGGCCCCGCGGCCATAGTAAACCGTCTGGCCAACAATATCCCCATCCACCACCACGGCATTGAAAACGCCCATCACCGAGGCCAGCATGTGCTCGCGCGGAATCAAGGTTGGATGCACCCTCACTTCCACTTCCCCGCCATTCGCCTTGATGACCGCCAATTGTTTGATGCGGTAGCCGAACTCGCACGCATTCTCAATATCCGCCTTATTCAGGTTGCGGATGCCCTCAACAAAGATCTTCTCCTTCGGAACATGCACACCATACGCCAGAAACGCCAGGATGGCCGCCTTGTGAGCGGTGTCAAAGCCGTCGATGTCCAACCCCGGATCCGCCTCGGCGTACCCGGCCGCCTGGGCTTCCTTCAAGGCATGCTCGAAGGTCATCTGCTCCTTTTCCATCTTGGTTAAAATATAATTACAGGTTCCGTTCAGGATACCGTAGATGCGTTCAATCCGATTCGCCACGAGCCCTTCCCTCAGGGCGCGAATGATCGGCACTCCGCCCGCCACACTGGCTTCGAACCAGACAGAGGTCTTATTCTCAGATGCCAGAGAAAAAATTTCCCGCCCGAACTCGGCGAGCAACGCTTTGTTTGCCGTCACCACAGGTTTGCCAAGACGGAGCGATCGCATCATGAAATCCTTGGCAATAGTGGTACCGCCAACCAGTTCAACCACTATATCCACCGACGGATCATCAATGACCATCGACGCATCCCGGGTCATGAGCGAACGCTCGACCTTGACTCCGCGATCCCGATCCAGGTCCACATCCGCGATTCGACGCAATACCAGTTTTACCCCGATCCGGCTGGACAGCAAATCACCATTACGCTGGAGTGCTTCCACTACTCCGGCGCCAACTGTTCCAAAACCGAGTAAACCAACACCAATTTCTTTCATGCTTCATCCCTGTTTCTTCATAATCCGCCAACCCCACTCTAACGGGTCGCCCCCAGTACACCTGAAACGGCGGATACTGTATAAGGAAAACGGCTGGATACAAGAATAAAGCCACAGAATAAAGCCACTGGGCGCATCACAAATTCTTCTGCCGACACAATGTCTGGTGATGGACGAGGATGACCTTGACTTGAATAGTTTGCGGGATTGTGATTGTTGAAATTTCCTTCGCAATCGTAATCTTAATCTTAATCGGGATCTTCTCTGGGGTAGGAGATTACGATTACGATTACGATTAGGATTTCTGTGGGATGCTACTGAATTGGGTTGGTTTGTTGCTGTTGACTCAGGCCCCTTTTGGCAGCCCGGTCAGCCGCAGACGCGGAGGGCTGCCCCGCGTCGGGTCGGCGCAGCGGCTCCGCGACCAGAAGTTGCGCAAGCAAAGCATGTTTCGGTGCCCTGATCATTGTCAGATTGGCCTCGCCATCCACAATGCGCTTCGTTTCCAGTATCTGGAAGAGAGCATCGGCCACCTCAGGGTCACGCGTAATCTCCGCCATGGCATTGCCGACAATGGCCGGGCGCACGGCCGCCGCCTTGCCGAATTCGATCGCCGCCTGACGTTCCGCGGTGCTTGTGATGATGCTCACCTGGTTTGCCCCATCCTGCCTGATCGCGGCGGTCACCTGGCGCAACCGGTTGACCACCTTGCTTTCGATCTGCCTGATCATTTCAGAATCCCGGAAGTGAACCTTGCGAATATAGGTGGACCCGAGCTGATACCCCCACTCGTTGGATTTCGGCGTAACTTCGTCCCGCACCGTGCGGCTCATCCCATGGCGGTTGATCAACATCTTGGAGAGCGGCAAATTGCTCAGGCACCGGACCGTCGAATTGCCGACGTTGGCCGCCAGCGATCCGCGCGGATCGATATTTTTGAACAGGTACGCCACCGGGTCGCTGATGAACATCTCGTACCAGATCCCGATGCCCATCGGTGCGCCTTCTTCGGAGTTCACCGGTTGGCTGCGTAGATACGCTTGGTCGATCCGCATGTCCGTCACCTGACAGCGGCCCAACCACCCGACCAACAGAGCCTTCCACCCCAACCGCGGCCACAGGAACCAGAGGCCGGGTTCGCTCAAGATGCCGATGACTTTGCCGAACAGCACGTACACATGACACTGGCGCTCCCGAACGATCGCGTAGACGCCCAGAAAGCGCCCCACCCCGAGCAACAGCGGCACACCAATCAGAAAGATCAGGAAGGAAACACCCGCGATGAGGAGTATCGAATTCATGCCTTTGCCTCCTCGATCACGCGATTAGCCTGGGAAAGCAGGTCCAGGTTGACGTTTCGCACGTAGGCGTTCATCGCCGCCGAACCGCTACGCTTGAGCTCCGTTAACTGTGAAGCCAGCCTCCGTAGCGGCTCGATCTCCGCTTCCGCCTTCAGGGTCTCAATCTCAACGGCCCGTCTGGACAGGACGATGCGCTGGTCGGCGGCCGCTGTCGCGAGACTGATGTCTGATGACACCTGGTTGTGCGCCGTGTTGATCGCAGCCAGAGCCGATTCGACTTCGGCCGGCGGGTCAATGCCGGTAATGAGCGAGGCGTCGAGCCGTATGCCATAACGCGCTTCGGAGCAGCGGCATTCGTTGTCCATGTGCTCATTCAGGTCCCGCAAGTTCTTGCGGAGGTCATTGATCGAGATACCCTCGACCGTTATGACCGCCGTCGTGTCCTTGTCGGGCGCCTCGAAGGTGGCGATCCTTTCCCGGAGCACGGAGACGAAATAGCCCATCACATGGGCAATGGGATTGCCCACGCCGAACAGGTAGGCATACAGGTTGCGATCCGAGACCTGATAGCGGATCTGCCCTGTCAATCCCGTGTTGAGCTGATCCTTGGTTACGGCCTCCAGCACCGTTCCGCCATGGTTCGCCGTGGGGGACTCCGGATCGAAAGCCATGTTTGCCGTCTCGGTCGCGATCGAGACTTTATGCACCTTCTCCCAGGGCCACATAAAATAGGGTCCGCCCGGCATGATCACCCGCACCTGGGGGTAGCGGTAGCGTTCCTTCTCGTCGTCGCGCAACGATGCGGCGATGGGATCGTCTAGCGTGGTGAGATTCCCGAGCCGCTCGGCACGGCCGAAGACGGTCTTCACGGCACGCTGGTTCTGGTCCACCGTGTAGAATCCGGTCAGCACACAACGGACCAGAACCCACGCGAAGAAACCAATGGCAAACCCTGCGAAAATGTCCATTACGACCTCCTTGCTCCGAATAGATCTGTGAACTCCTGCT
Source organism: bacterium (assembly GCA_037132275.1). Classification (GTDB taxonomy): domain Bacteria; phylum Verrucomicrobiota; class Kiritimatiellia; order CAIKKV01; family CAITUY01; genus JAABPW01. Next base: position 87,794 of record JBAXPK010000001.1, read on the forward strand.
GAGTCGGACGAAAAGCCACCAAGACAACCGCGCACACGACGAACAGGCAAGCCGGCAGGATGTTACAGGTGACCAGGACGGCCACAGCCGAAAATAAGGCGCCCCCCTCTACCAATGCGGCCCGAATCAAAACAAATACCTGATACTTCTGCAGAGCGACTCCCGGATCCGCAGGCCTGTCACCGGGCTTCATCATCATCCCTTTCAGTGAGAATGCCAGCGCGAGACCGGCAAGCGCCATGGCGCCGGCGAAGACGGAGATGGGATTCCGCAGCGCAAAATCAAACGTCATCCGGCCTTTCATGATCATAAGGCCCACAGCGCCGAACATCACAAGTCCCGAGACAAGCGCCATGTGGATCATCCTCATCACCGCGAATCGTTGCTTGAATTCAGCGACTTGATTGCCGGTGTCTTGTGGTGCTGTTGTCATGCTGTCGTCAATCCTTCCCTCGCGAGTTGCGTGCTTTGTACAGTCTCATCGCAATGCGGTCAAACCGAAACGCTCAGATCGTTGGGCGGAGGGTATAACCAACTTTCCACCCAGTATTATCCACAAATCCTTCATTGACGATGCAAGTCATTTGGATATATTCGGGTAAATTGAACTGATGAAACTAATTGGCATAATTGTGGTTCTTCTATTCTGTCTTCCTTTTCGACTCTTGGCGGATTCAAACACCGAGATCGACCATCTCCTTGATTTTGTCCGCAAATCCGATGCCACTTTCATCCGGAATGGGCAGGAGTACAAACCGACAGAAGCGGTTGATCATTTCCAGAAAAAGCGGGAGCATTTTGCAAAAGAGATCAAATCTGCGGAGGACTTTGTATCCACAGCCGCAACGAAAAGCCTGCTCAGCGGACAGTCTTATCTGGTCAGAACCAAGGATGGTCACACTCAGGAATGCAGCAAGTGGCTGATCGAGGAATTGAAACGATTTCGGAACGA
>JBAXPK010000002.1:0-77955 GCA_037132275.1 bacterium
GCATGTGGCTTGTGCACTTGAATGGGGGGCGGAGTTGTTTGCCTCATCCGACAAAAAGCAACTCCAGGCGGCAAAACGAGCCGGAATGAAAACGAAGCAGATATAGACGGCCCTAACCACGCCTCGGAGTTTACGTCGCTGACTCGCCGAAACTCAAGGTGAACGGTGCCATAGCAAAATGAACGAGGAACAGACAAGGCATTGGATAGGGCAGGCCAGCTACGGACATCGGGAAACGCCATGATCAGTGTCCGCCGGGAAGGACTATTCTCTGTTTGGATTTGACGACATACCACGGTGTGGTATATCTTCAAGCGATCTTTGGATGAGTTTTTTTACGATGACAAAGCAAAACGATGACATGAAAGTGCGCCCGGATTACCGGCACGCCTATCCGGTGCTCGTGATTCTGTTTGTTCTGGTGACGGCGGGACTGACCGTCCGGCGTCTTCTGGTGCCCAAATCCTTTGGCGAATACGGGTATTTCCGTGCCGACGCGATGGACGATGAAAAGGCCATCCAGCCCCGTCATGTCGGACGGGCCGCCTGCGTGGAGTGCCATGAAGACATCGCTGCCATCCATGCCAAGGATGTCCACGCCTCCGTGGAGTGCGAAACCTGTCATGGTGTTGGTGGCAAGCACGTCAAGGACAACGATGTGCCCATGGCGCGCGCAGACGCCAAGAATGACTGCCTGGTTTGTCATCGCCAGTTGGACGCCCGGCCCGGCTCGTTTCCGCAGGTGGACTGGCAAAAGCACTATCAGTTTGTCGGGGTGAATGACCCAACGACTGCGTGTGTGCGCTGTCATTCCGGCCACGAGCCCCTGTACCTGGATCACGATCTTCGAACCGCCCGGTTGCACCCGCTGATCCAGCAATGCAACAGTTGCCATATGGGGCGTACCGATGAAACGCTGAAGAAGCCTGACACCCACCCCAAAATATTCCAGTGTGATTATTGTCACGCCGATCTGGCCAAATCGTTTGCGCAGGGCTCGCACACGAAGGTGAGTTGCACGACCTGCCACCTGTTCATTAAGGAGACCGCGTTCTCGGGCCGCATCGTGCGGAACACGAACCCCAAGTTCTGTCTGCTGTGCCATCGCAAGGAGGCATTCAAGGGGAATGCCGGCGGGAAGGAGTCCGGGCCCCCGACAATCGAGTGGCCCGCCCATATCAAGGATGTTTCCAAAGATGCGTTGGATCCGAACCGGCCTTGTGTGAATTGTCACCAGGATCAGATTCACGCCCTCTACACCAAGGAGGCACATCATGCCATGTAACGATTCCATCAGCCGGCGGACGATGATCCGCCGTTTAGCCATCGGAGCCTCGGGCACCTTGTTGCTGTCCATATTTCCAAAACTATCCTTTGGCAAAGAGGACGCTCCCGGTGCGAGCCAGACTCCCGCCAAAAAACGCCCCCTGTATGCCTACGCCGTGGACACCTCGCGATGTATCGGGTGTTGTGCCTGCATGCGCGCCTGCCGGGCGGAAAACGATGTTCCCGAAGGCCGCTTCCGTACCTGGGTGGAACGCTACCGTGTGCGTGCGAATGGCGAAGCGCTTGTCGATGTGGCCGCCCAGGATAACTTTGTGTTCACGGAGCCCCCCGCCGAGGACATTGTCAAGGCGTTCTTCGTTCCGAAACTTTGCAATCATTGCGAGAAATCCGTATGCAGCCAGGTGTGCCCGGTGGGTGCCTCTTATGAATCACCCGAGGGAGTGGTGCTGGTGGACCAGAAACGATGCATCGGTTGTGGGTATTGCGTGCAGGCCTGCCCCTACGGGACGCGGTTCATCCATCCGGAGACGCACACGGCCGGGAAATGCACGCTCTGTTACCACCGGATTACGCGAGGTGAGTTGCCGGCCTGCGTGCTGGCGTGCCCGAAGGGCGCGCGCATGTTCGGCGACCTGCATGACCCGCTCAGCCACCTGTCCGTATTCATGAAGCAACGCCGGTATCGGGTGCTCAAACCGGAAATGGGAACTCATCCCAAGTGCTACTATATCGACCTTGATCTCGAGGTGGTCTAATGAATTATGTTTTCCCCAACGAATTGCACGTGACCTGGACGGTGATGATTGTGCTCTATCCCTATATTACGGGACTTGTGGCCGGCGCGTTCATCGTCTCCTCGCTATACCATGTGTTCGGGCGTGAGGAACTCAAGCCCATTTCGCGGTTCTCGCTCGCCTCCGCCTTCGTGTTCCTGCTGTTTGCCACGCTCCCTTTGTTGATGCATCTGGGCCATCCCGAGCGGGCGTTCAACATCATGCTGACCCCGCACTTCACCTCGGCGATGGCCGGGTTTGGCTACATCTACACAACGTACTTGATCCTGGTGGCCCTGGAGATTTGGTTCGTCATGCGCTGCGACTTGATCAAGCGAGCGCAGGAGAGCGGTTTCCTACCGTGGATCTGCCGGATCGTTGTGCTGTTCAACTACAAGGATACCCCGGAGACCCGTGAGGCCGACCACCGTGTAACGAAGTTTCTTGCCGGGCTGGGTATTCCTTTGGCCTGTATGCTCCATGGATATGTGGGATTCCTTTTCGGTTCCATCAAGGCAAATCCCTGGTGGGCGACGCCGATGATGTTCATCATTTTCATATTCTCGGCCATTGTGTCGGGAATTTCCGTGCTCATTTTTCACTACTTCATCGTTTCGCGAATCAACGGCTGGAAGATCGATGCTGCCTGTGTGCGATCCCTGGCCCGTTACCTGTGGGCGTTCATGATGGTGGCCGTCGCCCTGGAAATGATGGAACTGCTGTCCATTGCCTATGAGCAGACGGAGGCCACCGATGTCCTGGGGCTTCTCATCCGGACCAAGTTGTTCTGGTCCTATGTCGTCCTCCAGTTCATGGTTTGTTCCCTGGTACCTTTCATCATGCTGGCCGTTACAGCATTGTTCCGACTGAGCGATCGGGTGGCCTACGCGCTGATCTGGCTGTCATCCTGCATGCTCCTCGCCCAGGTACTCCTCATGCGCTGGAACGTGGTCATCGGCGGTCAACTGGTCTCGAAGTCCATGCGCGGATTCACCAGTTACATGCCGGGCGTATGGGAAAAGGAAGGTCTGATCACGGCGGCGGTCATCTTCACGCTGCCCTTTGGCATCCTGTACGTTTTTCACCGGATTGTCTCGCTGTTCCCTGATGTCGAGAAGGAAGGTATTCCACCCCACGGAGTCTAAATGTCCGAGGATGACGCAACCGGGAGTGAAGACCTTGCCGCGCTTCGCGAACGTATGCGTCTGATGGAAGTGCGGATGGGGCGACTTGAGCGTGGACTGGGTGCGTCCGCGACGTCGGCTGAAACGGGAACCGCGCCGGACAAGGTCTCCCCGATATTACCCTACACCGAACTCACCGTCGCCGCGGCTTTTACCCGTGTGGCCATGCTGTCATTTGTGCTACTCGGCGCGCTCATTCTACGCGAGCTTACCCAGCAGAACGTGCTTGGGGCGGGATTCGGAACGTTTCTGGGATTTCTCTACGCAGGCCACCTGATCGTATTATCGGTTCTGCCCGGTCGGCTGGGGCGCTTGGCACGGGAAACGAGCCTGTTCCAATGCTGCGGCGTCGCGTTGTCATTCGTTATTGCGCTGGAGTCGGCCCTGCGCGTCCACACGTTGGCGCGCCCGACAGGGATGGTTCTGATGGCCGGATTTGCGGCGCTTGCCTTGGGTGTGGCCACGGCGCATCGCAAGGCGTCCCTGGCCGCCACCGCCCTGGTGGGGGTGCTCCTGGCGCTGGTGGCGCTGGGCATGGAGTCCGAGGGGCTGGGGCTGCAACTCGCGTTGCTGGTGTTTTTCACCGCCATCGGGATCCTGCTGTCCTGGCGACGGGCGTGGGCATTTCTGCGACCGGTGACGGTTTCGCTTTTCCTTTTCCTGTTGGCCGTTGGGTTTGTGCTCGCCCGCAAAGAAGACATTGACTGCGGTCCATTGCTGGTGGCCGCCACCGTGTTTTGGGGCGTGGTGGCGTTACAGCATCTGCTGGCGTTTTGCAAGTGGGGTGGGGGCGCTGTGTGGCTCCCCCTGACGACGGTGTGGCTGGCCCTGCTGGCGTGGGTACAAACCGGGGCGGCGTTTGCCTTCGCGGCGGCAGGCGTTTCCGTGCTGGCTGTGGCCGTGAATGCCGTGGCGGTGGGGCGAGTTCCCGACGCGACGGCCGGGGCGGTGGGTCTTGGCATAACCGCGGTAATCGCGGGATTGATCGGTTGGTTAGTCTTGGATCCCAGCGGGATTCTCTGCGCCCTTGTCGGCACCGCCATATGGGCTGCTATTCGTCGAAACCAGCCTTGGTGGGCTGCCGGATCCGCCGCCATTCTGATGGTGGCGGCGGCTATTCGGGGTGTGTTTTTCATGGCTCAGTCTTCAGCGACGCCATATCCTCTAATCGCCGGCACGATTCTAGCCGCGATACTGCTGACCCACTTTCTACGCACCGCGCGTCCCCCGGCGGATTCGTCTGCCGATCTGGCGCAGCCGCTCGGGCCGCTGATATTGGGCTCGGGTATTGTGGTGTTATTCGTTGTGCTTCGGGAGAGCGCCCGCCGGCTTTTCCCTGATCCCGCTTCCTTCCAACTGGCTCAAACAGGGATTTTGGCCGTTGCCGCCGGCCTTCTTACATTCTGCGGGCGGGTGGGACACCGGCGTGCCGTTTTGTATGGCGGTCTGGCCTGTATGTTCCTTGCCATTTTGAAGGTGGCTCTGGTCGACCTTGAGCGGCTGAGCGGAATCCGCCTTCTGGCCTCCATCGTTCTACTTGGGGTATCCTCGGTGGGAGTCTCGTTTATCCTGCGCCGCCGCATCTGAGTGGTACGTACGTCGGGAATCGTTGTTGAACAACACTTTACAGGCGCATGATCTTTTGGGAGAATTAACGCAATTTATGTGGAAAAAGACGCAGAATCGGAGTGTGACCATTTGGCTCCCATGAAGAAATTCTCTGAAGATGTTACTACGACAGGATCGCCTACCGCCAGTCTCGATCAGACCATCTTGAGACATCCCCTGATCCGGCAACTGGGGGAGATTGCGATGGAAGATCTGGGGCTGAAGTTGTTGATCGTGTCTGCCAACGCCTCCGGCTGGAGCCAGCAAAAGGTGGGAGACTGGGATATCCCCGGTTCTGATTTTTGTCGACTGGTCCAGAAGACCGGGGAAGGTGCCCAGCATTGCCAGTTGTGTCATGTCATGATGGCTATTGCGGCTTGTAGCGATGGTCCCATCGAACAACGCTGTCATTCCGGCGCCTCGGTGCTGGTCGTCCCGGCGGAGGATCAGACCGCAGGGGCGGTGGCGGTGATGAGCGTATGCCTCAACTCGGGCGAGGACGCGTGGCCGGAAGCCCGCGCGTACGGGGAGAAGCTGGGCGTCGACATGGTGGCTTACCGCAAGGCGTTTTCCGGACTTCCCAGAATGGGTGTGAAGGAGCGCCGTATCGCCCTGCGACTCATGAGGGTCATAGGCAGTGCGGTCCAGGAAGTGAAACGTAACGCCGCCCTGCAGACACAACTTAAGGCCCTCCAGAAGGGGAGCCGGACGTCACTGGTCGTTGAGGATCTCATCCGCAACAACCGTTGGGTTAAATCCGCCGAATGCAACAAGCGCGCGGAGGGAATGCCCATGTTGATCCATGTGGTATGCGAGTTGATCCGGCAGCGGCCTGATCTTCCCCTCTCTGTCAAGGAGCTTGCCGTGGCGGCCCGGATGACACCCAATCATTTTACATCCTTATTTCATCGTCATACAGGCCAGATTTTCACCGAATACCTCTCCAATGTTCGCCTCAAGCTGGCCAAGGAGCACCTGTCCGATTTGACCCTCAACATCAATGAAATTTCGCGCCTGGTTGGCTACGACGACCCGAGTTACTTTACGCGGTGGTTCCGGCTCAGGACAGGCCTGTCGCCGCGGGAATGGCGCGAAACCCCGCTGAGTTCAAAGAAACAGGCAAATTGACGGGGCAGGTTTAACATCTCAGTCTCGTAATGGGCTTCAAGAATAGGCTTGAAGCCGGAATCTATCGTCGTTAGCCTGATCTCATGTCTATTTTAGGAGAAAGATATATGCATATGAATAAACAAGGGATTATGACCGTGGTAACCGCAATGGTCTCAACGGTGGCGATGGCGGAAACGGCGGCGGGTAAGGATGACCTCCTCTCCCAGCAGGTTTCGCTGATGGATATGCTGAGCCGGGGCGGTATGGTGATGGTGGTACTCGGCCTGATGTCCGTCGTCGCGCTGGCCCTTGTGATCTATTTCTTCTTTGTGCTGCGCCGCAGTCAGGTGGTGCCACAGCTTCTGAAAGATGATGTGCTGGACAAGTTGGAGGCCGGGGAGTGGGCCGATGCACGTTCGGCGTGCGGCTATAAGCCCTGTGCCTTTTCGGAGGTGACGGTGGCGGCCATTGATTATGCGCGGTCGGGCGAGATGGCTCCCTCCCTGTTGAAGGATGTGATTGAATCTGAGGGGGGGCGCCAGGCCTTGATCATTCAGGGACAGACGCAATACTTGTTTGATCTGGCCGTGCTCTCGCCGATGGTTGGCTTGCTGGGAACCGTGTTTGGGATGATCCATGCCTTTAATGCGGTGGCCTTAGATTTAACCAAGGCCAAACCGATGCTTTTGGCGGCGGGGGTGGGTGAGGCGCTCGTCGCCACGGCCGCAGGCCTTATTGTCGGCATACCGGCCATGGCTTTTTATGCGTACTTCCGGAACCGGGCCGCCCGGATTATCGCCGAGCTTGAAGTCTCTTCCGGCCAGGTCATGAACATCCTGTTGAGCAAGAGGGGAAAATGAACTTTCGCGGACGGCATCAACCCAATCCCATCGCCTTCCAGATTGCGCCGATGGTGGATTTTCTGCTGGTTCTGCTCTGCTATTCGATCATGAGCCAGATCTTCACGCAGTGGGAGGCCGAACTGGATGTCAAGCTGCCCACCGCCTCCTCCGCGAAAATCGAGCAACGGTTGCCGGGTGAGATAATCCTGAACGTGATGAAAAACGGATCCACCATGGTCAATGGCCGGAGGTTGAGCGATCCTGAACTCTCAGCCCTGCTCAAGCGTCTGGTCACGCTTTTCCCGGGTCAGCCGGTTTTACTCCGCGCCGACAAGGATACAGCCTATCAGCATGTGATTCGCATCCTCGATCTCTGTCGGCAGGCCGACATCTGGAACATCTCCTTCGCCACCGGCCTGGTTGAAAAGAAGGGCGATACGTGAGGGATCAAATGGCTCCCATGGGCATGGCAAGAATTGTGATCACTTGCGTCGTTCTGTTCGGCGCATCGATCCCTTCCTATGCCCTGAGCGAGAACGAGCAGCTCCAGTTTGCCGACGGCCTTTATACCCGCGGCATGTGGGAAACGGCACTGAAAGAATACCAGGCCTATCTCGGTCAGAACCCCGGCAAGCCGTCGAACGATGCAGTTTCGTATCGGATGGGCGAGTGTTACCGGTCACTGGGCCGGACCAACGAAGCCGACCAAACCTATCAGCGGATATTTGAGGACTTTCCTGGCGGTGAGTTCCATTACCGCGCGGGGTTACGCCGGGCCGAACTCCTGGAACAGGATGGCAAAAAAGAGGAGCAGGCGCAGTTGCTAGGCACCATGTTGAAGGGCGCTCCGCCACCCGAGATGGGGGCGGCGTGTCAGTTCGCCTTGGGCGTGGCTTTGGAAAAGCGGGGAAAACTGGAAGAAGCGGCAGTGGCTTATGATGCCGTCCTGTCGAAGTATCCCGGAACACAACTGATTTCCTATGCGGCGTTGTCGCTTGCGGGGTTGGATCGCCGGGGTGATGGAAAGCGGGCGGCCGTGCTCTACGGACTGGCCGCCGCCGCACCCGGCTCGCCGCGGGTGGGCGCCGAGGCGTTGTTCCAACTCGGCGATTTCTGTTTCTCCCGAAAGGAGTATGACCCCGCCGCCCAAGCGTATGAAAAACTGGCCACGCAATACCCCGGGGATGAGCGGGTGGGGCAGTCCCGGCTCCAGCAGGCGTGGTCCCTCTATAATGCCAAGCGTTATGCCGACGCTCTGAAGGTCTGTGGTGAGGTGCGTGCGGGTGGAACGGCGGAACTCGGCAAGGCGCAGGAATGGCTTTATCTCAAGGCGAACTGTCAGCGGCAGGTCATGAAGAATGAGGATGCCGTGGTCACGTACGGCGAGTTGCTGAAGAATTACCCGCAGGGCGATATGGCCGCGAGCGCGGCCTATGAACGGGCGCTGGCGCTATATAAATTGGGTCGCTTTCAGGAGGCCATCGAGCAGGCGCGCGGGTTGATGGTCGTTGACCGGATCAAGCGTGATGTGGTCTGGCTGCTGGCGGAATCATCGGCGGCGGTCCATGATGAGGCTGGCGCCGTGCAGTATTACCGGCTGATGGTGGATCAATACCCTGATTCCGCCCTGGCGGGTGATGCGTTGTACCGGTTGGCCCATCTGTTGCAGAAGAAGGGCGATTGGTTGCAGGCGGCAGAATTGTTTGGGCGGCTCACCGATGATTTTCCGAAGCATGAACTGGCGCCGCAGGCGATGTTTGCCCAGGCGTCATGTTTGGGAACCGCCCAGAAGCCTGAACAAGCGGTGGCCGCCTATGCCCGGTTACTGGAAAAATTTCCGCAAAGCCGGTTTGTTGAAGATGCGCTTTACCAAAAGGCCATCAGCGAGACCTATCTGCGGCGAGACGCCCATGCCTTGGAAACGTGGCAGGAGTTGCTTCTGAAATTCCCGGCGACGAAATACATGGCCGATGCCCGCTTCTGGAACGGGGTTTTGCTGGAGGAATCCGGCAAACTGGAGGAGTCCGAGATAGCATTCCGACGAGCGTTGATGGCGACTCCTCCGCCGTCGGAGGATTTGCAGCAGCGTGTCCGGTTCCGGCTGGCTCTGGTGTTGCAGCGACGCGGGAAGTCCGATGAGGCGGCACCCCTCCTGCAGGGCTTGATCGCCTCCCCGATGCGAGATAAGTTCCCCGCTGAGTTGCTGGAATGGCTGGGCGATTATCAACTCGGGAAACGTGAATTTGCCAAAGCCTCCGAGGTTGTTGACCTGCTGATCGCGCAGGCCAAGTCGGATAATTGGAAGCAGACGGCTTGGTGCCTGAAAGGAAAGGCGCTGATGGGGCAGGGGAAGAACGATGAGGCCCGGCAGGCATTCGAGCGCGTAACGGGCCTGAATTTCCCGGGCCAGGCTATGGCCGAGGCCTGGTTGAAACTGGGCGAGTTGAATCTGCTCTCCGGCGATGCCGACAAGGCGAAGCGGGCATTTGAGGAATCGGCAACGATGGCGGGGACGGATCTGTTGCTGCCTATCCGCGTCCAGGCGTATGCAGGGATAGGGAAAGCACTGAAGGCCCAGGGCGACCATGCCGGGGCGGCCCGTCATTTCTTGAGCGTTGCGGTGTTGTTTGATGATCCTGTCCTGGTGCCCGAATGCCTCTACGAGGCGTCTTTGGAATTTGCCGCGGCTAACCGGGCGGACGACGCCGGGAAGGCCCGGAAAGAATTAGCGGAACGATACCCTGATAGCGAATGGGCGAAGAAGAAATAACGCTATGACTCCATCCCAGCGACAACTTAATTTCAGAAAAAAGAACCAGGCGATGGGCGCCATGGAAATTATCGGGCGTCTGCGCCGGCGCAATATCCTATGGTATGGGATCGCCATACTCGCCTCGATTCTCCTGCACGTGATGGTCATCCTTCTGCTCCCGGATTTTGATGTCTACAAGATGGGGCCGGGGGCGGCTTCCGAGAAACAGATTTCCCTTCGGTTGGAAAATGTGAAACTGGCGCCAGAGACCCCGGATTCCGAGCGGCGCCCACCGAAATTCAAACCTGAGGATGCCAAGGGCGAGGTGGCTGGCGAAGTGGGGAATGAGGCGACGACGACCCGCCGCGCAATGGATGAGGCGACGGTGGAACCGCGCCAGGTGGGCGCCGGGGTCTTGATCGGTGAGCAGCGAAATCTGGCGGAACCGGTGCCGGTAGATCGCCCGCTTTGGGAACCGCGCCAGGAAATCCTGAGCATCAACCAGAAGATCGTCCAGGACGATTCGGCCTTACGGAAACCGCGGCGCTATACGCCGTCCATTCCGCGCAGCGCCAACGGGTTGGATATCACGGCACCGGCAAACCGGGAGGAATTGGAAAGCGGACTGACGTCCACGGGGGCGTACTACCTGGTGGATGATCCGTCCCAGTTCGCCTGGGGTCGGAATGTTCCGGCCGCCATGGGCCCGGGCGGGGCGCCGCGTGACGTGCCGCCGCCGAAAAAGGTTCTTCAGGAGGAGCCGAAGGAATTGATGGAGGCGGAGAAGGAAAGGGTCAACATTCTCAAGGCGTTGGAGAAATACCTCAAAGCCGATGTGTATGTCTATCAGCCTGAGTCGGGGTCGCAGTATGCCTATTGCCGGATTGAGATCAAGCGGCGCACGGCTGATCTGCTGCCAGTGCTCGCCAAGGACTTGCTGCTGGTGCAGGATGGTTCGGCTAGTATCACCGAGCAGAAACTCCATTATTGTCGCGAGGGAATGCTCAAGGCCCTTGAACTGCTGGGCCCGGGCGACCGTTTCAATGTGGTGGAGTTCCGGGATTCAGTGGTGAAGTGTTTTGACACCTGGATGACGGTGGATCCGGATAATTTGCAGCGTGCCCGTGAATTTATCGGCCGGATGGAATCGGTGGGCAATACTGATATATTTGATTCATTAAAAGACCTGCTCGATTTGCCACGTAAGCCAGGACGGCCCGTGATTCTGGTGATGGCGAGCGACGGGATTGCCACGGCGGGGATGACGGATCACTCCAAAATCATTGAAGCCTTCAGTCAAGCCAATCGTGGTGCGGTGTCGGTTTTTACGCTTGGAACTTTTCCTGGGGTGAACGCCTATCTGCTGGATCTGCTGAGTTACAGGAACCGTGGCGACACCTTCATTGTCAAAACCGGGCGGTGGGATATTCCATCGGTGCTGGAGAATCGGGTTCGCGAGATCAGCCGTCCCGTGCTCTCCGACGTGCGGTTCAGGTTTGCGGGGCAGACTTATTGTGATGCCTATCCGATTCTCACCGCCAACCTGTATCTCGACCGGCCGCTGGTGATCTACGGCCGGTATGCCCGCGGGGCGCGCCGCCTGGTTTTTCAGGCGACAGGGCAGGCCGACGACATCAAGTGCGACATGGTGTTTGATATTGATCTAGCCAAGGCCATGGCGGGCGACAAGGATGTTCGGACCCATTGGGCGTGGCAGCGTGCATATTACCTGATAGGGGAGCATAACCGCACCAAACAGCCCGGCATCATTACTGAACTTCGGCAATTGGGACGGATATTCAACATCACGATCCCATACTGGGCTGAAATCCGCGAGTGAGGCTGATGAGGATGAAACGGCACAGATGTCATTCTATGATGATAATGGTGGCTTTAGGGGCGTTTTTCTGCACGCTTCTGCCGTCTCCTGCCATTACTCCGCGGACACGCGCATCCCTATCAGTCGCGGGCATGTCCCCCACCAATTCCTTGTCGCCTGAATCCAAAGCCCCTTTATCTTTAACTGAGACTCAGTACCGTTCTTTCACCCGCTATGCGGGCATTCTTAGTCGAATGCCTTTTGGGGTAGAGGGGGAGTTTGGGCCAGGGGTGGGGAATATCCCTCCGCCTCCTCCGGGACCGCCGCCCGAGAGTTTCACCAGGAGCCTGAAGTTGTGCGCCATCACCCGTAATAATTTTTCAGGCCGTCTCCAAGTTAGCATCATGAATGTCGTCAGCAAAAAGAGCTATTTTTTATACGAAGGCGATAATGAGGATGGGCTCGAGTTGCTTGTGGCGGATTATCAAAATGATAAGGCGTTGTTTAGGAAAGATGGCGAAGAGGCATGGATCGGGCTCTATGATGTCAAATCTGATACGCCTGGCGCGGCTCTGGCGGTTGCTGCCGGACGGCGTGGAATGGGTGTTGTAAGCAATATAGCCCGGAACGCCCCCCCCACGCCCCCACCGGAACCGGTCAAGCCTGTTTACACCGGGGAGGCTCTTGAGAAGCATTTAAAGGACTACCAGATGGAACTGATCCGCGCCGGGGGCGAGAAAGGGCCGCCCCTGCCCATGGAACTGACGCCGGAAATGGACCAGCAACTGGTCAAAGAGGGCGTTCTGGCGCCTCTGGAATGAGGCTGGCCTATCCCCGTGTGGCCTGCCCCGAAGGCGAATCAGCCGGTCAAACTCGCAACCAGTCTCTGAGATCACCTCTGAGATCACCCCAAAGATCACCCCGATGACACCCGCCGTGGCGGAGGAAGTCACTGCGCTAGCGACCAGATAATGAGACTTAAAACTTCGTAAAAACGGGTGACACTCCTGGCGGGAAGCCGAGTGAAGTTGTCACCGGGCACATCAAACCCCGCCATCATCCAGTATTGTGTTGGTCGGACTGATTTGATGTACTTCCCTCCAGATTCGGGCCGGTGTAACCAGAGTGCGGGTGGAGCCGGGATTGGGGACAGGCAGCCAGTAGGTTCTGATGTTCATAAACCTCAATAATCACAGTAAGTTGGAATCATGATTAATTGCCAGTCATTCAGGCAGGGGTGTTGTGGATGTTGTGTCAATATGCGCTGGAACTCGGAGCGGGTGCTGAAATTTCTTGAAGCGAATAGCAGGGTATTTGCTGAGGATTGCCGCTCACCCCGTCCTCGATTCCGGAATTTGGTTCATATCCACTGGCGGCGGGGTGGGTGGCGTGACCATCTTTTGGTGACTGTTTTGGGGCCGTTGACGTTGGGGCTCGCGGCGTGGTTGTGGATGCGGTTTTACGGAAGTTGCTGTTTTGCAGGAACGCTTGATCCCGCCACGGGGCGTGTTGGTTGCCTGATTCATCCGCTCCGTGTCGGCGCGCCAGACCTTCGCCGACATGCCTTTCCGCTGATTCCCATCCTGGGGTGCAATCGCCAACTTCGCTGTCCCATGCTGGATTCATCTTCCCCCGACCTTTCCCAAGGGATCATCCCCACATCCAAGGCCGGCTTTCGTAGCCTGCGGAAGGTTGTTTCGTTCCGTAAAAACCCGAAAAAGAGGCTTGCATGATAGGTGTTCACAGATCATATTTCAGCCGTAATCGGTGAACGTTACAATCCATTAATGCGAGGTGCGCAGTGTGAAAAGATTGATGAAGAGCCGGTTTTTGCAGGGACTGGGGGATAAGCGCGGGGATGTGCTCATGGAGTATGTCCTGCTTACCGTACTCATTATTCTTCCCCTGGTCAGCGCGTCCACCGGTCTCGTCAACCCTTCCGGCAGCACCTTTTATACCGTTGGCGCGCCTTCCGTTGAGGATTTTGGCAGTCTTGGGAATTCTTTTGTGCAACTTTACCGGATGGTCATGAGTGGTGTAAGCCTGCCGCTGCCATGATCCCGGTTTTTAGTAATAAATAATAAGCAGGCGCATGTGGCTGATGGCCGCAATTAGGAGGACGGGATGAAACGGTTGCAGAATAGTCGGTTGCGTAAGGTAGTGTGCAAACTGTTTGGGGAGAAGACAGGTGGCGTGATGATGGAATACGTCATCCTGGCGGTGCTGATTGCGGCTGCCGTTGTAGTGGCCGTGGCGATGTTCGGCAAGACACTGGTCGGAATGTTTGGCGTGGCGGCCACAGCGGCAACGAGCCGTGAAACCGACGCCAAGCAAAAGCAAACCGACGTGCGCAAAACAACCGATGACGATATCAAGAAGGCCGAGAAGTATCATGACGAAATGCATCAGCCGCAGTGATTTTATCATTGTTCATGTTGCTCGCGGTCTTGGCCTGGGCGGGAGTTCTGTCCTGGGTTGATTTCCGGACACGGCTGCTTCCCAACTGGCTGACGGTTGGGGGGGCGGCCGTGGCCCTTTTCCTGCGCCTGTGGACGGGCGGTTGGTCGTCTTGTTTAGACGGATTTTCCGCCGCAAGCGTTGCGGGGGCTTTCTTGTTGATACCCTTCCTGATGCATGGCGCAGGGGGCGGGGATGTCAAAATGCTCTTTGCCGCCGGGGCGATTGCCGGATGCGGCAAATTATTCATGTTGCTCTGGATAATGTCGGTGGCAGGGGTGGTAATGGGGGTGATGATGCTGCTGCTTGGCTATGTGGATGGAGCACGCCTCCAGCATACGTTTCGTTCCCTTTTTGACTGGCGTTATGACCGCGTTGCCGGGATTAAGTCGCTGCCCCCGAAAGAAGCAACTCGGGGAAGAATGCCTTTCAGTGTACCGATTGCCGTAGGATTGGTGACGGCGTTGGTGTGGTAAGTAGCATGGTGTCTATAAATTCACGACATAATCTCCGTGTAACGGCTGCCCAGGGAGCCGGCCACGGTTCTGTCATGCTTGAGTTTGTCATCGCGTTTCCTCTGGTTTTGACCCTGATTTTGGCCTGTATGCAGTTTGCCCACATATGGATGGGTAAGCAGGTAGTCCATTATGCTGCGTTTTGTGCGGCCCGTGCGGCTCTGGTCTGTGAAAAAGGAGAATACCAAAAGGCGGGTCAACAGGCGGCCGAGCAGGTTTGCGCCTGGGTCGTCAACGGAATGACATTAGGCGAAGTGGATAAGCAGATTCCCGTTTGGGGCACAATTCCCGGTTCCGGCGGTGTGGCCCGTAAAACCAGAACCACCGTTACAGAGGTCGACCAGTGGATGGTCAAGGCGAAGGTGGAACATGATTTTGCGCTCATCATGCCGATTGCCGGCCCGATGATCGGTTGGCTGGTAAATCCTTGGGAGACCGACGTGAGCGGGCTGCAATACCTCAAACAACGTGTTGATGATTCCGGGGATATCGGGTTGGGCGATTCGATTCAGTATGCCCATATTAAGTTTGTGGAAACCGTTTATCTTCCCAAGCCATATGTGACGCTTCCCAAGATGGGGATCCCGTCGGGGGGCTGGTAGGGGCGCGGGGAAGATGTGAAACGTAAGATGTGAGCTGATAAGATGTTTACGGCAGCTAATAAATTTGCGATTCGATTGTGGAAAGATGAGAGCGGCGTGGTGCTTGCCCTCACCATGATCGTTTTCCTAACCCTTTTCATCATGGCTTTGGCGATTTATGCCGTGGGGGATACTGTCCGCCTGCGCATTGAGGTGCAGAACGCCGCCGATTCCGCCGCCTACTCCGCCGCCATTGTTCAGGCGGATTGCAACAGCCGGGTTGCCGCCTTGAACCGGGCCATGTCGTGGACCTATGTCCAGATGGGGCGGATGGAAATGGATTACATCGTGGATAAATGGCTGAAGTTGACGTTGGATAAATGGGATCAGGATAATACCGAGATGCAGCTCTACAATATGCCCAGTCCGTGCAATAACGGGACGCCTTGGTATGGGACGGGGAAAGGGGTATTTGTGGGCAACGGGGCCAGCCACAAGCGGATTCTACTGAACAAGCATCACTGGGAAACGACCGACAGCATCAAGCAGGCGCGCCAGAATGCCGCCGCCGCCGGCAAGAGTTACAATGCCCTGGCCACCCCGATCGATAACTGCCGCACGACCATCAAGGACATCAATGCGAAGGAGCAGGAATTGATTCAGAAGCTTCCCAACCGTGTGGAAAAGGTGGTCGAGCGCATTCTGAAGGGCAACATTTCTGAGACTTGGAATGACTCCTTTGCGGGCGGGGGCCAGATTATGTATGGGCTCAAACAGGAAAAACAGCCCTTGGACAATAATTTCAGGGTTCTTGAACTCGACGAGGAGAATGATTTCCTGCGGCACTCCAACTATATTCCCGATGTCGGGTCCGATGCGAAGGACGTATTCGGGCCGGGAGCGGATGTCTGGTTTGTAAAAGAGTATGAGGGTGGCGGGCCGGGGCTTCAGCGGCAATACAAGCAACGGTCCAATGTCCTGATTTCTGAATGGGACTGGTGCAGTTCGATATGGGAGGAAGTGGATGGGGCCTGCGTGATTGTATCGGAAACCAGTGGAAGCAGTGATGTCAAGGGTGAGGATGGCCGGGACAATAACTACGTCACGGCCTTGGCTCAGCCACAGGTCTTGAAAGAAGTCTTCTTTGCCAAGGGAGGATCCCTTGTCGTTGGGGTCACCCGGCGTGTGAATAATCCACTCCAGTTCATGGTCGACGGTGGGCCGCTTGGCATTGTCCGCCCCTTCACCGTGAATGGAGGAAACCGATTCATGTGGACGGCCTCTGCGGCGATCGCTGGCTACAACAAAAAGCCGCCGGAAGACTGCCATGGCGAGTATGAGGTTACTTATGAAAACAACAGCGGTAACAAGCTGTGGAACTTAAAAACCAGTGACTGGGATGCGGAACTCATTCCCCTGCACCGGGCCTGGGCCTTGGGCAAAAACCGGTTCTGGGACAAGGCGACCGCCGGCGAGATTTTGGAGGATGTCAAAGGCGGCCCCTGGAAGCCGTTGTATGGAGGGGGCGGTGCGCTGGGTAATCAGGGAGGCCCGAAGGGGATGAACGAAGGTGCCGTGATTGCCTATGGTGGCGCCGAGGGGTGGGTGGTGCATTGAACGCGACCACAGACACAGGACGTTTCTCCGGCAAGAGCGGAACGATTCTGCTGGAAACCATTATTGCCATTCCTCTCTATATGATTCTTTTGGGTGGTATTATGTGGCTTGGAGACCTGATGGTGGCCCGGCAGAAACTGGTGATTGCAGACCGGTATGCGGTTTGGAATTACGGGTGCCGCTACAATCCCGGGGGATTCGATGCCGAAACCATTCATCAGCGATTTTTCGACTCCAGCGAATACCGGAATCCATCTGAGGTCAAGACCGACAAAGAGGATTTTGACTGGTGCCTTGCCGCCTCCGGTGAAGTCAAGCTGAAGATGAAGATGCCGGATTGGACCCGTAGTATGTTTAATGCCAGAGCGATCATGGCCGATCAAACCATCTCTCCCGGCGCGCTTGATGAGGAGGTTGACTTGGTCGGACGCAGTTTGGGTGGAGGCCACCTCGTTTTAATGCGAACCAAGAGCGAATCCGAGCCAGGGTATATTCGTAACAAATATGGCGTGTCAGAGTCCGGCCAGGTGACGAAGTACCCCTGGACTGACATCTATAATGAAAAATGGCCGTTTGATTCGAAGGGTTCATTCTCCTCCGTGACACCGAAGGGGCATGAGCGGGACAGCCAGTATCAAACTTGGAGCAAGTGAGTGTGGCTTGACACTATGACGGGAAGAATAATCATTATAGTGGCGGTGTGGGCGGCCTGCCTTCCATGTTTGGGCGGTTCGACAGGCTCACCGCAGGCGCCTTTGAGCGATGCCGGGCTTGTAGTGCCTTTGCCGGCGTTAGCGACGGTGGTGGCCAATGATTTGTCCGGGAAAACCTGGCAGCAGTCGGGGACTCTTGGCGGGTCGCTTGAGGTCGCCTGCGGCGACATTCGCCAGTCGTTGCGTGCCGGTGGGTGGAAAATGGATAAAGTCATTGCGCTGGGAGAGGGGGCGCATCGCTCTGAGTTGACGCTTTGGCTTCGCCGCAATCACAGGATTTTGGTGATGGTTTGGGAAAAGGAGGCGGGCTTGTGCGGGTTTTCATGGGGAGAGGAGCGGTAACGTTGCGAAACAGGACACGTTATTAATTTGGTTGTGAAACGGGAGTTATTTGATAAAAAAGCAATTGAAAGGAACCGTGACGAAGTATGAAAAATTTCATTCCTCTGGTTTTAGCGGTGTTGTTGGGGTTGGCGGCGGTATTGGCGGTAGGGCGTCTATTGAAAGCCCGAAATCAGGCCAAGGAGCCGATCATAACCGTGGTGGCCGTGGCGCGTGACGTCGTGGCAGGCGACGTGCTGACTGCGGATTCGATTATGAAAAAGCAGGTTCCGGTTTCCGCACGCCCTGCACAGGGCATCTCGTGGAATCGTTCCGAAATGGTGGTGGGTCAGAAAGCGATGCATTCGATTGCCCAGGGCGATTATGTTCTGCTGACGGACGTTGGTTTATCCCGCAGCATGGGTGATATTGTTGGTGAAGGAGAGTGGGCCGTGTCACTTTCCGTACCGCCTGGCGGGATTGCCCGCATTGTCCAGCCGGGAGATGAGGTCGCAGTGATCGGAACCTTCCCGATCACACGCCAGGTAAAATCGGCGGACTTGTCCCTCGCCCCGGAAAAAGGGAACTCGGAGATGGCCACAATGGTGCTTTTCCCGCGAGTTCGCGTGCTGGATGTCGGGGCGATGGCCAGCGCCCATGGTGCCGAGGATGCCGGGGGGGGCGAGATCATTCTGGCGCTTCCGCCCCAACAGGCACAAGTGTTGGTGGCTGCTCAACGGAGGGCCCTGTTAACGCTGGCCTTGCGACGTCCCGGCGATGAGGCGGCCATCAATCGGCTGGATGTCGGGATGGTGGATGAAGCGACGTTCGCCGCTATGTTGCAAGGTGTGGATTCGGTAAAGTTGCCCAAGATTCCCGGAGTCTTGAGCGTGGGTACGAAGGAAGCCAAGCCGCAGACGAAGTGATAATACCAAAGGAGAACGGGTTATGAAGACAACAGTAAAAAGCATGGGGATCGGTTGGGGAGTGGCGATCTTGATGTGGGTGGCTGGGACAGTGGCCGCCGTGGCCGCCGATGCCGAACAAGTGGGGGTGACGGTTGGCAAGATGGAACTTATCAACGTTGCGTTTCAGGTTCAGGGGTTTCGCGTGGCGGATCCTGCCATTGCCAAAGTGGAAACACTGGGTCCGCAGCAATTGCGTGTGATGGGTTTAAAGGCCGGCGCAACCGATCTTCAGGTGACGGGCGACGGGAATGTGTCGGCGCTCTACACAATTACCGTGGTGGAAAACATCAACGCCGTTTTGTCGGCGGTCAAGCGCGATCTTGACGCGGTGCCTGAGGTGGATATCTCCATCAACCTCGGTCGCGTGGTGATCAAGGGCGAAATCAGCAGTATCGAGCACTGGAATTACCTGCAAAAGGTCATAGCCCTCTACAAAGGTTCCGTGGCTAATCTGGTGACGTTTCAGCCCACGCCGGAAGTGATGTTGGCGCTTAAGAAAGCTTTGGAGAAATCCGGATTTACCGTACTGACCGACGAGGCGGTCTCCTCCGCGCCAGGCACTCTGCGCGTCAAATTCACCGGCAACAATGTGATTCTTATGGGGCAATTGTACAGCCAGAAGGACAAGGATCGCATTATGCAGATCGTCGAGGCCCAGAGTTGGCTGACCTTGAAGCCCATGGATGCCAGCAAGGGTGAAGACACCCGTGTCAGGGCGATCCTTGATTTGACTGTCGTTCCCACGATGTTGGAGATGGATGTCACCTTTGTGGGCGTTACGGATGAAGAGGAGCGGTCCATCGGCGTGAACCTGTTGAAGGCCGGGTTGTTACTCGTGGACTCGACGGCAACCGCATTCAAGGGGCAGTTCGGAGCCAATGACTCATCCGGTTTGAGTGGATCGTATGTGATTAATAGCGGCATGAAGGGCGCACTGAAGTTCTTTTCCGGCAGTGGGCCGGGGCGGTTTCAAACGGCCGGGCACTTGACGTTCAAGAACGACTCGCCGGAATGGCGTATGTTCAAGAGTGGTGGCACCCTGAAGGTGCGAATCGCCACCCGTGACACGGTCGGGTTGAGCGATATCAACTACGGCTTGATTATGAGGGTGAAGGGCGGCCTGCTTGACCCCAAAACCATGGTTGTGGATCTGGATCTTTCACTCAGCTATCCGGTTCCGGTCGGATCCGATTACGACTTGAAGGAGAATAAGGTTGAGACGACGGTGAACTGTCCGGTTGGCCAAACCCTGGTTGTGGGCGGGATGAAGAGCCTGATTGAACAGTCCAGCAATGAGGGCGTGCCGTTCCTGCGCAGTGTGCCTGCGATTTCCTGGTTCTTCTCCGAGAAGAACAAGATGCTGCAGAACAACAAGGTGCTGATTTTGATCAGCCCGCAGATTGTCGGCGCCACGACGGCGTCGCGTCCTGTCTCGGAAGAGACTGCTCCGGCGCTCAAGGAATCCTCGACGCCGGTTGACGAGACGGAGAAAAAGAAACGTGGCCGCAGATTCTTCTTCTTTTAACCATGCCGTTTCTCACCATTATATCGCCGGAGGCCGGATCCTCGGGGCGGGTTATCCCGCTCGATCCGGCCGTTAAGACGACCATCGGGCGGGCGCAGGACAATCAGGTTGTCGTGTCCGACAACAAGGTGTCGCGTGCTCACCTTGTGCTGAACTGCGTGTCGGGCGTTTTCACGGCGACCGATCAGAAGAGTACCTTCGGCACCTTGCTTAACGGGCAGAAACTGGAGGGGGCATCGCCCTTGAAAAATGGCGACACCCTAAAGGTGGGAGAGTATAGACTGGTGTTCAACTTCGATGATCCTGCGAAGTCGTCCTTGAATAAAACGCCCACGCCGGTGAATAAGGATGAGCCGAACGACATCGTGATGGATCCCGCCTTTATGGGCATGGCCATGCTCTATACCGAAGAGATGATGGCCATGAAGAAACGGATCCATGAACAGGTGCTGTTGAAGCTTAACCTTCCGGAAATTGCCACCAAGCAGGTTGAGGATGAGGAATTGCGGGCCAAGTTGGAGACCGCGCTGGATCAGGTGTTGCGTGAGGTCCGGCATGAGTTGCCCCGTGATATCGCCATGGATGTGTTGCGTCAGTCTCTGCTGGACGAGTTGATTGGCTATGGGCCCATGACGCCCATGCTGCGTGATCCGTCCGTGGATGAAGTCATGGTGAACGGACCCTCCCGGATTTTTATCGAGAGAAAGGGACGATTGTATGAGACCGGGGCAAAATTTTTCAATAACCGTCATCTGATCACCATCATTCAGCGCATTGTCGAACCGCTGGGCCGTCATGTGGATGAGGCCAGCCCCATGGTAGATGCGCGTCTGCCCGACGGATCGCGCGTGAATGCGATTATTCCCCCGCTTGCGCTGGATGGCGCCTCGGTGACGATTCGCAAATTCGCCACCCGGAAACTCACCACCGATGACCTGATTGCGTTTGGCAGCATGACCCCGGAAATAGCGGTATTTTTGGAAGAGGCCGTCCGGGCCCGCCAGAACATGGTGGTGTCGGGCGGTACCGGGTCCGGCAAGACGACCCTGTTGAATGTGTTGTCACAGTTCATCCCCCGCGGGGAGCGGTTGGTGACGATTGAGGACTCGGCGGAATTGAAACTGAGTCATCGTAATATTGTCCGCCTGGAGTCCCGGCCGGCCAATATTGAGGGGCGAGGCCGGGTGGCGATCCGCGACTTGGTGATCAATGCCCTGCGTATGCGGCCGGATCGGATTGTGGTTGGAGAATGTCGTGGTCCCGAGGCGCTCGACATGTTGCAGGCGATGAACACCGGCCATGACGGATCTTTGACCACGGTTCATGCCAATAACCCTCGTGATTCCCTATCCCGACTGGAAAACATGGTCATGATGGCAGGTTATGACCTGCCTTCATCAGCGATCCGGGAACAAATCGCGTCCGCCGTGAATATGATTGTCCAGCAGAACCGTCAGGTGGATGGAAGCCGGAAAATCGTGGCGATTTCCGAGGTGACCGGCCGTGAAGGCACGACGATTCTGTTGCAGGATATCTTTGTATTCGAGCAAAAGGGGTTTTCGCCCGAGGGAAAAGTACTCGGGCAGATGGTGGCTACGGGGAATATCCCGCGGTTTATCGAGGAACTTAAGCTGAAGGGTGATCTGCGCTTGGATATGAGTGTATTTGTCCCCAAGGCATGATCGTGGAAGGAGCGTGTGTATGTGGGATTTTCTGGCACTGGTGCTCGTATTTGCCGCAGTCACCTGGATCGTCTGGGTGGTAACGCCTATTCTGGCCCAGATCGGGCTGGAGCGTACGGCGGGCCGTTACGTCAAAACTGACGGGAAACAACTGGGGCCGATCTACCGGTTCACCACGCCTGATCGGCTGGCCCAGGCACGCTGGTCGGCGGCGTTGCTGGGGGCAGGCATCATTACCGCCATCCTGATCGCCTTCAACGTTCTGAATCCCTACATCGTGGGCGGGGTCAGCCTTCTGGTCGGAATTTTTTGTTACCAGATTCCCCGGTGGTGGCTTCAACATTGCATCAACAGACGGCAGCGATTGTTTGATATGAAACTGACCGATCTGACGCTGGGGCTGGCCAATGGATTGCGCGCCGGCGCCGCGTTGCCCCAGAGCCTCGAAGTGGTGTCCCGTGATCTCGGCGGGCCAATGACGGAGGAGTTGACGCTTGTGCTGCATGAATACCGGTTGGGAATGGATCTTCCTGAAAGTTTGAACCGGTTGTGCGAACGCATGCCGGGCGAGGATCTGAGCCTGCTGGTGACCGCTATCCGTTTGACGATGCAGTCCGGCGGCAGTCTGGCCGAAGTGTTGGATCGGATTACAGACACGATTCGGGAACGGACGGATTTTCAGGAACGATTGCGAACCATGACCGCCCAGGGGAGGTTTGAGGCCATCGCTATGGCCGCTGCACCGGCGGTGGCGTTTGTCATCTTGTTTTTTCTAGATCGGGAACTGATGCAACCCATGGTGGAAACCAAGATCGGTTGGTGTGCAATTGCCGCCGTAGCTCTTCTGGAGACCATCGGATTTATCATTATCAACAAAATTGTGACAATCGATGTGTAGGGGGATTTATGGACGTTGCCGTTATTCAAATTCTTGCTTTCCTTGCCATCCTGTTCCTAGTGTTGGGACTCAATGCCGTCATCCGTAAAGAGGAGCAAACACTGCCGGGAAGCAAGCCGCTTCTTTTCCGGGTATTCCATTCTGAAGTCGGAACCCTCGGGCGATTAGCCGGGCCGTGGTGCGATCACACGTTTCCGGGGCAGGCTGTGCAACTGCGGAACGACATCATTGCCGGCGCGATTCCGCTGGAAGTGTCCGAGATTCGTGGTTTGCAGTGTTTCGGGGGCGCCGTGGTCGGGGCGATGACCTGCCTGATGGTTTTTGTGCTCAGTATGAACTGGGTGTATGCCCTTCTGGGAGGGCTTCTGTTCGGGCTGATGGCCTGGTATTACCCCGTCTCCTGGGTCGCGCGGATTGCTATGCAGCGGAAAAACACGATGTCGCGAAGTATGCCCTATGCCATTGACTTGGTGACGGTGGCGATGGAGGCCGGTCAGGATTTTGGAGCGGCGGTGCGAAATCTGGTGAAAGATGGCCCGCATGGCCCGCTTCGGGATGAGTTTGGGGTTACGTTACGGCAGGTGGAACTGGGAAAGTCACGCATTGAGGCGTTGAAGGCGATGTCTGACCGGATTCAGTTGGACGAGTTTCGATCGCTGGTCACCTCCGTGATTCAGAGCAGCGAGATGGGTGCCAGTATCGCGGCAACGTTGAAGGTTCAGGCCGAGGAAATCAGGCGGGCGAGATTCCATCGTGCCGAGCGCCAGGCGGCGCGGGCTCCGTCACTGATGATGATCCCTACCGCTTTATTCATCCTGCCTGCCGTTTTTATTATCATTATCACCCCGATCATGATCAGGGCCATGGATTCGGGAATCATGTCGTATATGAAGGGTGAGGGAGGGTGATGGGTATGTTGCGTTTAAGACTGGAAAAGGGTGCACCCGCAGGCGCCGTGTTTGCGTTGAAACAGGGTGAGACCCTTCTGGGGCGGTCTCACTCTGCCGGTATCAGGTTGGAATCCCCCGATATTTCCGGAACCCATGCGAAGGTCTCGGTAAAGGGCGATGTCGCCATTCTTGAAAATCTCAGCCGCTTCGGGATCCGTGTGAATGATGCGGACATCACCGGCCCTGTTACCTTGACCCCGGGACAGCGGATTGTATTAGGCAAGGGGACGGTATTGATTGTGGAAAGTGACGCTGTGGAGACGTCTGATTTATCAGCCCCAGCCACTATAGCAGCTGGAGCCGCCACGCAGGGGACGGTTTATGGAAAGGCAACAAGTCCGGCCTTCCGGCCAGTCCCGGTACCTGTTGCGGCTCCGGCGCATGAAGCCGACACAGGAAAAGGAATTCCGGAAAAATCCGTCCTAGCCGCTGATGATAAGACCCGTGCCATGCCTTCGGGGACGGGCGCAGAGGCGGAACCGCTCTCCCGGGCTGACTGGACATCCGAAGTCGGCGCATCCGGGGAAACCCGGGCCATGCAGACCCGCGCCGCGGCTCCGGAGGAAATCGAGTTTCTCAAGGCGGCAGAGCAGAAGAAGATCAGGAACCGGGTAACATTGGGCGTGTTGATTGCGGTTCCCCTGCTGATCTTGGCAATTATTGTCAGCCCCCGTACCCCTCCGCCGGAAAGAGAATTCGAATGGCCCAAGAGTGCGGCGGGCGAGTATATGGATGCCTTGGAGCCCTCGCCCAGCGGGGGATTGAAGGATGGCGGCTTCGATCTTTGCTTTCCCGGAACCCCGGGGTTCAAAAAACGATCCATTGCCGGTGGCGTTGCAATTGAGTGCCTGCTTGGGCGGGACTTGAATGTCCCGATGAAGCTCTATTTGCAGGAGGAAATGGATAAGAAATTTGCCGGGATGGATCGCGCTGGGCTGGTTTCCGATTGGATGCAGCAGATGAGCGTGAGCGGCGGGCGTTGGAATTTCGACAAGCCGTCTCCGTCCGTGGTATTCATTGGCAAGGATAATGGCATTCCGGCAATTCGGGTGATGTATCAACGGGATGGAGATGGTTCCTGGTTTGGTGTTGCCATGGTCTACCAGTATGGAATCCGCAGGGTGGCGGTTCGGGCTGAGGCGCCGTCCATCGAGCGGGTTCGGGCGGAAAAAATATTGTCGGTAACATTCGTGCGGCCTTCCATTGATTATCTTCGGGCCTATTGGAAACCGGTTGAGGAACTGCCGAAAACATCCGAAGCTGAGATTCTTCATCAGGTCCGGCAGGAATTGGACCGCATGGCACCTGCCACTTGGATGGAAATCGAAAATCTGCTGGCGGGTTTGCTGACTAAGGCCGTTAAGGATGATAATAAAGACGTTGAAAACGAGGCGGTTGCGCTCCTCTCCCGGTTGCGCGAGCGGGAATCACTCTGGTTCAACAGCCAGCAGCTTGCCTTTGATGCCGCCGTAATGCAGGGAAATAAAAAGAAGGCGATGAAGGTCGCCGAGTTCTCGAAGGGCATTTTTTCCCACATGGAAGATAACCGCTACTTCACTGTCAGGAAGTGGAAAACGGAGTTGTGATATATGCTCATTCGATTGGAACATAACGGACGCATCGTTCAGGAAATCAAGTCCGAAGACATCAAGGGGGAATTGACCATCGGTCGCAGTCACACCTGCATCTGGCCTGTACCCAAGGAAGATACGGTGTCGAGTTCCCGGCATGCCTGCCTGTTTATGAAGGGGAAGGCCCTCTGGTTGAAAGATCTCGAAAGCACGAATGGGACTTTTTTCCAGGGGAAAAAAATCGATAAGAAAAAGCTCGCCATTGGTGACAAGCTCGCCGTCGGTAATTGCACGCTGGTGGTGGAGGCCGATAAGAATGAAGGTGGCCGCGCGGTATCGGAACTGGTTGTCTTGACAGGCAAGGCGCGTGGCCAGAAGAAGCCCCTGAATCCGCCGGTATTCACGATCGGATCGGATCCGTCTTCCTCCCTGGTTTTTCTCGATATGTTGGTGTCACGGCGCCATGCCGAGGTGACCATCAAGGAGGATAACAGTTGTTGGATTCGCGACCTTGGAAGCAAGAACGGAACCTCGGTCAATGGCCTGGCTTTGAGGGATGACAAGGAGCGGTTGCTCAAGGACGGGGATCGGATTGCCATTTCTCATCTGGAGCTTGAATTCCATGACGGGGCGGTTAAGCGCTCAAATAAGCAGGCTTGGTTGCGAATGGGAATCCTGGGGGCAACGTTTGTGGTGGCGCTCAGCGTATATTGGACCTATCAGCATATGCGGTCGCCCGCCGAGGAATTTGTCCGGAAAGCCCGAAAACTTGCGGCGGCTGAGGATTTTCAGTCTGCTTCCATTGAACTTGAAAGGGCCGTCAATGCCAGGCATTCAGCCTCCTGTCAGGTAGCCATCGAAGATCTGCGACAGTTGCTTGGGCTATGGGACACCACGCGCGCGCTCTGGATGGGCGCCCAGCGGGAGTTGAGCCAGAGCAAATGGGTGCAGGCTTCGCGTGATCTCGGAATGCTGCAGGCGGCGAAGAAGGAGGCGTGGGAATGGAATGACAAGGCGCCGCAGGAAAAGGATGCCGCGCTTCAGGTCAAAGACATGCTGGATGCGTTGCTCCATTCCCAGTCTTCAATTGTCCGGGAGGACATCGGTTACGCCGAGTTATCGGCGGATAACGAAGCGGTGAAGAAGGCGCTGGCAGGGGGGAGTGGCGACACTCGGGCGTATCTGGTTCAATTGAAGGCCGAACTCGAGGGCATGCGGCGACGGCAGGAAACTTTGATGGATGAGGGGAGCGGGCTGGAGAAGGCGCTGGATCTTCTAAAAGAGGATTACCCGCCCTATGACACCATTGTGAAAGCGGTGGGTAAATCCCGCGTCAGCGCGGAAGGCGCGTTGAAGCGCCGCGCCGAGGTGCTGTATGAACCCGTTCAGGCCTTGGCCCAGAGCTTTGCCTGTTTGAACGAGACCGCCGACCTGGCGCGCGGAATGGATTTCGTCAAGGCGGCAGGCATGGATCTCAAACTACCCTCAGTGGACTCATGTTCGCTGGACCTTCGGGTTTCGCAGGCGCGCCTACGGATGGAAAAGGTGTTTGATAATCTAAAAGTTAAGGTTGGACAGCTCTCCTTTTTGATAGGAGAGGTTAAAAGACGGGTAGGAGCCGAGTCTGAAGAGCCTGATGGGATGAGGGCAATCACCGATACTGAGGTTATGAGCAAAGCGCTCTCATGCGATTCTCTGGTGTCACCACTTCCCAAGCGTAACCGCAGGGATCCCGTCGGTGAGTATGATCGAATCCTGGGGGTGGAAGAGTTTTTTACCCATCTCAGCGCCTTTCCCAATCAGGTGGATGCCGCCATGCTGGCGGATTTGCCGTTTGTGCCCTTATTGACACAGGTGAGGGAGGCCGTTCAAAGGGTTGAAGCGCTCAAACGGTTTTTGGAACAGCCGGACAACCAGTGGCTCGCCAGCGGTAAAGTGGGCGATCAAATGAAGAAATGGATGGGCATCCTGATTCAGCGTGATGCGATCGTCAAGGATATGGTTGCCCGGGCTGAAGCCAGTAAAGGGCGTGACGCCGTTATTGCTGGTGGCATTGTGGCCCGCCTTTCGACCGGATCTGATGTGCCTATTCTAAAGGGTAAGCGCTTAACTGAATGGCTCCCAGCCGAATTGAAACGGTTGCGAGAATCCCTGATTCATTTGAATGACGAATACACCATGGCGGAATCCAAGCGTCAAATTGAGATCCGAAACGAAATTCTCAAAACCGGTTTGCCCGGCGACCCCGTGGTTCGCCGGATGTGGTCCATGAAAGATTCCGCATCGCAGGTTCGGTGACGCAGACATGGGCAGGATGTGAAATATGCGACAGCAACATCATATCCCGGGGAAGACCTCCCGCCGCGATGGCGGGGTGATGATGGAATATGTGATCCTTGCCGTTTTAATTGCCGCCGCGGTTGTTGTGGCCGTGGTGGTTTTCAGTCGCTCGATTGCTACCATGTTTTTTACAGCGGGGCAAGGCGTCACGCTTCAGGAAACGACGGCCAAGCAGGATCTCGATATGCGGAGGAAAGACCGGACGGATGATGTGAAGGTGTCGGAAGACTATCACGACGCGATGCATCAAAGCCAATGATTCAGCCGGTTAGGGCGCGGGCTCTTTTGTCTCCGGCCGCACGATTGAAATGGCCAGTTTGTTGGTTAAGAGGATTGATGCGGCGGCTTGGCGAATCTGATCGGGTGTGACCGTCTCAATTCGTTTCCGGGTCGAAAATTCATAGGCGTAGCCAAGTTGGGTGAGCTCGTTTATGGCGCAGACCATCGCCAGGTTCCCGTTGTCCTGCAAGCGCATCTCATGCTCGGCAATGACCATGTTGCGGGCGCGGTCGATTTCTTCGGCATCCAACCCCTTGGTCGAAACCCGCTCAACCTCTTCTGCAAAAAGTTTCTCCACCTCCACCAATGCATCGTTGCGCGTTCCCGCATAGAGCATAAAGGATCCTGAGTCCAGCCCGACCCGCTGGCTGGTGCTGGCGTAGTATGCCAAGCCTCGTTTCTCCCGGACGGCGTCAAAAAGATGCGATGACATGCCGCTCATGGCGTTTTCCAGGAGTAGCAGGGGATCGCGACGCGGATCCGTTATCCCGACGCCGGGAAAACCAAACAGGAGAATGCATTGTTCGCGGGGTTCGCGTGACTCCACCCGCGCCGGAAGAGTGGGTTTCGGGGTCATCGTCAGACGGGCGGGCGCGAGATCGCGGCGGATGCGGCGCGTGTATTTTTCCGCCAAAGCCTCAGCCTCTTTGGCCGTGATATCACCGAAAATTGACAGGGCCATGTTTCCGGTTACCAAGTACTTTCGGAAGTATTCCCTAAGTGCCTCCTGGTCGAGGTGTGTGACGGACTGGCGAGTTCCAAGCTGAGGGAGCCGGTAGGGATGGCCGGCAAAAAGAATGGTGTCAAGCGCATCGCGGGCCACCTGCATCGGCTGTTCTTTCCGGGAATCAATTGCGGCTAACTGGATGGTTTTCTGTTTGTTAATTTCGTTGGTTGGGAAGGTGGAACTACCAAGGCAGTCAAACATCACATCCAGTAGTGTGTGGGCATTACCGGAAAGCGCCTGTCCGTGCAGCCCGAAACTATTGTTGCCGGAAAAAGGAGAGAGATCAGCTCCGAGAGTTTCGAGAGTATTGGCGATCTCCATTGCCGTACGGCCCGGAGTCCCTCGAACCAATAGGTCGGCCACGAGTTTCGTGATGCCGCTGTTATCTTCGTTTTCGGTAATAACCCCGCCCCGAAACGTCGCGCAGACATAGACGAATGGCAGCCGGTGGTCTTCCCGCAGGATGAGAGGAATGCCGTTTGACAGGGTGCGTTTGAATACGTCTGAAGGTTGGCTCATGGCGGAGGGGAGCGCGGCGGCAGATTCTTTTTCAGGGCCTAGAACGACCGTAATCCGGTTCTCAGGCTGGAGATATTTTCGAGCAACTGCTTGAAGATCAGCCGATGTAACTTCTTGAAGCCTAGACAGGTAGGCTTCATCATAGCGTGGATCATCCATGAAGAGTTTGCCAGAGGCATAACTTTGGGCCTGTCCATGCATGGACTGGAGGGTGGCGAGTTGACCCACAATCATTATCCGACGGGCTTTATCAATTTCCTCTTTTGAAAACGCCGTTTTGGCCCAAGAGGCAATGACGGTATTAATGGCCTCCAAAACCTCAGTTTCCTTTTCGGGATCAAGATCTGCATTCACGCTGAAGAGCCCGGGATCACGTAGAGCGAAGGCTTCCGAACTGATGTTATGCACGAGCTTCCTAGTTTCCTTGATGTCCTGAACCAGTCTGGAACTTTGGCTGCCCCCGGTAATGGCAGCAAGAAGTTCCAGTGCGGGGGCATCTTTGTCGGAAAAAGAAACCGTATGAAATGCGACTGCCAGACGGGACACCTTGTAGGCGCCGGCTTTTCGGGCATACCGGGGGACTGTCTGGCGTGGTTCCTCAGGAATGGTGACTGGCGGGTTGGGACGACGAACAAAACCGGAAAAGGCCTTGGTTAGGATATCTTTGGCTTCGCCGACGGCAATGTCGCCGACTACCACGGCGACCATGTTGTCGGGGATATACCGCCGATGATAATAATCCACCAACTCTTCACGGGTGATGGATTTAAATATATCGCGCTGTCCGATGACTGGATTTCGGTAGGGATGGACGCTGAAAGCGGTATGGAAAAGTAGTTCTTCTAATTGGCGTGCGGGATTGTCTTCGCCCATGCTGAATTCCCTAAGAATGACGTCTTTTTCCCGGCGCCATTCATCCTCGGGAAAAGAGGCGTTTATGACGGCGTCAGAGAGTGTCGTGAGCCCTTCTTTCCAGTGCCGAGAAGGAATGTCGGTGTAGAAGACCGTCCGGTCTAGGCTGGTGTAGGCATTTAATTCGCCGCCGAGCCCGATGATGATTTTGGCAATTTCGCCGGGTTTTCGGGCGGGAGTGCCCTTGAATACCATGTGTTCGACGTAATGGGATAAGCCTCCACCCATCAGATTGCCCTCATGAATGGATCCAGAGCCGACCCAGATCTGAATCGAAACGACCGGCGCTGAGTGATCTTCCTTTACTATGAGGGCCATGCCGTTATCCAAGACAAACTGCTGGATCCTGTCGTTGGATTGTTTCAAGGTGGTCAGGGCTGCCTCACCCGCCTTGTCGGCGGCGGTGGTCGCAAGAAGGGATAGTCCATAGATAATCGACAATAGACTGGCCATTTTATTCGTCATGACGGTTCCTTCGTTTTGAGGCGGTACGTTCGCGTGCGTTTGGTTGGTTTGGATGCCCCCTTCAAGGAAGAGGGAAGGAAAGGCTCTGTAAAGGCGTCTTGGAACGTGTAACCGTTGGCGAAATCCTCTATTTTGTCCTGATCGGTTTTCCCGAGCAGCCCATGCTTCACAAGGTTGAAAACGAGCGCGCCAAAATCCTCCGTCCGGGTAATTCCCCAGTCGGCGAGAACAGTACGGGTGACGGGGCCGAACTCTTGGAGGGAGTACTGGCGGATTCCATCAAGCAATTCGTGACCGGTGATATGCCTGTCAGGGCCGTGATCCGGTTTTTTCAATGCGCGGATCGTAAAATCCAAGGCAAGCCGCAGAAAGACATAAGCATCCACCGGATAGCGAGGGTCCTCCTTGATAATCAACTGGATGGCGTCTTCAAAACGGGGGCGTTTCATGGTTCCTTTATTGTCTGGCTATCGGATGGCTTCGCGGATGCGGTCAGCAAAGGTCTGCATCTCCTGCGGGGTGTCATAGCTCTTGGGAATCCATTTTCCATGATAGTCGTCGCTGGCGAATCGCGGAATGACATGAAAATGGATATGGGGAACCACCTGACCGGCGACGCTTCCATTGGCTTGGGACACGTTGATGCCATCGGCCTGAAGTGCGGCCATCTGCGCCTTGGCAATCAGCTGAACCACGGTGATCAGTTTCTGAAGGATCTCAGGAGGTGCTTCCATCATGGGGTTGTGGTGCTTTTTTGGGATGACCAGAACGTGACCCTTGACGACTGGGCCAATGTCCATAAAGGCCAGCACCTCGTTGTCTTCATAAACACGGACTGAGTGAATATCCCCTTTAACGATTTTACAAAAAATACACTCAAGGCTCATGGTTATCCCCTTCGATTTGAAGTGATTTCGGCTCAAAATGTATCATACCCAACAATGCACGTCTTGCATTTTGATGCCAGCGCTTCCAGTCTGTTTCGGGGATATACCAGAAAAGCGGGTGAATAATCTTTTGGTAGGTGCTCAGATCCATCGTGGCGATAGATTCAGGTGTTAGCTGGTTGGCCACCGCGCTAATCCAAGTGGTTGGTTCTTGGGGTTCCCATTTCCCTTGATTCATGGGGCAGACGGTCTGGCAGTCGTCGCAACCATAGATCCAAGGTCCCATTTTATCCCAAAGATATTTCGGGATGGGGAGAGGCGCCCCATACGTCAGGTAGGCCACGCACTTGTTCATATTCATGACGTAAGGTTCAGTCAGGGCAGATGTCCGGCATGCGTCTAGGCAGGCATGGCATCCGTCAGGGCAGGGTGCCGGAAGGGAAGGCGGGTCTGGCTCAAGCTCGGCATCCACGAGCCAGGTTTCTATGTTGATCCAGGAGCCGCCGTCGGCGGTGTAGGCGAACCCATTGCGCCCGATTCGGGCGACCCCCGCCCGTACTGCGGCTTCCCGGCAGGGGACGCCGCCGATTTTGACGCGAAGTCCCAACGCCATTAGCCCCTGTTTCATTTGCTTAGGCAACGAAGTATCCGGGCAGTCTTTGATGCGGCGATCACAGAGGTAGTTCCGTCCGATGTGCCGGGCAATGGATTCAGGAATGGAATACTTCCCGTAGCGCCGGATGCATACCACGATGGATTTGGCCCATGGCGTGGAGGCCGCAGGGTTGATTCGTTTTTCCATATCGTGGTAAAGGGACGCGGCATCCGGAAACCGGTCGGATAGTTTTCTGAGAGCCGTCTGATAGTTTTCAAATGGCTGTACTCCGGCGATTCCGCAGGCGGTGTAGCCCAAGTCTGCGGCAAGGGTCTTGATTTGGTCTTTGCGTGTCATACAAAGTGACATGATATCGAAAATATGTCTCTAGGGTTCACAAATTTTCGATTTCATCGTACTATACTTAAGTTTCAAATACATTAAGGGAGTAACATCATGACGGAACTTAAAGGATCGAAGACGGAACAGAACCTGAAGGAAGCGTTTGCCGGCGAATCGCAGGCCCGCAATAAGTACTCTTTTTTCGCCTCGACGGCAAAGAAGGAGGGCTATGAACAGATTGCGGCGATATTCCTGGAAACAGCCGAGCAGGAGAAGACTCATGCCAAGTTGCATTTCAAGGCGTTGAGCGGGATTGGAGACACGCTCGCGAACCTGAAGGCGGCTGCCGGAGGCGAACATGAGGAATGGACGGATATGTATCCCCGGATGGCGAGAGAGGCCCGCGAAGAAGGTTTCGAAGATCTCAGCCGGATTTTTGAGGGACTTGCCAAGATCGAAAAGGAACACGAGGAGCGCTACAAAGCCCTGCTGAAGAACATGGAGGAGGGCAAGGTGTTCAAGAAGGATGTGAAGGCTAAATGGCGTTGCCGGGAATGCGGGTTTGTTTACGAGGGCGCCAGTGCCCCGGGGAAGTGCCCGATTTGCCAGCATCCGCAGGCATTTTTCGAGGTATTTCCGACGAATTATTGATCTCCCTGAATAAAGTCACTCTTCCATCCGTCTAAATCAATGGAGGCCACCTCGTCAGCCGAACTTCTTGCACGTGCCCGGAAAGGCGATGTGGATGCTTTTCTGGTGTTGTTTGAGGAGTCGCGTCAAACCATTCATTCGGTGGCGTGGCGGCTGGTGGGGCCGGATGAGGCTGAAGATGTGGTGATGGAAACCTATCTTCGGGCGTGGAAATCCATTCCCGGTTTCACCGGTCGGTCGGCGGTACGGACGTGGCTTTGCCGGATTGCTCATAACTGTTCGGTGGATTGGTTGCGAAAACGTCGCCATGTGGTTCAGCCCCTGGAATCAAGGGGTGATGATGACGGAGAAGGGGAACGAGGGGATTTGGAGCGGTTTGCCGATCCCCGCCAGAGGAAGCCGTCTGAGATCGTGGCGGGAATCGAATTGCAGGCTTCGCTGGACGAGGCTTTGGAACAGGTCTCCCCCGAGCATCGTGAGGTATTGTTGTTGAGGTTTTCTGATGGCTTGAGTTACTCCGAAATCGCGGCGGCCACAGGGGTTTCGATGGGAACAGTGATGTCTCGGCTGTTTAATGGGCGTCGCAAACTTATGAAAGCGCTGAAGGAACTCGGGGTAGGGGCACGAGGAGGGGAATCATGAGCCAAGTATCATGGAAAGAAGTCGAGACCGGCTTGCGAGGCCGACGAGCCCCGGTGTCGCAGAACGATGCCGAATCGTTTAGGCAGGATTTCAAGGCGCGCGTTTCCTTGATGAGGCAGGATTCGGCGGAGGAAGAGCGGGTGGTTCCCCTCTCTCCGTTTTTGAAATGGAGTTATGCCACGGCGGCCTTGGCGGCCATGGCCATCATCGGGCTGGTTCTTTGGCCGTCGCGCGACACGATGCTCACACAGATCAAGTCATTGCAGGTGCTGGCGCCGCATAGTGGGGTGATTATCATGAACGACGAGGACGGGCGCGGAACCGTGGTTTGGATTACAGATATGGAGCCGGGTGACGGGAATAAGGGCTGACATGAAACTTAACCTTAAAATGATCGTGTTTCTGGGACTGATCATGACGGCGGCAATATCGAATGCCGGTTCAGTTCTGAGTGTGCGTTTGGTTGAAGCCAGCCATGCCGGCCAGGGAATGGGAACCGGACTAGGCGATGTTTCTCGCCTGCTGCTGGACAATCTTCCCTTTAAATCTTTTCAGATGCTAGCCAGTCGTTCTATGTCGCTGCCGGCGGATGGAGTGGCCTCCCTAAGCGAAGGGATAGTTGCCCGCTGTACCGGCAGTCAGGAAACATTAAAAGTGGTCATTGAACGCGGTGGAAAAGCAGTGATGCAGACCACCGTTGCGCTTCGCGATGGAACCCCCCTGATTATCGGGGGGATTTCCACCGGGCGGGGGAAGATGATTGTCATTCTCCTCGCCAAGTAACTTAGAATCCGTAAGCGACTTTCAATTGCGCTTCGGTTGGCAGGGTGGAGTAATATTCCCCGCGCGGGCCGAGATATTGATTGCCCGCCCGGCGCAGGTTAACCGGCGTATAGGAACCATTGGAATTCTTCACGTTGATGACAACCGTATTGGCGGCTTCATTGGCGGCCCCGATCTGGGCATTCATGGCCCCCATCTGGGCATTTCTTTGGTCAGTTTGCTGGCCCATGCTACCGCCGAGAAGGGCGCCGATGGCCGCACCGGCTGCCATGCCTTCACGGTTGCCGAATGCGCCATGGCTGTTATTGCCGATGACGCCGCCTGCCAAGGCGCCCAAAGCCGCGCCAATGGCCGCTTGATTGAAAGTTGAGGGGTTTTCCTGATAGGCAGGAGTTGAGCAGCCCATCATCATGACTCCAGCTACCGCCACGCCCGCCGTCTTGAGAATTGTTGTCTTTTTCATATTTTCCTCCTTGAAATGAACTTTTAATTGATTAGCAGTTTTCAGCCTACTTTATACCATGGCCGCTTATATTCGTATAGACGGAAGTACCCACGTTTTTATTCAAAGGGTTTGCCCGGGGTGGGAGTCGAACCCACACACCCTTGCGGATAAGGGATTTTAAGTCCCTTGCGTCTGCCATTTCGCCACCCGGGCTCGTTACGGCCTGTATATGTATCAAAGTATTCGTAATACACAAGACCGGGAATGAGCGTGAGGTGGAATCAGAGGCGGCTACACGCTAATTTTTCTTTTTGAGTGTATTAGGAGAACCCCGACAGTGTTGCCATGAGCCCTCAAAAGCTTTAAAAGGGGATTGCGCTTGCGGCACGGTTTTGGCATCTTTTTCCCAAGTAAGTGCGTCTTCAGCAAGGAGGCTCCATATGAAAAGATCAGATGTGGGAAGTGCTGTTCTGGGGTTCCGGGGAGTGGGGATTGTGGCTGTGGCGTGCGTCGCAGGCGCGATTCTGATAGTTTCGAGCCCTGTCAAGGCCTCGTCGCCAACGGGGCACATCATCATTTCCGAGCAGGTCATCGCCCGAATCCTGGCGGATCCCAATGCGAACCCGGAGTTGAAAGCCATTCTTAGCGATCCCGCTGCCCGTAAAGCTTTTTCAGGCGGAGCCTGCGCTCCGGATTTGGACAGTCTTGCGGAACAGGCGCACACCTCGTCTCCGAAAGCGACGGCGGATGCGATTATGGCCACGGCCAGAGCCAAGCTAGCCAAGGCTCAAGCCGCGCTGGACAAGGCCACCACAGCCGATCAGAGGGACAGGGCTGAAAAAGTGCTTAAACAGGCCAAGTGCGATATCGCCTTCGCCTACGGTTGGCGCTGCCATGCTGCGGCGGATATAGAAACACACCCGTCGGTCAACGCAAGCGGTAAGAATTATTGGGATGACGAAACCCGGAACCGGTTCCAGGAGCAAAAGGATCAAATCGCGCACGGCGAGTGGGAGACCATGCAGGAAGCCAACTGGGTCAACAAATATGGCCCACCAAAGGATCCGAATGTGGACTATCGCCTCGGGTTGCTGGAGGAGGCGCTGGGCTTTGAACATGATGACCTGCTGAACGATGTCAAGACCCTGTCCAACAAGGAGTACGGAGCGAAGTACGTTGGTGACAAGTATCCCCAGAGCATGTTGGATGACTGGAAAAAGAAGAACGACGTGATCGGGGATCGCAGCATCGACAGGTCATTGGACTGGGAGAAAAGCCCCGGCAATCCGATTGATGATTCCTGCTGGGATGTGGGTGCCGGCATTCCGGTGGAAGATTTTCGGAAATTCATCGAGGACACCAAGAAAGCCAACGGCGGCATTCTGCCGGACAGTTTTTTCGATGATTGCAATACCAAGTTCTTCACCTGGAAAAAATCCGGGGGCGGCAGCACGGGCGGCACCGCCGGGACGACGACGCCATCGTTACCGCCTCCGTTAAGCGGCGGCACGTCGGGTAGCGGCACGGGCACGTTGGGTGGTTCTGGTGGCCCAAGACTCAACAAGTTCCGATGAGCGCGTTCCGCAGATTCATTAGCTCTCTCTAAATTGTCGAGACATAAACTGGTAGGGCTCTCGCGCCGTCGAGCGCTGCGGCGGCCAACGGCGTGGCCGCCCTACCCATATGTTCATGTTTTGACAATGATGAGACGGTTAGTTTCAGTAAAATTTCCTAACCGACTTCTAACACTCCGCTCATTTTCTCCTTACAAGGTTTCGGTTGAATGACGCCATGAACCAACAACCAAAAAGGAGAAACAAGGATATGAAGAAGGTGATGGCGGGATTGGTATTAATGGCGGGGGTGGGCGGGACGTGCCTGGCGGCGGAAACCAATTCGACGGCGGCGGCTGTGCCGGCGCCCAAGACGTGGGCGGATTCGATCACGCTCAAGGGCGACTTCCGGTATCGTTACGAGACGATCAATGACGATGCCAAGAAAAATGCCAGCAAGGAAACCTATACGCGCCAGCGTGACCGGATTCGCGCCCGGCTCGTAGCGGACGCCAAGGTGAACGATAACCTGAAGGCGATGATTGGATTTTCAACCGGCGGCAATGATCCCATCTCCGGCAACCAGACCCTCGGGGACGGTGGCCAGAAGAAGGATATGAAGTTGGATTTGGCTTATCTCGATTACAGTTTTCTGGGTGATGCGACCGCGACGGAGGCCCATGGGTACGCCGGCAAGATGAAAAACCCCTTCATCACGATGAATGATGATCTGATATGGGATAGCGACTTGTCGCCTGAAGGAGTGGCGTTCAAAGGCCAGACCGGCAACGACGTGGTTACGGCTTACGGCAACGCCGGATATATTTGGATCCAGGAACGCGACAGCAAGGATGCCGCGAACCTTCTCGCTGGCCAGGGTGCGGTAAAGTTCCAGTTCGTTCCCGAAGTTGCCCTGACAGTTGGCGCCAGCTACTACGGCTTCCAGAATATGCAGGGTTATGACGTGATTGACTGGGAGGGGAAGAACAACGCCTACGGGAACAGCACCAAGAACGGAACGATAGCAGGCGGTGTCACCAACAAGGCGTGGGCTTCAGAGTTTACCCCGGTGGTGTACTTCGCCTCGCTGGATATGTGGATCGCAGGCGTACCGGTCTCGATTTTCGGGCAGGAACTTTCCAACACCGATGCCTCGAAACTTGACCAGGGTCACATGTATGGCGTGTCTCTGGGTAAGGCCAAGAATCCCGGTACGTTTGAGGTCGGCTATAGTTATGCCGAACTCCAGAAGGATGCCACGGTGGGCATGTGGACGGACTCCGACCGCTGGGGCGGTGGTACGGATGGCAAGGGCCATAAACTCTACGCCAAATACCAAGTTATGAAAAATCTTCAGGCGGGAGTGTCCTACTTCAAGGATGACAAGGGCATCGCCTCTGGCAAGGCAACAGGCTACGACCGTATGCAACTGGATCTGGTGGCGACGTTCTAAGGATATGAGATTTAATATTTGAGATTACAGATCAAGGAAAAACAAAATGAACAAAATCAAGAAACTGATGACGATGATGGCGGCGGCGGGAATGGGCATCGGGGCTGCGGTAGCTGGCGATGCAAGCAGTATCGTGGTGGATGGTTCGACCACGGTTGGTCCGGTTGCGAAGGCATTTGCCGAGTATTACATGGGGAAACACTCGGGCGTGAATATTTCGGTGAGCGAATCTGGCAGCGGAAATGGGGCCAAAAGCCTTATCAACGCCGCCTGTGATGTGGCCACCATGTCCCGCCCTATGAAAAATTCGGAGAAGAAAGCTGCTCAGGACGCCGGTGTGCTTGCGATAGAACAGGTCGTGGCACTTGACGGTTTGGCAGTGATCGTGAATCCGGCGAATTCCCGGGCCAATCTGACGATTGAGCAGATCCGGGATATCTATACGGGCAAGATCACCAACTGGAAAGAGTTGGGCGGTGCGGATCAGAAGATCGTTGTCATCAGTCGCGATACCAATAGTGGGACCTATGAAAGCTTCAACACTCTGGTTCTGAAAGATGCCAAACTGAAGGGCGGAGCGGAATATGTCGGAAGCGGCGGCGCCGTCCGTCAGCGCGTGATAAGCACCGAGGCGGCCATTGGTTATGTTGGGCTCGCCTTCACAGAGAGAGTCAAAGTGCTGCAGGTGAATGGCATTGCGCCCACGCCGGAAACGGTGCTTGCGAAGACGTATCCGATCGCCCGGCCCCTGTATATGTACACGAATGGTCGTCCGAAAGAAGGGACGGCCCTGTATGATTTCGTGAACCTGTGCAAGACCGAGGAAGGCAAAAAGATCATTGAGGACACTGGTTATGTTCCGCTGAAGTAATTCCCTTGATAGGGAAGGGTTATCGGTTATTAGTTACGAGTTATTGGGAGTTTCCAAATAACAAATAACGAATAACCGATTACCATTTATAAGCACAATGAGTGATAGTTCGATCCAATATGAAACTGCTGCAGCCGGACGCGATGGTTCATCGCTTTTATTGAGCTATCGCGCCCGACGGCAACAGCGGTTGGTGGGGTTTCTGGGATCCGGCTTCCTGCTTGCCGTCACCTCGCTTTCGACGTTTGCAGTTCTGTTTATTTTCTATTTTATCACGCGCGATGCCCTGCCGTTTTTCCAGTTACAGGGTTTCAAGCAGTTCTTTACCAGCACGCATTGGTATCCTTCGGCAGCCACCCCGGAATTTGGGGCCCTGGCCATTTTCCTGGGGAGCGGGCTGGTAACACTTGGGGCGGCGCTTGTGGCTGTTCCCCTTGGCATCACGGCGGCCGTATGCCTGAGTGATGTCCTTCCTTTTTCGGTACGACAGGTGGTCAAGCCGGTGATTGAGATCCTGGCGGCCATTCCCTCGGTCGCCTACGGTTTTTTTGCGCTGGTGGTTTTCGCGCCCCTTCTTCAGGAACGGGGAGGCCATATCCTTCAAGTGGCAAGTTGGGTCATTGGCGCCCCGATAGCAGCGCTCGTGACCATTGTGGTTAGCGATGTGCTGACCGACCGTATGTCGCCGGAGCACAGATCCGTGGTGCGATGGGCGTTGATGGCAGGCTTCGGCGCGGCGGCGTTCTGCGGACTCTGGACGCTCGGATTGTCGCTGGGCGGGATCACGGTCAGTAGCGGAACCAACGCATTGAACGTGTCCATTATCCTTGGCCTCATGGCCCTTCCGACAGTTGTGAGCGTGGCGGAGGATGCCATTCAGGCAACAGGCCGCGATCTCCGGGAAGGCAGTTATGCGCTCGGGGCAACCCGGTCTGAAACCATCCTTAGGACGATCCTTCCGGCGGCCAGTAGTGGCATCATGGCGGCCGTTATTCTGGGCGTGATGCGGGCCGTTGGGGAAACCATGGTTGTGTGGATGGCCTCGGGTAACGCCGCCC
The DNA here is from genome assembly GCA_037132275.1 of bacterium. Classification (GTDB taxonomy): domain Bacteria; phylum Verrucomicrobiota; class Kiritimatiellia; order CAIKKV01; family CAITUY01; genus JAABPW01. The sequence continues at coordinate 39,696 of JBAXPK010000002.1, forward strand.
AGATTCCCAGCCCCTGGTACAATATGCTCCAACCGATTCGCACCCTCACGGCTACCATCGCGGGGGACATGGGCGAGGCCGACCAAGCCACCGGATCGTCGCGTTTCCATGTGCTTTTTGCCATGGCGCTCTGTCTTCTGTTGTTTTCATTCGTCTGTAATCTGGCCAGCGAATGGGGTGTACGGCGTACCCGCAGGAAAGTCGGGAAATAAGACCATGAGACTGGAAACCCGCAAAATGATTGATCGCTCGTTCACCGCCTCGGGGGTGTTGGCGATTGTCTTGATGACCATAGCGTTATTCATTCTGCTGGCTCCGATGTTTATCAGGGGTGTGGGAGCGATATTTTTTACTGCTACAGTGGAACACCGGCGGCTGATGCTGGAGAAATTTGAGCGGGGAAACCGGCCGACAATCGAGGCCGAATTGGCCACCGTGAGCGCCGCCCGTGAACCGGTTTACCGGATGATGGCTGAGTTTGAAAAGCAAATGGAGGCTCTACCCTCCGCTGAGCGCCGGAAATACGCGACCCAATTCCGGGATGTCAAGAAAGCGCTCCATGCCTTGCTGGGGCCGCCTCCGGGAACTGTCCGTCCCATGCTGATGCGGGATCAATTTGGCCAGACCCGGTGGGATCGGGCACTGGTGAAGCTGGACCGGGTTTTGAATCGTGAGGACTGGGATTACAGCCATCCCGAGCGGGGCGGAGTAAAGGTCATGAAATCCCGTGCTGATGACTTTGCCGGTACGGCGCTGGCACCGCTTTTCCCTTACCTTGCGGCCAATCTCGACAAGATGCTTTTGCCTAATAAAACGTTTTATTGGCAGTTTTTGACTGATGAATCTTTCGATTCGCACTTCTTTGGGGGCATTTGGCCTGAATTGCTGGGCACATTCTACCTGACGGTTGGTGCCATGCTTTTCGCGATTCCGATGGGGTTGATCGCGGCGATCTACCTGACCGAGTATGCGCCGGAGAGTGCCTTCGTGAGTTTTCTGCGAACCTGCATCAGCACTCTGGCCGGGGTGCCGAGTATCGTATTTGGGTTATTCGGTCTTGCGTTTTTCATCAATACGCTCGGTGTGTCCCATTCCAAGAGCGTGCTGGTTGGATCCATGACCCTGGCCCTGATGGTACTGCCCACCGTGATCCGAGCATCGGAAGAGGCTATCTTGGCAGTGCCCCGAACATTCAAGGAGGCGGCCCTGAGTCTGGGCGCCGGGCGCTGGCATACGGTGATGACGGTCATTCTGCCAGCCGCATTGCCGGGGATTCTCACGGGCATTGTGATAAGCATGGGGCGTGCGGCTGGTGAGACGGCGCCGATCATATTTACGGCGGCGGTGAGCGTCGGAAAGCCCCTTGCCCTGTGGCAGGTGTTTAGCCACCCGACTCCCGCCTTATCCTGGAATATTTACAATCTGGCGACCGAGCATGAGGCGATGGATGAAATCCGGCATGTCCAGTATGGGTTGGTGCTGGTGCTCGTCACTCTGGTTCTGCTGTTGAATTTGGCAGCTATCCTGATGCGGGCACGGGTCGCGAAGCGGTTGAGAGGATGAGGTGAATTATGAATCGGGTTGAACATAGAATGGATAAGGGACGACAGGCCGCATGGGGCGAGTGCGTATCGGGATCGGATCGAATCCCCGATGCTGCCCATGTGCAAGCGCTCGGATTTTCTGTGTATTATCGGGCGAATCATGCGGTTAAATCGGTTTCCTTGAATTTTGTCAAAGGTTGTGTCACGGCCATCATTGGCCCGAGCGGTTGCGGTAAAAGCACCTTGCTCAGGGCTGTCAACCGGATGAACGACCTGGTTCCCGGTTGCCGGGCGGACGGGGAGTTGCTTTTCGACGGACTGAATATATATTCGCCCAATATCGATGTGGTGACATTGAGGCGGCGCGTGGGAATGGTATTCCAGAAGCCGAACCCGTTCCCGAAAACGGTGTTTGACAACGTGGCCTACGGGCCACGCCTGCACCGGCAGGTCAACCCCGGCGAATTGGCGGAGATTGTCGAGCGTAGTTTGACGGACGCGGCGTTGTGGGATGAGGTCAAAGATCGCCTGCACCAGAATGCGCTGGGGTTGTCCGGTGGGCAACAGCAGCGGCTGTGCATTGCACGGGCGCTTGCGGTGGATCCCGAGATTCTGCTAATGGATGAACCTACCTCGGCGTTGGATCCGCGTGCCACCTTGAGAATTGAGGATCTGATCGATGACCTGAGGGGCAAATACACAATCATCATTGTGACCCATAATATGCAGCAGGCCGCCAGGGTTTCGGACTTTACAGCCTTTATGTATGAGGGATCATTGATTGAGTATGGACAGACCACGGCGATGTTTACCCAGCCGAAGGAAAAACAGACTGAAGATTACATCACCGGCCGGTTCGGGTAAGGAGAATAAAATGAGAGTTCATTTCCAGCGTGAGATTGACAAACTGAAACGGCAGATCCTTGAGATGAGCGCCGATGTGGAGGAGGCGGTCTCGGATGCTGTGCAGGCGGTGGAAAGCCGCGATGTGGCTCTGGCGAAAGCCGTTGTGGAGCATGAGAACCAAACCAACGCCCGGGACGTGGATGTGGAGGAGGAGTGCCTGAAAATCCTGGCGTTGCATCAGCCCGTGGCGGCGGATCTTCGCTATCTGGTTGCCGTGCTGAAGATCAACCATGATCTTGAGCGAATTGGCGATCTGGCGGCCCACATTGCACAGGGTGCGCTACTGTTGTGCGAGATGCCCCCGGTTGATATTCCTTTGCAATTAGGAGAGATGGCCGCGAAGTCGCAGCAAATGCTGAAGAAGGTGCTGGACGCCTTTGTCAATGTGGATATCGTTGCGGCGCGAGAAACCCGCCTCGCAGATTCCGATCTTGACGCCTTGAACCGGGCGATGGCCGCACGCCTGAAGGGTGAAATCACCCGCCGTCCTGAACTGCTCGAACCCCTGCTCAAGCTGATGCATATCGCCCGTCATCTGGAACGGATTGGCGACCATGCGACCAACATTGCCGAGGATTTGATCTACCTGATTGAAGGGAAAATTGTGCGGCATACCAGCGCGAGACAGTCCTAACCGAATTCTAACACAATTCTCATGGCCTTTTTGGCCTGATACTCCTACCTTTCTCTTTCGTTTATCGAAATCAAACGAAGGAGAAATACATGAGGACTGTTTTGAGAATCATCGGGTTGACGTTGATGGCGGGTGTGGTCGGATTGGTGGGCTGCGGAAAGTCCCGGGAAAACCTGACGATGGCCGGTTCGACGGCATTTCAGCCTTTCGCGGAAAAACTTGCGGAACAATACATGCCCACACATCCGGCGGTGTCCATTACCGTTCAAGGAGGTGGCTCTTCGTTGGGGATCCAGTCCGCTCTGTCCGGAGCTGCCCAGATCGGCATGGCAGACCTCGTGAAACTACCCCCGGACGCTGCTGCGCTCAATAGCATTGTGGCGGCACGGGACGGTATCGCAGTGGTTCTCAACCCCGCCAACACGGTTGGAGCACTGACTCTTGACCAGGTTCGGGATATTTTCTGTGGCAAGATCAGAAATTGGAAGGATGTGGGAGGCCTCGACCATCCCATCGCCGTAATCTCACGCGAAGCGGGATCGGGAACACGCTCCTCATTCGAGCAGATTGTCGGGAATGTCAAATTGTCCGGCGATGCCCTGATTCAGGATTCCAACGGGACGATCCGGGAGACGGTGGCAAACGATGCCAATGCCATTGGCTATCTTTCCCACGGGCTGGTGAACGACAAGATCAAGGCGGCGACAGTGGATGGATTATCGTGTACGGAAGAGAATATCATGGCCGGAACCTATAAGCTGGTCCGCCCCGTTTTCCTGTTGACCAAAGCCGACGCGAGCCCCGCATGCCGGGCTTTTCTGGATTATGTCCTGTCGCCGGAAGGCCAGGAGTTGATCCATAAGAAAGGGCTGATTCGGGCGAAGTAAGATCAGGAATGAAACTCACCGGCGAAAAGATTGTTAAATACGCACTGATGGCCACGGCCTTTTCGGCACTTGCCAGCCTGTTGCTCATCGCCGTTTTTATCTTCAAGGAAGGCCTGCCCTTCATGTTTAAGGTTGGGCTGCGGGATTTTTTGTTTGCCTCCGAATGGAATCCGGAGGTCGGCAAATTCGGGATTTATCCAATGATTGTGGCCACGTTGTGGGTCACTTTCGGTGCCATGCTGATTGGTGCGCCGCTCGGAGTGGCAGGCGCGATTTTTCTGAATGAATTCGTTCCGAAATCCGTCATGAAGATTGTGAAGCCGACCATTGAGCTATTGGCGGGAATTCCCTCGGTGGTATTCGGGTTCATCGGTGTGATGGTTCTTGCGCCTTGGATCCGAGCAGCCTTGGGCGGCCCCGGTCTCTCCGTGCTGGCGGCCTCGGTGATCCTCGGGATTATGGTGTTGCCCACCGTGATCAGCATCTCCACTGACGCGATAGCTGCTGTCCCAAACTCCTACCGGGAGGGCGCTCTAGCGCTTGGCGCGACACGCTGGCAGAGCGTCCACATGGTTACCATAAAGGCTGCGCGGTCGGGGATCATTGCCAGCATTATCCTGGCGATGGGGCGTGCCCTGGGCGAAACGATGGCCGTGATCATGGTGGCCGGCAATACTGTGAAGGTTCCCCATGCAATTACGGATCCGGTTCGAACCCTCACGGCCAATATTGCACTGGAGATGGCAAATGCTACGGGAATGGCGCGGGAGGCGCTTTTCGCCACCGGTATTGTGCTGTTTATTGTGATTATGATCCTAAACGGTGTCGCCATGTCGGCCATTAAAGGGAGGACACGCAAGAAATGAGGATTGCCCCCAAATACACCCAGATGCTGGCGGTGGCCGTTCTCGGGGGCGCCACGGCGTTCACGGTGGTGGTGTTACTCTTCATCATTGTCTTTGTGCTCAGCAAGGGGCTTCCTGGGGTGAGCTCTGAATTCCTCTTTTCGGCGCCGAAGGATTCCGGGTTGTCCGGAGGGATATTTCCGATGCTGGTGGCGACATTTGTGCTGCCGTTGATGGCGATCATTATTGCCCTGCCATTGGGTGTGGGAACGGCCGTTTACCTTACGGAGTATACCCGTGAAACCCGGCTCACCCGGGTGCTGCGGTTCGGCACTGACTGCCTGGCCGGCATTCCCTCTATTATTTTTGGACTGTTCGGGTTCATCTTCTTTGTCGTAATGCTCAAAATGGGTTGGTGCCTGCTGTCCGGTTGCCTGACCCTGGCAATCATGGTGCTGCCAACGATCATCCGAACCGCCGAGGAGGCGATTCGTTCCGTTCCGAATTCCTACCGTGAGGTAAGTTATTCGTTGGGCGCCACGCGGTGGGAGACGGTCCTCAAAGTGGTGTTGCCGAACGCTTTGCCGGGGATTGTCACCGGGGTGATGCTGGGGATTGGGCGGTCTATTGGTGAGACGGCGGCGGTGATCTTCACGGCCGGATCGATATTGCCCCGGAGCATTCCCGTCTCGGTGTTTGAGCCGGTACGTACGCTGTCGGTTCATTTCTATATTTTGGCCCGCGAAGGTATTTCGAACGAAAAAGCCTACGCGGCTGCTGCCGTCCTGATTATCACCGTGCTGCTGGTGAATCTGGCGGCCTATGGCATGATGCATCGGTTTATTGCCAGGAGGTCCAGATGACTGCGAAGCTCCCCGGCAAATTAATCGTGCGTGATTTTCATGTGTTTCACGAGCGGACAGAGGCGCTGCGCGGGATCAATCTTGATATTCAAGCCAACCGGATACTTGGGATTATCGGCCCCGCAGGATCGGGGAAAACGACTTTCCTCAGAGCTTTGAACCGGTTGAATGATCTGGTGCCCGAGATGCATGTCGAGGGTCAGGTATTGCTGGACGGACAGGACATTTACCACCCGTCCTTCGATGTCGTGTCCTTGCGGAAACGCGTCGGGATGCTGTTCGCCCTCCCGGTGGCGCTGCCGATGAGCATCTTTGAAAATGTGGTCTACGGGCCGAGGTTATCGGGCGTGCGTGACCGCGTCCGCTTGAATGAGATTGTGGAGCGCAGCCTCAAGGCGGCGTTTATGTGGGACGAGGTAAAGGATCGGCTCCAGATGTCGGGGCTCCGGTTGTCCGGCGGCCAACAGCAACGGCTGTGTCTGGCGCGGGTTCTGGCCATGGAGGAAGTGGAGGTCATTCTGCTGGATGAACCCTGCTCGGGACTGGATCCCATCTCAACAGCCAAGATCGAGGAGGCGCTCACGGTCCTTAAGTCGCTGTACACTATCATTCTCGTTACCAACAATACCAAACAGGCGGCTCGGGTGGCGGATAATACAGCCTTTTTCCTGACAGGTGAGATGGTGGAATATGGAAATACCGAGCAGATATTTACCGTGCCGCGTGATGCCCGGACCAACGACTATGTGACAGGCAGGTTTGGATGAAACCGGAAATGGTTATTACAGTTAAAGATCTGAATCTCTATTACGGGGATTTTCATGCCCTCAAGGCCGTGCCCATGGAGGTGAAGCGCCACCACATCACCGCCCTGATCGGGCCGTCGGGGTGTGGAAAATCAACGCTGCTTCGCACCCTGAACAGGATGAATGATACGATTCCCAGCGTTCGTGTGACCGGCACAGTCTTGCTCGACGGCTGCAATATCTATTCGCCGGGAACGGACGTGTGCGAGTTGCGAAAACGGGTGGGTATGGTGTTTCAGCGCCCGAATCCATTCCCCCTATCGATTTATGACAATGTGGCCTTCGGGCTGAGGGTGGCGGGGATCACTGACCGGCACCGCGTCGAGGGAATTGTTGAGCGCAGTCTAAAAGGCGCCTGGCTGTGGGATCACTTGAAAGACAAGTTGGATCAGTCCGCGCTGGAATTGCCGCTGGATCAGCAGCAGCGGCTCTGTGTGGCGAGGTTGCTAGCGGTAGAGCCGGAGGTCATCCTGATGGACGAGCCCTGCTCGGCGCTTGATCCACTTTCAACCGCCCGGATAGAGGAGTTGATGCTTGATCTCAAGGCGCAGTACACCATCGTGATTGTGACTCACAATATGCAGCAGGCGGCACGTATATCCGACTATTCCGGTTACATGTTGCTTGGCGAAATGATAGAATTCGGTGTGACAGCCGGAATCTTTACGAGTCCGCGGGACAAACGGACACAGGATTATGTCAGCGGGCGATACGGTTGAAAGGACACTACAATGGAACGGCATTTTGACGAGAACTTACAGGCGTTGAAACATCAGCTTATCAAGATGAGCGCCATGTCGGAGGTGATGATCTCCGATGCGGTGAAGTCCCTGGTGGAAAGAAATCAGGCGATGTTCGCGCCGGTATGGCAGCGGGAGGAACAAGTCAATCAACTCCAGATCGAGATTGACGAGACCTGCCTGACGTTGATTGCCCTGCATCAGCCGGCGGCGGGGGATTTGCGGTTCATCATGGGGGCGGCCAAGACCAATGCTGAACTGGAACGGCTGGCGGATGAGGCGGTCAATATTGTTCAGAAATCCGAGCATTTGTTGAAAGAGCCGCCGCTGAAGTCATTTGAAATCATTCCGGAGATGGCTGTGATTGCTCAGGGGATGGTGTGTGATAGTCTTCACTCCTTTGTGAACCGCAATGTGGCTCTTGCGCGGGAGGTGTTGTTGCGTGACGACCGTTTGGATGAGTTGAGAAATATGATCTCAGCGGAATTGTCGGCGTTTATGGTCAGGGATCCAGGCTCCGTATCGCGAGCGCTGGATTTGCTCCTGATCTCCCGCTATCTAGAGCGAATCGGCGATCACGCTACCAATATTGCCGAGATAACTATTTTTGTCGTCGAAGGTCGTGATGTCCGACATCACTCGGATCACAAGGTCCGTCAGGCTTCCTCCCGCTGACACCTTTTTGGGGTTAAGGCTTTCGTCGCGGGTGGGAGGTGCTTTGGACGATTTCGCGGAGAACGGTGCGGTATCCCTTTTTGCCTTCCTCGATCTCCTGGGTTACTTCGCGCACAATCGTCCGGGTGCCTTTTTGGGGAGGCTTGGTGACGGTGAATTCATGGGCGCCGATCCGGATCACATCGCCCGCTTTTAGCACAGCGACCAGAACCCTGACGCCATTGACGTAGATGCCGTTACGGGAATTGAGATCCTTGATAACGTAATCCGTGTCCCATGGCTTGATCTCGGCATGAATTCGGGAAATCCGGGTTTCAGGGATGCAGATATCCGCTTCCGGTGTGCGCCCGAACGTGACAGAAGAACGTCCGGTCAAAAGCACTTCATGTCGTTCGCCATCTACATTAATAAATTCCAGAAACATAAATTGCCTCCCCGTCTTTGATGCTTGGTACTCATATCAAATTCTTCCCTTGATCGCCATTGGAATTCCCGCAATCACAAAGACGACGCTGTCTGCGATGATGGCTAGATCCTGATTCAGCCGACCTTGCAGATCCCTGAACTTGCGGCCGAGCGGGGTCTCGGGAACGATGCCCATGCCGACTTCATTGCTGACGATAATGACTCCAGTTGGGCTTGTCTTCAAGGCGGTGATTAATTCGTCCTGCCGGGGTCTTACGGTGGGTTCGCCTTCTTTTAGCAAGACGTTGGTTAGCCAGAGTGTGGCGCAGTCGAGCAGGACGCCATCCCGTGGTGGCGCGGGAGCAAGAATCAGCCGTGCCACGTCCAGTGTTTCCTCGGCGCATCCCCAGTGGAGACCTCGTTGCGCGCGGTGTAGTTTCACCCGATCCGCCATTTCGCGATCCAGGGTTTCAGCGGTCGCCAGATAGAGAGGGTGTTTCCACATCTGTTCGGCAAGCGTCTGGGCATAAGCGCTTTTGCCGCTACGGGCACCGCCGAGAACTAGGACGATCCGGCGTCCTTTATCCTGCAGGTTTTGAGGGAGTGTTATAGGCATTCTTCCAGTCTTTTAATTGATGAGACCGTATCATCATATCCGAATGTCTCCAACGTCAAGACTCCGTTATAGAACTTGATGGCCTTGAGGAATTCCTGCACGAGGGGTGCGGGAGTCAACTCCAGGGAATAATGACGGGACGTGTTATTTGAGCCATACAAGTGGATGATGCGGGTTCGCTGCAGCCATTGGTTTACGTGATCTCTCCAGTCATAGTTCATTTGGAGGAGATGGCCGAAATCCAGACAGGTGCTAAACGGCATTTCGGTGAGGATGGGATCACACCACTCAAAAGGATACCCGAGATTCTCAACGCAAATGCGAGTCGGATCATCCGCGATTCCGGCGAGCACGCGCAAAAGGGGTGTTATGTTGCGGTGCCAGGCTTCCCGCTGGATCGGCGACGCGGTTGGCTCAATGCCATCAATGTGCAGAATCCAGCCGTATGGTGTCAGGGGGCGGCACAGTTCGATGATATGCAGGGCCGTGCTGAGGGCGTTTTCCCGTTCCTCGCGATTCGGGCTGCCCAGCGCCTTATCTGTTGGAAAATGGATGGTGTAAGTCAGATCGTGTGTGATGGCAAGTTGCCTCAGCTCCTCGATTTCACACGCTTTAGGGAGAGTCGAGAGATCGTGTGACTCAAAGAAAACGAGCTCAATGTCATCCACGAAAGGAGCCAGTGCACGGACATTTGCAGTGATGTCAGCAGGATGCACATAGGATGTGACGCCCAGACGGAAAGACCTGTTCCGGGAGAGAAAGGGCAGTGGCGGGAATTGGTTCATGGTCGTCCTCGACGATATTTGATGATTCGAACCGTTTCCAGCGTTACCAGTCCACCGCACTCCGCCTGATCGAGAAGTTGGTCAATTGCGGGGAGAATGGCGTTGATCCTGGCCTCCGTATCCACGATTTCGACTACGACCGGAAGGTCGGCGGAGAGATCAAGAATGCGGGTTGAGCGGAAATGGCTGGAAGAGCCGTATGACATCAGGCCTCGTAGAACTGTGGCGCCGGCCAACCCGGCCTCCCGGCACATCTTCACTATCACCTCATGGAGACAAGAATGCTGATGGCGGTCCCCTTCACCGATAAATATTCTCAATAGTTTCGCTTCGGTATCCGGTTGCATAATCTCCTCCAATCCCTCGCTTCTTATGTTTTTTCCAGCACCTTGATCATCATCATTCCCAGGAAATAAGCGGCCAGGGCTCCAAAAAAAGTGCCGTTTAGGTAGATGACGGCATGCAGCCATTCGCCATCCTTAACCATTTGAACAAGTTCATAAATGAGCGAGGAAAGGGTCGTGAAGCCCCCGCAAAACCCTGTGGCTAGGAAAAGGCGGGTCGAGGGCGAAAGCAGTTCTGTGCCAGCAGCAAGCTGGCTAACCGCCCCGATAATCAGGCAACCGGAGATGTTAGACGCCAGTGTTCCCCAAGGTAGACTGGCGGCGGGATAACTCATGAATAAGGTAAACCCATACCGGCACAGACTGCCGACAAGTCCACCCGCACCCACCCATAAAAATGGCAATAGTCCGTTCATTCTCTTTCATCCATTATATTCATGACCTTTACTGGGGTTCCTTCTTCCACCATGCTGGCCAATGTGGTGATGTCCCAGTTTGTCAGGCGGAAACAACCGTGTGATTCCCGGCGTCCAATTGTTTCAGGGTGAGGCGTTCCGTGCATTCCGAAGCCTGTGGCGCTCAGGGTCAGCCAATACACTCCCACGGGGTTATTGGGGCCTGGGGGGATGATCAGTTTCCGGGAAATTTCCTGGGCGCGCGGGGACTCCGGGAAGTTGGCGGGATCGAAGGTATAATTGGGATTTGGGGCGAAACTGACGAGGGTTAGATCACCTGAGGGAACCTTGTTGAGTTTTCTGGCAATGGAGCAGGGGAACGAGGCGATCAGGACATCATTGGTGTTGAACGCCCGAACCCGGAAGGCTCCGCAATCCACCTCGAGACGTGCGGCCGTGATGGACCAGTCTGAGTCGCGGGTATTCGGCACGATGAGGGAGGTTCCGACGGTGACGGTCTGCCAATTGGTGATGGATGAATTCAGATGCTTCAGAAAAACAGGGGAAACATGGAACTGTTCCGACAGCGCCTCCTCCAGGCTTTCGCAAGCCATGGCGGGCACTTTGGCGGCTTCCAGCCAGTCGGCAGGAGCAGTACCCACATGCCCCATATCCTCTGCAGTGAGGATATGGGTGACCGTTGCCGGTTCCTGATCGGCGAGCAATTCCTTTCGCGCCTTCGAGATCGATAGATTTTGACTTCGCGCGTAATCCTTGAGCGCCATGCTGGTTTTCGTGCCCTCCCGGCCATCTACCAAGCCGACTCCGAAGCCGTTCCGATCCAGTGCGGCTTGAAGGGCAGCCATCTGCATGAGAGTGGCAGAGTCCCTAATCATGGCACCCCCTTCAGCGTTCGTGTTCCGCTCCCGGATGGGTGCGGGGGCAAGCTGCTCGGAACGGGTCACGAGAGCGGTTGATACCTTGATGGGCACCGGTCCTTGGGCAGAGAACGCCACAACCGCCCAGCCGCTCAACACAAATAGCGTGGAGTGACGTCTCAATCTGACTCCTGTTACAAATGGCTGAGCGAGACTTTTCCAATCGGGTAGACATTGAAGCCGATCTCAAATAGTTCCTTGTGGTTCAGGCAGTTTCGACCGTCGAAGATAAAGGCGGGTTTGACCATGCTGGCATAGATTTTTCTGTAATCCAGCGTTTTGTATTCCTCCCAGTCCGTTGCCACGGCTAGGGCATGAGCGCCTGCTGCAGCCTTGTAGGGGTCGGGCTCATAGGCAATTTTATCGCCCAGATCAGCGAGATCTTTTCTAGCATTATCCAGAGCCTTCGGATCCGTTACGACCGTGGCGGCTCGCTCATCCACTAGAAAACGGCAGACACGGATGGCAGGACTTTCGCGCGTGTCGCCCGTATCGGCTTTGAAGGCGAATCCCAAAACGGCTATCCGTTTTCCGGCCACCGTATTAAACATGGCGGAAATCATCTTCCGGACAAACCGGTCTTCCTGATATTCGTTCATAGTCACCACCTGCTCCCAATAGTCCGCCACTTCCGTAAGGCCATAACTCTGACAGAGGTAGACCAGATTCAGGATATCCTTTTTGAAGCAGGAGCCACCGAAGCCCACGCTGGCATTTAGAAAGCGGGATCCGATACGGGCATCCATTCCGACGGCGCGGGCCACCTCGCTGACATCCGCCTCGGTTCGCTCGCATAGTGCGGACAGGCTGTTAATGGAGCTGATGCGCTGGGCCAGGAAGGCATTGGCCGCCAGTTTTGACAACTCGCTGGACCACACGCTGGTGGTCAGGATGCGGTTTCGCGGCACCCAATGGGCATAGACGTCTGCGAGCGCAGCTTGGGCGCGGCGCCCAGTGTCGGTGGCATGCCCGCCGATAAGTACACGGTCGGGATTCTCAAGATCCTTGACGGCGGTACCCTCGGCTAGGAATTCAGGGTTAGAGAGCACCTCGAAGTGGACCGTCTTATTGCCTGAATGAAGAATCCGTTCCATGGCTTCGGCCGTGCGGACAGGCAACGTGCTTTTCTCCACCACAATTTTATCCGAGGTGGAGTTGGCCTTGATTTCGCGCGCCGTTTTTTCCCAATATTGAAGATCCGCAGCACGACCAGCTCCCTGGCCGAACATCTTAGTAGGGGTATTGACGCTGACAAAAATGATGTCGGCATCTCGGATGCCCTGAGCCACATCCGTGGAAAAGAAAAGGTTTTTGTTGAGAGAGGCCTGCACCAGTTCTCCCAAGCCGGGCTCATAGATGGGAAGTTGATCCGACTGCCATGCCTTGATACGGGCGGCGTCAATATCCACGACAATCACGCGGGTGCCGGGGCATTTTCGGGCGATCATCGCCATCGTAGGACCGCCGACATAACCTGCGCCAATACAAAGAATGGTTTTCATAAATTATCTCTCCCGTAATGCAAAATGGGATACTAGCAAAAGCTGACGGCGAGGCAATCTTTAGTCGGCTAGACTGACTAGCCACTATTTTAAGGATTTCTATTTGACAGAAAAATAGATGCGGTGCATAGTTGGCTCATTAACAACCCGTTTTGGCCAGAGGATAGACATGGATAAAGCCTTGAAATTCTTGGTAGTGGCGTTATTTGTATTGAGCATTGCTGCCGTGATATTTGAGTTTCAACTTTACGGACAGCGGGAAACGCTGAAAGGCCGAACCAACAAACTTTCCGACTATGTCGTCAAGATTGCAGGGACTGTTGAACTCCCTCCGGCCACTATTACTGATCTGGCCGTAAGTGAAAACATTCCCCGACTGATTGTTGCCAAGGAACAGCTCAAACAGTATTTCAAAATGGGCGATGACGGAAAACCCTCTACGGTCACGACGGGGGTGGGCACGATGGATGATGTGCTCAATACGATATTGAATAACGCTGATCGGCAGCATGTACGGCTGAATGACACACGCGGAGAATTGACTCAGACCCGAACCACGCTGGGCGGCACCAGTAACCTCCTTTTGAAGACGGAGGGTATTTTGGGTAGTACCAGCAATCTTCTGGTGCGGACAGAGCAAGAGCTGGCTGATGCCCGGCAGGATATTGAGAAGAAAAAAACAGAAATAGAAGGATTGAACGGTCAAGTCGAAGCTGGCAAGGCTGATATTGAAAAGAAAGCTGGTGAGATCGCGAAATTGACCGAGAAGGTCAGTGATTGTGAATCCAAGATTGATGCCGGAAAGCGGTATATCGAAAAGATTCAGAAGGAGCTCAAGGTTTGTCAGGGACAGTTTGACACCAACTCGGTCGTCAGAGGACTGCAGGGACAGATTACGGTTGTGAATTCGAATTGGAATTTTGTGGTCATCGATGTCCTCCCCGAGTCTTCAATGATCCCGATGACCGATCTTACCGTCCAGCGTGGAGATCAACTCATTGGGAAAGTCAGAATTTCCGAGATAAGGAAAGACCAGCGGATCGCAGTGGGTGAAGTGCTTCCCGAATTCCAGCAGTTGATGCCTGCTAAGGGTGACAACGTCTTTTACTGAAAAGGGCAAGCTTGTAGGGGGCTGATGCGCCTGATAATATTTCTCCTTATGATCTGCTTGCTTTTGCTGGCAGGCGGATGTGCCACAGAGAGTGATTCCAATATGCCTTGGAGCACCCCGCAGGCATGGGAAGGGGCTCCTGGAATCCCCGGCTTTTCGCCACCCGGGCGGTAACGGCGCTGATCGACTGACTTCTGGTTTCTATTTTCCGGTTACTTGTGTAGTAATCCCTTTGCGATCATGACTTCGGCGATCTGGATAGCGTTTTGGGCGGCGCCTTTCCAAATGTTGTCGCCTGCACACCATAGAACCAATCCGTTTTCGATGCTTTGATCCTTCCGGATTCGGCCGACGAGTACATCGTACTGCCCCGATGCGTCTATTGGCATCGGGTAGGCGGCCTTCTTGGGTTCATCCACCACTCGAACACCAGGCGTATTCGAGAGCAGCGTTCGCGCCTCTTCAGGCGAAAGGGGTTTCTCAAGTTCGATGTTGAGCGCGATGCTGTGGCCGTTAAATACCGGTACGCGAACGCAGGTTGTGGCCACCCGGATCGAGGCGTCCAGGATCTTGTGGGTTTCCTTTCGCATCTTGATTTCTTCGGTTGTTTCGCCCGAATCATCCTTGAATGAGCCGACACTAGGGATCAGGTTGAAGGCAATCGGGTGCGGATAGACGCTCATGGAAAGGGGGTGATGGGACACCCAGGCCTTGGTCTGTGTCTCCAACTCAGTGACCGCGGCGCTACCCGTGCCCGAGACAGCCTGATAAGTGCTGGCGATCAGGCGTTTGATCCGGGCGGCCTTATGAATGGCCACCAGCGGCATCAACGCAATGATGGTACTGCAGTTGGGATTGGCAATGAATCCCTGGTGCTGACTCAGGGCTTCGGAATTGATTTCGGGTATGACCAGCGGAACACGCGGATCCATGCGGAAATCATCCCCGTTATCCACGACAATACAACCGCGCTTAACGGCTTCCCAACCCAGGGTCTGTGAAGCCCCTTTGGCGCCTTCCGTTCCTGCGAAAAAGGCGAAATCCATTCCGGTGAAGGCTTCGGGTGCGGCGACTTTCACGGGATAACTCTCTCCGTCGATCACTTCGGTCCGTTCACTTCGAGCCAGAATCGTCAGGGATTGAACGGGGAAGTTACGTTTCTTGAGCAGGCGAATCATTTCAGTTCCGACCGCCCCGATGCCGACTACACAAACATTGTACTTTTTCATGATTTTGTCTCTTTCTGGGCGGGGATGCTACCCAAGACAGGCGGGGGGAGTCCAGTAATCTTTGAAAGGAATTTTACTTTTTTGGGTAGAGGGAATAGGTATGATGCCCCGCGTGCGTTTAAGGAAAATAAATTTAATGGATTCCACGGGGTTTATTCTGCGTCAATCCTATTTATCATTTCTCCGGAACAAAGGGCTGGAGAAGGCCGCTGTGCTTGCATTTAACAGTTTATTCGCTCTTTTTCCACTGATGCTCCTTCTTTTGTTCGTGGTCGGACGTTACATGGCTTCCTCCCGGGAGATGATGGACGGGATTGAACGGGTCGTGTCGCAGATGATGCCCATGTTTAGTAAGGTCGTTATTCACGAGATCGAAGGACTTTCAATCAATCGAACATGGGGATGGGTCAGTGTCGTGCTGTTACTGTGGGGGGTGACGCCCCTTGCGGCCACCATTCGCGGGGCGTTTGACCAGATCTACAAACGGGATCGGGCGCTGCCGTTTTTCAAGGAAAAACTTCTGGATGGACTGGCTGTCTTCCTGATGCTGATCATGCTGTTTCTTCTTGTGGCAGGTGAGCTTTCCTATGCGGTGGTCGGCGCTGTTATCGCCGGAAAAATGCCGCTTGTGTTGAGATTGACCGACATAGTCGTTCCCGTGCTGGTTACGGTGGCGTTTCTCTCCATCATTCATTATGTCTTCGCGCCCGTGCGTTTGCGGATGCCGGCCGTTTTGGTGGGCGGGATGGTCACGGCGATCCTGCTCGGGTTGATGGGGCCCGTGTTTACAGCGATCATGAAATTCAATCCCGACTATGGGTATGCCTTCGGGTCTCTTAAGGCCGTGTTCCTTCTCATGATCTGGATTTATTACGCGTTTGTTGCCATTTTGGCAGGCATTGAGGTGGCTGCCTGCATTCATTGGCGGGAGGCTATCCTGGTGCGGGAGCTATTTGTGTCTCCCGAAAAGCGGCACAAATATGCGCAGCGTCTCAGCCGGTACCGGCAGGGATACGAGGAAAATCATGTGGTGTTCAATGAAGGCGATTCAGGCGATTCCATGTTTTACATTATCTCCGGGGCGGTGAGACTGACCCGGGGGGCGCAAGTACTCCGGGTCATGAGAGAAGGCGAGTATTTTGGCGAAATGGCGATGCTCCTGAAGGCGAACCGTTCGGCAACGGCCGTTGTGAGTGAGCCGGATACGCAGCTTGTGGCCATATCGGCAGCCAACATGGATGCCGTTCTCCGCCAGAATCCTGACGTTCTTCTCGCCCTGCTGGAGGAAATGGCCCATCGCCTGAAGAGTACCGATGAAATGCTCCCGCCCTCGTAATTCGCTGCGTAAAATCTTATCTTTTGTCATTCTGGGTTTCTGGCATAATGAGGCAAATTTAACACAGGAGAATTCTCAATATGGCGGTTAATTTTGTGCAACGGATTGATGATGGGGTAAAAATTCAGAATGTCCTGGCCAGTGTTTCGGATAAGGCCGGCTTGGATCGGTTTGTTCCGGCGCTGCTGAAGATCAACCCGGCGGTGAGATTCTATTCCACCGGAGGAACGTTCACGGCTTTGCGCGAGATCTTGGGCGGGGATTCAAAGAATCTGGTCTCCGTGTCCGATTATACCGGCCAGCCCGAGATGCAGGGTGGCCTGGTAAAGACTTTGGATTTCAAGATATATCTTGGCTTGTTGAGCGAGACCCATAATCCGGCCCATGCCGATGACCTCAAGCGAACCCACGCCGTGGCGATTGATATGGTGATCGTCAACCTTTACCCCTTTGTCCAAACGATTGCGAAATTGGATGCCACCCCAGAGATTGCCAGGGCCAACATCGACATCGGCGGCCCCTGTATGGTTCGCGCCTCGGCGAAGAATTTTCTGCGCGTGGCCTCGGTGACCGATCCGGCGGATTATGACGGCGTGATCAGGGAGTTGGAGGCCGGGAAGGGCGTGCTTTCGCTGAAGACCCGGTTCGGATTGGCCCAGAAGGCGTTTTCGCATACGGCGGCCTATGATTTGGCCATATCCACTTATCTTAAAGGGAAAAGCTATGACGAGGTCAAGGCCTGTTATCAAGTCTAAGGATGTGATCTATGTTTGAGTTAAGTGTCAAAACGCATTTTTCAGCCGCACACCGTCTTGTGGGGTATCAGGGCGCCTGCGCCAATCTGCACGGCCACAATTGGGATGTGGAATTATTCCTCCGGGGAGAAAACGTCAATGACTTAGGCATGTTGGTGGATTTTCGGGACATAAAAGCCGCGATCAAGGAGGTCATGAAAGAGGTTGATCACTGTGACCTGAATCAGTTGCCAGTATTCCTGAGGGACAATCCCACCTCTGAACATTTGGCCCGCTATTTGCATGCGAAACTGGGTGGGCTTCTTAACAATCCGCGACACCGGGTTTTCAAGGTGACGGTTTGCGAAACACCGGGTACCACGGCGAGCTATTGGGATGAAGCGTAAGTCCATCTTTGTAACCGAGGTCTTCACGTCCATTCAGGGGGAATCCACATGGGCGGGGTATCCCTGTTTTATTATCCGTTTAAGCGGCTGTAATTTGCGTTGCCGATATTGCGACTCGAAGCATTCCTACCCGCAGGGGCGGAAAACCCCCATCTCTGCGCTGATTATGAAATTTGCCGCCAGTTCCGCTGCCATCGCCGAGATTACCGGCGGCGAGCCTTTGGCGCAGGCGGGGTTTCAGGAACTGGCGTTGGGTCTTCGTGATCGGGGGGGCGGGCGTCCGGTACTCGTGGAGACTAACGGGAGCCAGAATATTTCCGCCGTTCCCGATGGGGTGATTGTCGTCATGGATATGAAATGTCCCGACAGCGGGGAATCCGCAAAAATGGATCTGGGCAATCTAAATCGCCTGCGTCCGTATGATGAGGTGAAATTTGTGATTTCCAGCCGCCGTGATTTTGTCTGGGCCCGGCGAATGGTGGTGAAGCATGACCTCCCCGGCAGGTGTCATGCCGTATTGTTCAGTCCTGCCCATGAACGGGTGTCGGCGGCCACGCTGGCATCATGGGTGCTGGATTCGGGCATGCCAGTGCGGGTGCAGGTGCAACTGCACAAGGTCGTGGGGTTGCCATGAGCCATTCCCCCCCAGCCTTGAGCTGTGTGGATAAAGCCGTGGTTTTGCTATCCGGTGGGCTGGACTCATCCACATTGCTCCACTATGTCATCCAGCGGCTTGGGGCGCGGGAGGTTTACGCCCTGTCCTTTCATTACGGGCAGAAACACCGGCGTGAGTTGGAATCGGCGGCCTGGCAGGCGAAGGCCGCACAGGTCAAGGCGCACGATGTTGTGGATATGGGTTTCTTTGGCGCCTTGATCCCCGGCGGTTCAGCCCTGACCGATGCGGCCCTGGCTATTTGCCCATTGGCCGATCTGGCGGCATCCGATTTAACCCAGCCCCCCACCTACGTTCCCAACCGTAACATGATGCTGCTTTCTGTGGCGGCCGCCTACGCGGAGGCGAGGGGTGTCACGGCGCTATTCTACGGCGCGCAAACCCAGGACAGTTATGGGTATTGGGACTGCACTCCCGAGTTTCTAGAAAAAATCAATACCGTGCTGGCGCTGAATCGGCGCACCCCAGTCACTGTGGTGGCGCCTTTTGTAGGTTGGCGCAAAGCGGATGAAATCCGGATCGGGTTGGAATTGGGCGTGGATTATGCCCATACCTGGACGTGTTATCGGGGTGGCTATACACCCTGTGGCGAATGCCCTTCCTGCACGGAACGCGCGGCCGCTTTTCAGGAAATTGGAGTTTCGGACCCGCTTAGTTTCACGGGTTGAGCACCGCCTGGAGCGCAGCCAATAGAACTTCGGGCTTATTTGTGGACAGACTCTGTTTTACACATTTTGCGATACTGGGCCGCGGTGTGGTACCCTGAATGCCGTTCAGGCGTTCATCATAAAGCACAATCGGGATGCCGCTCAAACTGGGCATAACCTCGATCAATCCGGCGACAGATGATCCATTAAGCCTTGGAAGGACTTCCTTCATGATTATTGCGTCGGGTTTTATACTGATGGCTTTATCGAGCACTTCGGGGCCCTTGTCAACAGGCACGACATCGTATCCCGCTGCCGCTAAAACCGACATAATATCCCTCGCAAGCAGGGGATCGTCTTCAGCAAGAAGCACCTTGATTATTTTGTCAGTTTGTTTGGGCTGTTTCTTTCTGTTGGCCGCGAGAATCTTGCGCATGGTGCGCACCAGGCGGGTTTCATCACAGGGTTTGGTGAGAAATCCGGCGACTGATACACTATCAAAGAAACTCTCCATCATCGATCGAGCCGTTAGCACAAGCACGGGATGGGTCGTTTTCCCTTCGGGAGTGGAAATCCGCTTTAAGAATCCAAGCCCACCCATGCCGGGCATACTAATATCCAGTATGATCAGATTCGGCTTGATGTCATCAAGCTGAGCGATCGCTTCTTCTCCACTGCGCGCGGTGATCACATTAAATTTTTCGCTCACGAGGTAATCTTTGAGAGAAATCAGCAAATGCTGCTCATCGTCCACCAGTAGAATCTTATCCATCGGTTCAGTCATAGTATAATCCTCCAGTTGCATCAAACATCCAGACGTTTTCGGCCCAGAACCAGTTCTTCAACGCACCCCCACAGTTCGTCCTCACTCCAGGATGGCAAAAGGCGGGGAATTAAGAAACCATCGAGGATTTCCTGCTTTGTGAGGCTTGGCTCCATATCTGTGATGGCCAAAATCGGCACACGAGCCATGGATTCCTCGCCTTTGATCATGGCGATCACGATGCCGCCATCCATTCCCTTTTGTATCCACTCAAGGATAATCAAGTCAGGGATTTCTTTTTGCATAGCCGAGTGGAGCGTTCCATTTAACAGTTTTCCTGTGACGACGCGGTATCCATAGTTTTTCATCTGGGTAGTCACCTTGCGTTCAACCTGATCATCCCCGCAAGCCAGCAAGACTAGCGGCGGCGCCGTAGCCGGTAGAGAGATGGATACCTGTGTGCCTTTGCGCATTCCGGCCGGGGGACTTGTCACTTGGATTCCCCCCCCATGCTGCGCCAACAGGTCTTTACAGATGGCCAGTCCCAACCCCGCGCCGCTAACATATTCCCCCACTCTGAAAAAACGCTCCGTAATGCGTGGAAGATCTTTTGCCTCAATCCCGATCCCACTGTCTATCACATCAAGAACATGCATACCCTTGAGCGCTTTACTGGGAGTGAGGCGCGCTTTAATCACGCCGCCTTTGATGTTGTATTTCATCGCATTTTTCACAATATTGAAAATAACTCGTTCAATTTTTTGTGGATCGCACTCACTAAACCCATGCGGGTCAACAGCGCTGTCAAGACTCAAGCCCTCCGCCTCAATCTGCATCCTCAAGGACTCGATCGTTCGCTGTGCAAACCGTCCGAAATTCACCTTGGCCAGATTCATGCGTAGGGTGTTCGATTCAATTCTGCTCATATCCAGAATGTCGTCTACCGTTCTCTGGAGCCTATGGCAATCTTCTCTGATCATGCTGAGGTAGGTTCGCCCTTGTTGATTCAAGGGACCGGCGATGCCCTTTTGCATGTTGCCGGCGATGTAGTTGATAGAGGAGAGAGGCGTTTTGAGTTCATGGGAAACATTGGAGACAAACTGTGTCTTTGCCCTGTCATGTTTTTGAAGTGTTTCGATCGCCGAGTTCAATTCCGCTTCAATACGTTTGCGTTCTGCGATCTCAAGCTTCAGTTCCTCGTTAATCCTTGTGCGTTCACGTACCTCCTGCTCGAGATCGTCATGAGCGGATTGGAGGGCATCCTCTGACTCTTTGCGCGCGCTGACATCCCGGATAAAGAAGCACAGATAAGTTTTCCCTGACAAATTGACTTTGCAGGTCGAAATCTCGGATGGCATCAGCGATCCGTCTTGCCGCGCGCATTCCGCCTGGATGAGGGTAAACCGGTCGTTTTGGAGATTCTCTTCGACTGTCAAAAGGACGTTCTCGGTCATGCCCATCACGATGTCCATGATTGCGCCCAACTTAAACTGTTCTCGAGAGTATAGAAATGACTGCGATGCCCTGACGTTGGCGTCAACTATTTTGCCATTGAGTTCCGTGAGAAAAGCGGAGTCGTAGACATTTTGAAACAGTTCGCTTAGATCGGCGTTCTGGATGGCGATCTCGCCGAATGTTTTTTGCTGCTGGCCGCCGGACTTGAGCGCGGCCCTGCCAACCGGAGTTCGCTTTTGTGCGTAAAAATCCGGCGGGATATCAATCCGCATCGTTTTGGAAGATTCATTTGTAACAGCCATAATTGTTTTCTATATGAAAAAACTGAGTTCAGTCCCAGCATAAAATCCATTCAATTGTTGTGATGTCTCCGCGAGGTTGACCCGTTACATCCGATTATTTGTTCCCCAGCACGACGGGGCTGGTGTATAGTAATAGCAATCAGGAGGTTCAATCCAGGGAGGGACGATGGTGCTGACACCGGAAGAATTGAGGGTGGTGGGCGTGTTGATGGAAAAGGAAGTGACCACGCCGGACTACTATCCCATGACGCTCAATGCGATTGTCAATGGCTGTAACCAGAAGAATTGTCGGGCTCCACTCACAGCCTATGATGAAGCCTTGGTTGCTGGTGCCTTGGATCGTTTGCGTTACGAAAAACTCCTCATATCTCTGGTCAGTGGGGCGGAGAGCCGGGTGCCCAAATATCGCCAGCGCTTGACCGAGCAGTTGGTGCTAACCCTGCCCGCCCATGCCGTGATGGCTGAACTGATCTTGCGGGGTACGCAAACAGTGGGGGAATTGCGCAGTCGCGCGGAACGGATGTGCGCCTTTTCCAGTCTGGACGAGATTCAGCAGGTGCTGAAGACCTTGACTGACCGTCCTGATGGTCCTCTGGTGATGCTGCTGCCACGTGTTGCGGGACATAAGGAAAACCGCTGGATGCACCTGTTGGGCGGGACGTCCGAGTCTGCTGAAAATAGTCCAGCGCCCGTGGCGTCGCGCTCATTGCAGGACCAGATTCAGCGCCATGACATCGAAATCGCCGCCTTGAGGGCTGAGGTTGAGCAATTGAAGTCCTTTATGGCGGAGTTCCAGACCCCGCATCGGGCTAGCAGTTGACGAAATTTGTGTCCATGGTACTTTCTTCGGAATAACGAAAAAGGGTAATAAGTTATGCAAAAAGAATCTTTTGATTTTCTGAAACAGGTTATCGGGGTGGCGAGTCCCTCCGGCTTCGAATGGCATGTTCAAGCGATTTTCAAAAAGCGCATGGAGGCGAGTTGTGATGAAGTCCGCGCCGATGTGCATGGCAATGTGATCGGCATCATCAATCCCGATGCTCCCGTGCGAGTCATGCTGTCGGGGCATTGCGATGAAATCGGCCTGATGATTGTGCATATTGAGGACCGCGGATTTTTGTCCTTTGCGGCTGTCGGGGGGATCGATCCCGCCGTCATTAGCGGTCAGCGGGTGAAGATTCATACGGCCAAAGGCGCGGTGTTTGGTGTGATCGGGAGAAAGCCGATCCATATGCTGGAGCCGGATGAGCGGGGGAAAGCGATCAAACTGCACGAGATGTGGATTGATATTGGCGCCAAGAACCGCAAGGAGGCGGCCAAGACGGTTCAAATCGGCGACTATGTGACAATTGATGTCGGCCTTGAGACCATGTTGAACAACCTGGTTGCCGGGCGCGGGTTTGACGATCGTGCGGGTGCCTTTGTGGTGGCCGAAACCCTGCGCCGACTGAAGGGCCGGAAGATCAAAGTAGGGGTTTATGGCGTGACCAGTGTCCAGGAGGAGATTGGTCTTCGCGGCGCTCGAACCAGCGCCTACGGGATCGATCCGCATGTCGGGATTGCGGTGGATGTCGGGTTTGCCTCGGATTACCCCGGTGGCGAAGTCAAGCGAACCGGAGAATGCAAACTGGGCAAGGGCCCTACGCTGCATCGTGGCCCCAACATCAATCCGGTATTGGCCCGGGTAATGGAGGCCGCCGCTAAAAAGAATAAGATACCTTTCCAGATCACAGCCGAACCCTCGGCAACGGGGACGGATGCAAATGCCATGCAGGTGAATCGATCCGGGGTGGCCGCCGCGCTGGTGAGCATTCCCAACCGGTATATGCATACCTCCGTGGAAGTGATCTCGCTGGACGATCTGGATAACTGCTCAAAGCTTCTTGCTGAATTTATTGCCGGAATGGATCCCCAGCAAAAATACATACCGGGCCTGTGAAAAGTGGTCTATTTGCGTGCGGCGCGGTCGCTGACCCAACGATGGATGGCTTCGCGCGTCTTTGCCCAAGTCTTTTCATCGGTTCGTTCCTTGAGGAAACGGTCGTATATCTCAAGGAAGGCGGTGGTAAAAGTGGATAAGGAAGTCATTCGCTCCTGAAACCGACTGATAGGTTCCAGCTTTTCGCCTTCCGGCAGTTTCAGGCCCCGGAAGATAAACTGATCGGCATCAAGCGTGACCTGCCACGTGTCCTGGCCACGGGCCAGTAGGAGGCGGGCTTTACGCAGTTTTTTGCCGCCCAGTAATGCAATTTTGGCCTCAACACTGATCTCCGGCGATCCGCGCCGCAAGACGATTTCATGAGCCCCCTGGCCCTCGAGAACAAAAGTGAGGGGACCTTCAATCATGATGGCGAAGTCGCCTCCCGAAGGGAGTTTGATCATGCCGCCACAGGTTTCGGAATAAAACCACAGCCAGGTGAGGAAATCCTGCCCCGCATTGTTGTCGACGGCATCATCCTTGCAGTCGGGTGAGAAACTTGAGGGGGCGATGTCGCGTACATCGAGATGCAGCCGCTTGGCGGCGGCATTTTGCGGGGTAGCGGGAATCAATCCGAACCCCATCGCTTCGCGGAAGCCCGCTTCGAGGGCATCCACTTGCTTGTCGGAGGTGGCTTCAACGTAGACATCCTGGCTATCCGGGAGATGAACCATGGCCATTCCTTTCAATTGCGGGGGCATGGTGGGTAGGAGTCGGGCCTCGATCTCTTTGCGGATTTCGCTACGAGTCTTTCGGTCCAATTCAGCACGGCCCTCGGCCATCATTCGGGCGAGTTCTTCCATTCTGCATTCGGCCCGGAGAAGCGATTCGGGAATCTTGCGCTCGGCACGCATTAAGGCAAGCCGAAGGTAACCCGCCCAGAGGGCCGTGTCTTGATTGATATTGGTGTCCAAGAGATGGCGCCCGGTGACCCATCCGTGAATGGGGGTTTCGCCAAGCGTTGTGATGGGAGGTGCGGCACGCCTGGCAAAACGTTGCACGCAATCCTTGGGTAACAACTGTTGGAGATAAAACATCCGGAAGGTCATACTTCCGCTTTCAAACGACATGGCGATTCTCCTTGGTGGGGCTAAGAGATCAGAGGTTCGTGGTCAGGGCATTAGGCGTAGCCGCGTTTCTGTAACTCGCGGGCAATGGACATTTGGAATTCCTGCACATCCTGTGCCGAAGGGCGATACCCCTTGTCTTTTGCGCCAAGCGCCAGTCGTCCGGCCTGATCGAGGGACCAGTTGGCCTTGACGCCATCCGAAAAGACAACCGTGCCACTCACCAATGCGCCGGGCAGGGTAAGTCGATCGACCTCGACACTGACTCCGCCAGCGCCTGCCGGGGGTTCAGGTGGAAGTGCTGGCATGTCATCATCGGCGTCAGCGGGTAACGATGCCGGTTCTGATGCCGGCGCAATGGGTTGCGAGGCCGCCGGACTTCTCACTTTGTCCTGAATACTGAGTCCCAATTCGATGATCAGAAATCGCACGTCCATATACGTCAGGTTCTGTTTACATTGATCGGTGAGGCGGCGTTGGATTTCCGAGAGGCCGCACCCTTCTTTAACCCATTGGTTCACAAGTGTTTTCTGTTCGTCATTCAGTTGCATGGTCAGACATCCCTTCAGCATTCTAAAAATGTGAACATGAGTATTTCAGAATCATCTTGGTGTGTCAATCGGGCGTGGTAATATGTGGCAGGTGCCGTGGAATATTATGACAACGAGATGGGAACATTTTGATCATCAGGCGGACATTGGAATTCGGGGCTATGGCCCCACGGTCGAAGCGGCATTTGAACAGGCTGGGTTGGCCGTTACCTCTGTAATGGTGCCTGTGGAGCGCGTGGCGGAGGATTCCCTCATTGTGGTACAGTGCGAAGCCCCAGATCTTGAGTTGTTGTTAGTAGACTGGCTGAATGGCATTCTTCGAGAAATGTCGGCGAAGAGAATGGTTTTTTCCCGGTTTCATGTAACCCTTGACGGAACCCGGTTGAGAGGGGAATTGTGGGGGGAGTTGATCAATAGCCAGCGACATGAACCGTCGGGCGAAGTCAAAGGGGCGAGTTATTATGAGGCCCGGGTGTGGCAGGATGAGGATGGCGGGTGGGTGGCGCAGTGTGTGGTGGATGTGTAGGTGCGGAGAAATAACCTATGGATAGGTCTACGCTGATCAGGAAATCAGAGTGGGCGTGGGAGATTCCCAAAACCGGACGGATGCTGGTTCCGGGGATCCTGTTTGCCTCCGATGCTTTGATTGACGAATTAGACAACAAGGTGAATGAACAACTTTCCAATGTCGCGGCTCTGCCGGGAATTGTGGGGGCTGCCTATGCCATGCCTGACGCCCATTGGGGATATGGGTTTCCCATTGGCGGGGTGGCCGCCTTTGATCCGAAAGAAGGCGGGGTCATTTCCGCGGGCGGGGTGGGCTTCGATATTTCGTGCGGGGTTCGAACCTTGTTGACGCCCTTTAATCGCTGTGATGTGGAGAGGATCAGAACCAAACTCGCCGATGAACTTTTTTATCATGTCCCCGCAGGGGTCGGTAGCACAAGCCGGTTGAACCTGACGAAAAGTGAAATGACCGCCATGTTGGCAGGGGGTGCCAGGTGGGCTGTTGAGCAGGGATTTGGGTTACCGGATGATGCGGAGCGCATTGAGTATTGTGGGCAGTGTGATGATGCCGATCCAGACGAGGTGTCGAAGGAGGCACGCCGCCGACAGGTTGAAGAAATGGGAACGCTGGGATCCGGAAACCACTATCTTGAACTTCAGGTGGTGACGGAAATAATGGAGGAATCAATTGCCAAGGCGTTCGGATTGGTTCGTAACGGAGTGGTGGTCAGCATTCACTGCGGATCGCGCGGTCTGGGTCATCAGGTGGCCACCGAATTCGCCCGGAGAATGGTTATGGAGGCGGCTGAATATGGGATCCGCGTTAATGACCGGGAACTGGCTTCAGTCCCTGCTTATTCTCCGCCGGGGAAGGCCTATTATGGCGCCATGCGGGCGGCGGCAAATTGTGCGTTGGCCAACCGACAGATTCTGTCCCATTTTGTGAGGGAAGTGTTTAAACGGGTTGCTGGAGAAGATCCCCTTCGCCTGTTGTACGATGTTTCGCATAACCTCTGTTCGCTGGAGGAGCATGAGGTGGATGGTAAACTGAAGCGGCTATATGTGCATCGGAAAGGCGCAACACGCGCGTTGGGACCGGGGCATTCGGATCTTCCGGTCTGCTACCAGAAAACGGGGCAACCGGTGTTGGTTGGAGGGACGATGGGGACAGCGTCATACATTCTGGCGGGTACAGCGGGAGGGGATCGATTGGCGTTTAGCTCTGCCTGTCACGGGGCGGGGCGAAGCCAGAGTCGCAGCCAGGCTATGAAGCAATATCGAGGGGAAGATGTTATTGAAAAGCTAAAACGGCGAAATATAACCATCAAGGCGCGATCCTTTCGCGGGGTAGCCGAGGAAGCGCCTGCGGCTTACAAGGATGTGAGCGCTGTGGTGCAGGCCACTGTGGGCGCCGGGCTGGCCAGGATGGTGGCAAAGCTGGAGCCGATGATTTGTGTAAAAGGGTAGCCCTTCGCCGTCGATAAAGAGCCCCGTTTCAGCCGCATCCCCTTTTTAAGTTGAACGGTGCCCCGTTCTCCGCTATCAAGAAGATTCCGCACTCGAAAAGGCGGGGAGGGATTATGGCTGACGATAAATTGCAATCGGCAAAGACAATAGACGTGCGGTATGTCGCGAATCTGGCGCGGCTCAACCTGACGTCGGACGAGGCTGTTCAATTCCAGTCCCAACTTGATCATATCGTGGATCATTTCAATCAGTTGCGTTCACTGAATGTCGATGGTGTGGAGCCTATGGCTCATGCGACTCCCATCCAGAATGTTTTTCGTGACGACATTGTATATCCCGGTTTGGATCGGGATGTTGTTTTGAATAATGCCCCTGCTCAGTCAGGCGGACTAATTCTGGTTCCTACGATTGTTGAGTAACGCCCATGCTGAATACCCTTACCCTTCATGAAGTTCTTGAAAGTCTGAATCGAGGTGAATGCCGATCAGAGGATGTTGTCGGGTCTGTTCTGGAGGCCATTCACCGGACAGATGGCATGTTGCACGGTTATCTTACGGTGAATGAGGCTGATGCCATGTCGCAGGCCAAGGCTGCGGATCTCGCCCGGAGCGGGGGAGCAAAGGGGCGTTTGTTGGGCGTGCCCATCGCCATCAAAGATGTGTTGAATGTCAAGGGGCAGCCCTGTACCTGTGGCTCAAAAATACTCAAGGGTTATGTGTCTCCCTACGATGCCACCGCCATCGCCCGGCTCCGTGCTGAGGGCGCGGTTTTCCTAGGCCGCACTAATATGGATGAGTTTGCCATGGGTTCAACTACGGAAAACTCGGCTTACGGGATTACCCGCAATCCGTGGAACTTGGGGTGTGTGCCCGGCGGTTCAAGCGGGGGCTCGGCTGCTGTGGTAGCGGCGGATGAGGCCATCGCCGCGCTGGGTTCCGATACCGGCGGTTCGGTCAGGCAACCGGCCTCTTTCTGCGGGTGTGTCGGGCTTAAGCCCACATATGGATGGATTTCCCGATACGGGTTGACGGCGTTTGCTTCGTCGCTTGACCAGATCGGCCCAATGACCAAGGATGTCCGGGATGCAGCCCTGCTGTTGCAGATCATGGCAGGGCAGGATCCGGCTGACTCCACCACGATTCACGCGTCCGTTCCCGATTATCAGGCAGCACTTAAGACGGATTTGCGGGGGATCACGGTCGGCTTGCCAAAGGAGTATTTTGTCGGCGGGCTGCACCCGGATGTTGAACGACGGGTTCAGGAGGCTATTGAGGTGTGCCGGCAGGCGGGAGCAAGGGTTGTTGAGGTCTCATTGCCGCATACCCGGGTGGCTGTGGACACCTACTATATTATTGCCCCGGCCGAAGCCTCTGCCAATTTGTCCCGTTTTGATGGGGTTCGCTACGGGTTTCGGGCGGAGGGCGCTTTGGATCCTCTGGATCTCTATAAGAAGACCCGTGCGGAAGGGTTTGGCCCGGAAGTAAAACGCCGGATCATTTTGGGAACCTATGTATTGAGCAGCGGTTACTACGATGCGTTCTATCTGCGTGCCCAGAAGGTACGCACCCTGATCCGCCGTGATTTTGAAGCGGCGTTCAAGCAGTGTTCGGTCATGCTTTCGCCCGTGTCGCCGACGCCGGCATACCGGATTGGCGAAAACAGTACAGATCCCTTGCAGATGTATCTTGGCGATATCTTTACGGTGCCTGTAAATCTGGCGGGGATTTGCGGTCTGTCGGTGCCTTGCGGTTTCGCGGCGGGTAATCTCCCAGTGGGCCTTCAGGTTATGGGGCCTGCCTTGGGCGAGGAATCCATCTTAAGGGTGGGATATGCCTATGAGCAGGCAACGAACTGGCGGTGTCGGCGGCCAGAAATGACGCGAGCGAACTCGCGGCAGGGAGTCGGGGTATGACGAAATATCGGATCACCATCGGACTTGAGGTGCATGTCCAGTTAAAGACGAAGTCAAAGATGTTCTGTTCATGCAGTACGGATTTCGGAGCTTCGCCAAACACCCACGTCTGTCCGGTCTGCATGGGGTATCCGGGTAGCCTGCCTGTGATGAACCGTGAGGCGATCCGGTGGACGGTCATTTCCGGCCTGATGCTCGGATGCCGCATCAATCCCTGCAGCAAGTTTGATCGGAAGAACTATTTTTATCCGGATATGCCC
This sequence comes from bacterium, assembly GCA_037132275.1. Lineage (GTDB taxonomy): Bacteria > Verrucomicrobiota > Kiritimatiellia > CAIKKV01 > CAITUY01 > JAABPW01. Next base: position 68,980 of record JBAXPK010000002.1, read on the forward strand.
AAGAACTATCAGATTACCCAGTGTGACCAGCCCCTGTGCTTGGGCGGCGGGGTGGATATCGAGGTGGAGGGACAATCGAAGCGGATTGGCATCACCCGTATTCATCAGGAAGAAGATGTGGCGAAGAACCTTCACTATGCCACCTGGAGCGGCATTGACTTCAACCGCGCCGGGGTTCCCCTTATGGAAATTGTTTCCGAACCCGATATGACAAGCCCCGGGGAGGCGTTGGCCTATCTCCAGACCTTGCGCCAAATTCTCGTTTACGCCGGAGTCAGCGACTGTAGCATGGAAGAGGGCAACATGCGGTGCGATGTGAACGTCAGCATCCGGCCTGATGCGCAACGCGAGTTCGGCACCAAGGTTGAAATCAAGAACATGAATTCCTTCAAGAACATAGGCAATGCCCTTCACTATGAGATCGCCCGCCAGATCGAGGAGGTAGACAGGGGCGAAAATATCATCCAGGAAACTCGGCGTTGGGATGTGGATCTTGGGAAGACGTTTTCCATGCGGACCAAGGAGGACGCTCATGACTACCGCTATTTTCCCGAACCGGATTTGATGCCGGTTGCGTTGCCTGAATCCCTGCTGGCCGAATGGGCCGCCACCTTGCCTGAACGGCCTGCCCAGCGCCGTGAGAGGTTTGTCCGGGAATATGGTCTGCCGGAATACGACGCCCAGGTGCTGTCCGCTGAAAAGGAGGTGGGTGACTATTTTGAAGCCGCCGCACGCCGGTCACGCAACCCCAAGGCGGTTTCCAACTGGGTGATGACGGATGTCCTCCGCATCCTTTCGGAAAAGGGAATGGCGATCACCGCCTTCGCGATCACTCCCGACGCTCTGGCCGAACTGGTGGACTTGGCGGATTCCAAGGTGATCAATTCCAATACCGCGCGAGACGTGTTTGCCATTATGCTTAACGGGGGGAGGCAGGCCAAAGCCATTGTCACCGCAGGGGGCCTCGCCCAGGTCACTGATGCCGGGGCGATCGAAGCCATCGTGGATCAGGCGATTGCGGAAAATCGAAAGTCGTCCGAGGACTTTCGCAATGGCAAAGTCGTGGCCTTGAAGTTTCTGGTGGGGCAGGTTATGCGTCTCAGCAAAGGTAAGGCGAATCCCCAGATAGTTGAGGAGTGGCTGAAAAAGAAGTTGTCGAATTGACCGGCGGCCCCCGCCGGTGGTAGTGTGTGACCCGGTTGCGGGTTTGGCGGGGTGAAATTAAGTAAAGGCAAGAGGGCTGGTAATTGACCTCAAACGACGAATATGTTTTGGAGGTTCTCAAGGAAGAGGGCCTGGTGACTGACGAGCAGATTGAGTCGGTCAAGCAAAGCATGCCTATTCATAGCACGGTCGTGGATGCCCTTATCGCGGGCAATTTTTTTTCGTTTGAGGATGTCCTGTCCGTTTTGTCCAGCCGTTTCGGCATGGAAATGATCAGCCTCGTGAACCTCGCCATACCTTCCTCGACCATTTCCGCCGTTCCCGTGGATGTCGCCCGAAAATACAAGGTGATGCCTGTCTCCAAGCATGACAACGTGCTGACGGTGGCGATTGGCGACCCGCTTGAAGTGGATACCCTTGACAGCCTGCGTTACCTCTTAAAATGCGACATCGAAGGGGTGGTGGCGCCACCTGCCGAGATTGCGGTGGCATTGGATCGTTACTATGCGACGGAAGCCTCGATGGAGACCATGATTGACCAGCTCACGGAGGGCACCGTGGCCATGGTGAGTTCCGGACGGGCCGATCAGCGTGAGGATTCCGATGTTTCCGAATCCGATGTGCCCATTATAAAATTAGTCAGTTTGATCATTTATGAAGCCCACCGGAATCGGGCCTCTGATATTCATCTGGAACCGCTCGAGAAACGCTTCCGTGTTCGGTATCGCATCGATGGGGTGATGCAGGAAGTGGATAGTCCGCCCAAGCGTCTTCAGGCGGCGATCATCAGCCGTGTGAAGATCATGTCGAACATGAAGATCGCCGAGAAGCGGGTGCCCCAGGATGGCCGCATCCAGGTGAACGTCAAGGGGCGTGAGCTAGATCTGCGCGTCTCGACGGTTCCGACCGGGCACGGCGAGAGTGTGGTTATGCGTATTCTCGACAAGCAAAACCTGGCGCTGGGGCTTCCCAAACTTGGGTTTCTCGCTGATGATCAGGAGACGTTTACCCGCTTGATCAGCCTGCCGGATGGAATTCTTTTGGTGACGGGCCCCACGGGCTCGGGGAAAACAACTACGCTCTATGCCTGTTTGAATCATGTCAACAAATCCGACCGTAAGATCATTACGGTTGAAGATCCTGTTGAATATCAGATGTCGGGCATCAACCAGGTTCAGGTGCGTGAGGATATTGGCCTGACGTTTGCCGCTGCGCTTCGCTCCATCCTTCGCCAGGCGCCTAATATCGTGATGATCGGTGAGATTCGCGACAATGAAACCGCGCGTATCGCGACCGAGGCGGCGCTGACCGGTCATCTGGTATTCAGCACCTTGCATACCAATGATGCTCCAAGCGCCATCACCCGTTTGCAGGATATTGGCGTCAAGCCTTTTCTGGTGGCCTCCTCCGTGCGAGCGATCATAGCGCAACGTCTGGTTCGGACGATCTGCAGTCATTGTCGCGAGGAGCATAAACCTACATCCACCGAGATCAAATTGTTGGGGGCGTCGGCCGAGCAATTTGCCGGCGTGCAGCTTTTTCGCGGGCGTGGTTGCAATAAATGCGCGCTCACTGGGTATTCCGGTCGTGCTGGAATCTTTGAGATTTTGGTGATCAATGACGAGATTCAGAGGATGATCTTCGAGAAAATATCATCAATCGATATCCGGCAAAAATCACGAGAATTGGGAATGAGAACATTGCGGGAGGATGGATTGAGAAAGGTCGTGATCGGTTCCACGACTTTGGATGAAGTGTTGCGAGCCACCATGGGAGATGCGTTATAATGATCGACAGCAGCCAGATTGAGATGAACGAGCTTCTCCAGCTCGTCGTGGATGAAGGCGCGTCAGATTTACATCTGGCTGTGGGTGTTCCCCCGGTTTTACGTATTCATGGACGCATGCAGGCGATTGATGCCACGATCCTTAAGGCGGAGGACACCGAGCGTTTTATGAAGAGCATCACGTCTGAGGACCATCAACAGCGTATCCGGGAGGGAGGGGGAACCGATTTCGGATTCGGCTTCGGCACGGCGGCGCGTTTTCGTGTCAGCGTCCTGAAGACCAAGGGTACCGTCGGGATGGTGCTGCGCCAAATCCCATCCAAGTTGATGTCGCTCGATGCCATCGGACTGCCTGCCCAGATCAAGGAAATGATTTTCCGGCCCCGGGGCCTGATCTTGGTGACAGGCCCCACCGGGTCCGGCAAAACCACCACGCTTGCCTCGATGCTTGACCTGATCAATGAGGAGCGTGATGCTCACATCATCACGGTCGAAGACCCCATTGAATATTATCACCCCCATAAAAAATCAGTGGTGACCCAGCGTGAGATTGGCGTGGACGTGCCGAGTTTCAGTGAGGCCCTGCGTCGCGCTCTACGTCAGGATCCGGATGTGATCCTTGTGGGCGAAATGCGCGACTTGGAAACCATGACGGCGGCGATCACGGCGGCGGAAACGGGCCACCTGGTGTTTGCCACGCTGCACACCACGGGCGCCGCCCGGACGGTGGATCGAATCGTGGATGCCTTTCCCATGGGGCAGCAGTCTCAAGTACGGACTCAGTTGGCCTCCGGGATTGTCGCGGTGGTTTCGCAGCTTCTGCTGGTGCGTGCTGATGGTCCAGGGCGCGTCGCCGCCTTTGAGATCATGATTTCCACCCCGGCCATTCAGGCTCTAATTCGCGAAAGCAAGACATACCGGATCACATCGGAAATCCAAACGGGCGCCAAATGGGGCATGATCACGCTCGACGCCCACCTTATGGCACTTTATCAGGCCGGCAGGATTTCCTACGAAGACTTGATAACAAAGGCCCAGGATCCCGATTCGATAGTGACGAAGCTGGAAGAGGCTCATAAAGGCAAGAAAAGGTAATTGATTCATGCCGGATCTTCATCATAACGAACTGATTCTTCAGTTACTTGAGTCGAATGGGCTGGTCACCTCTGAACAGCTTCGTGAGATTGATGACGAGCATCAGCGCAGCGGAAAGCCGGTGCGGGAAATTGTCATCAATATGGATCTCTGCCCGGAAGACACTCTTCTGCAAATGATCGCCGAGAATCTCGGAATCCGGGTGGTCAATCTTCCGGCGACGGATATCCCTCCCGACGTGGTCCATTCCATTTCCGCCAGCGTGGCACGGATGTACATGGTTGTCCCCGTGGATAAGGGAATCAATTCGGTCACCTTGGCGACCTACGATCTAATGAGTCCAGCGACGATCGACGAGTTGTCGTTTGTGCTGTCCAAGGATATTTCGCTTGTGATGGCGCGAGAGGAAGATATCCGGGCACATGTTAATCAACTCTACGGGGACGATAGTACCTCCGTGAGCGAAATGCTTAATGCCTTGGAATCCGAAATCGAGCAGGCGGATAAATTTCTTGAACTCAATGCCACCCAGGAAGATGCGCGCGGCGTTGAGGAGGCCGCTGGCTCGGCGCCGGTGATCCGCTTTGTAAACCTGGTGCTTTATCAAGCTGTGCAGGACAGGGCTTCGGATATTCACTTTGAACCCTTTGAGAGCGAATTCAAGATCCGTTACCGGGTGGATGGCGCTTTGTATGAAATGGCGCCGCCACCGAAACGTCTGGCGCTTCCGGTTATTTCCCGCCTCAAAGTGATGTCGGGCCTGAATATTGCCGAGCGGCGTCTGCCCCAGGATGGCCGTATTCAGCTTACGATAGGGGGCCGCCAGATCGATTTTCGTGTTTCGTGTCTTCCAACCCAGTTCGGTGAAAGCGTCGTGCTCCGTGTGTTGGATCGCGGCGTGGTGTCGCTTGATCTTGACAATTTGGGGATGCCTGACGACATCCTGCAGCAGTTCCTGCTTGATCTCGATAAACCGAACGGAATCATCGTTGTTACCGGACCCACCGGGTCAGGAAAGACGACCACGCTGTATTCCGCCTTGCGCCGTTTGAACACCACGGAATCCAAGCTATTGACGGCGGAAGATCCAGTGGAATACGAGATTGATGGCATCATTCAGGTGCCAGTCAATGAGGCGATTGGAAACTCGTTTGAGCGCGTTTTGCGCGCCTTTCTTCGCCAGGATCCGGATATTCTGATGATCGGTGAAATTCGTGATTTAATTACGGCGCATATCGCCATTCATGCCTCTCTAACCGGTCATCTGGTGTTCAGTACCCTGCATACCAACGACGCCGCCGGCGCGGTGACCCGTCTGATTGATATGGAAGTCGAACCCTACCTGATTTCCTCAACCATGGAAGCGGTCATCGGGCAGCGTCTGGTTCGCAGGGTGTGTGACCATTGCAAGACGGCCTTTAAGCCCGAAGATCGGATGCTGGAACGGCTGGGCATGACGAGGCAGGATGCCGGCGACCAGAACTTCTACTACGGAACCGGCTGCGGACAATGTAATAACACCGGATACAAGGGGCGAAAAGGGATATACGAATACCTGAGTATTTCCGATCCGGTTCGTGAATTGATCAACCAGCGCCAGCCGACTCTGGTGATCAGGGATCAGGCCATCAAGATGGGGATGCGCACCTTGCGCCAGGACGGAATCAAAAACATTCTCGACGGCCATACGACGGTCGAGGAAGTGCTGCGGTATACATAATTATGGAAAAAGTAATCATCATAGGCACAGGGCCGGCGGGATTAACCGCCGCCATTTATCTTGCGCGTGCCAATTTGAAGCCGGTGGTTATTGACGGGATCCAGCCGGGTGGTCAATTGACCACCACGACCGATGTGGAGAACTTCCCGGGTTTCCCCGAGGGAATTGATGGAACCCTGCTGGTTATGAAGATGCGGGAACAGGCTGGGCGGTTTGGGGCGAGGTTTGTGACCGGTTCTGTTGTGAAGGCTGATTTTTCGGGCAATGCACGCAAGCTGACTTTGGAGGATGGGCAGGTGTTGGAGGCGGTTTCGATCATTGTCGCCTCTGGCGCGCAAGCGATGTATCTGGGAATTGAGTCCGAAACGAAACTGATGGGGCGTGGCGTCTCCGCCTGCGCAACCTGTGACGGCGCCTTATATCGCGATGTGCCGGTGGCCGTAGTGGGGGGCGGTGATACGGCAATGGAGGAGGCCCTTTTCCTCACGCGGTTTGCCTCCAAGGTTTCTCTCATTCACCGCCGAGATGAGTTTCGCGCTTCCAAAATTATGTCCGACCGCGTCAAAAATCATCCCAAAATTGAGATCCATTGGAATTCGGTTGTCAGTGAGGTGTTGGATGTATCGAAGAACGAAGTAACGGGGCTTCGCTTGAAAAACGTCAAGACGGGCGTGCAATCCGAAATCCCGGTGATGGCCATGTTTGCAGCCATTGGTCACGAGCCCAATACCAAGCCTTTCAAGGGACTTCTGGACATGAATGAGAAAGGGTATCTGATCACCCAGCATACCGTGACCAATGTGACCGGTGTTTTTGCCGCCGGTGATGTACAGGATGCCCATTACCGCCAGGCGGTCACCGCCGCCGGCTCAGGCTGCATGGCCGCCCTTGAGTCCGAGCGCTATATCGGCAGTCTGGGCGGGTAAATAGCACTGTGTAGGAGTCTGGTTTTGCGCATTACGATCCTTAGTCTCGGTTTGTTGGCCATCCTTGGACTCGGCTTGATGATGGCTTACCGGTTTGAGTTGGACTCTTACCGGAACCGCGAATGGATTGCTGCCGCTGCTACACGTTACCAGGTTCCTCCCAAACTCGTCGCTGCGGTGATTTGGCAGGAAACCCGATTCAATCCTATCTGCCGGGGAAAAGCCGGGGAAATTGGATTGATGCAAGTGATGCCCGGTAGTGCCCGCGAATGGGCGAAGGCCGAGCATATCGCTGCGTTTGATGCGGAAAGCCTGCTTGATCCTGCAACCAATACCATGGCAGGAACGTGGTATCTGGGGCGGGCTATTAATCGCTGGCGTGCCCACTCCGATCCGTTTCCATACGCCTTGGCGGAGTACAATGCCGGCCGGGCCAATGCCCTTAGGTGGGAGCGAGGTGCCACTCTTAATTCTGGTGAGTTCACAAGCACCATCGACTATCCGACAACCCGTGCTTATGTGCGCGCGATTCTTCTGAATTACCGTACGTTTGGACAACCCTGGAAACGGTGGGGAAACAAGTAATAGCGTGAAAAGTTATCGGAAAGAATTGTGGTTTTGCACAACATCCCGCAGGGACTATATCAATATCACGCCTCATGTGGAGGCGTGCCTGGCCGAAAGCGGTGTAGAGGAAGGGCTTGTTCTGGTCAATGCGATGCACATAACCGCCAGTGTGTTTATCAACGACGATGAATCCGGGCTACAGGCCGATTTTGAAACCTGGCTGGAAACATTAGCACCTGAAAAGCCGCATTCCCAGTATGCCCATAATGGGGGTGAGGATAATGCCGATGCCCACCTCAAGCGGCAGATCATGGGCCGGGAAGTGGTGGTAGCCATCACCGGGGGCGCCCTGGATCTCGGCCCCTGGGAGCAGATATTCTACGGTGAATTTGACGGCAAGCGCCGCAAGCGCATCTTGGTCAAGATCATAGGCGAGTAATAATATTTCGGAAGGAAGGGATATTTAATGAATCTATTGGGAATTGATATCGGAGGAACCAAGACGGCGGTATGCATCGGGAATGAAAAAGGGGCGATTGTTGCCTCCCAGCGCATGCCCTCAACGTCGGAATCCATTGAATCGTACCGTCATGACATGATTGCGCTGTGCCGCGCCGTGATTGAAAAGGCCGGATTGACGGCCGATCAACTAGATGCCATCGGAATCTCGGCGCCCGGGCCTCTGGATTGTAAACGCGGTATCCTGATTGCGCCCCCCAATAATCCCGGGTGGCATAAGGTCCCGATTGTGGAGATGGTAAGGAATGCGTTCAAGGTGCCTGTTTTTTTAAATAATGATGCCAATGCCTGCGCGTTGGCCGAAATGTTGTTTGGTCAGTATAAAGGCACTAAAAACTTGTTATATCTGACCTTCAGTACCGGCATGGGAGGGGGAATCATTGCCAATGGGGACTTAATTCAGGGTGTCACGGATGCAGGTGGCGAGGTCGGTCATTTTGTATTGGATCCCAATGGCCCTGTTTGCGGGTGTGGTCAAAAGGGATGCTGGGAAGCGTATGTTGGTGGCCGCGCGCTGGCTAGGCTGTTAAAGGGTAAAATCCAAGCCGGAAATATCAAGACCTCCATCGTTGATAAAGCTGGCGGCTTGGAAGGAATTGATATGAAGGCATTTGAGGCGGCCGCCCGGGAAGGGGATCCCTTTGCGGTGGCCGAGTGGGATCAATTAGCGGAGCGCATGGCGCAGGGGATGGGCGGCCTGATCATGGTGTTGAATCCGGACGTTGTTATTCTTGGAACCATAGCTATTCATTGTGGTGACTTCATTATGAAGCCGATTCTGGAGAAAATTCCGAAATACACATGGGAATGGCCGCTGAAAGCCTGTACTATTGCATCCAGTTCGCTGGGCGAAAAAATCGGCGATTTAGCCTCCTTGGGGGTGGCGTTGACGGGTGTGAGAAAAAAGGCCGTATAAATCAGCTATTTACTTACAATAAACGGTATCTTATTCTCGTTATAGATAAATAGGAATGATCCACTTCATGAAGCCATCGGGATTAAGGTATGTCTTGGGCTCCCACTCGGGGCAGGCGATTGTGGAGTATGTTGTGATTGCGGGTATGTTGCTGGCAGCCTTGGCGATTCTGGCTCTATTCCTTGGAACATTTACACAGTTTGGGACGAGGGTGTTGAATTTGGTGGGGTCTGAGTATCCATAAGGAGGACGCAATGCAGAAAAATAGAAAAAACGGGCAAGG
>JBAXPK010000003.1:0-76731 GCA_037132275.1 bacterium
GTTCCACCCTTCCCCTGAAAAATCACCTCCCCCCGCCGTATCCACTTGACTCCCGACCTGATCGGCGGCGTCATGTGGGAAACGGGAGGGAATCACATGACCAGGAAAGTAGCCTTGTAACTGCGGGTCAGGACCGCCGTGGTGGACTTCCGCGAACTGGTGGCAAGGATAGCCGCCTTGGCATCACATGACCCATCGGGGGAGAAACCATGAACAAACCCACCATCACCCTGCTCTTCATCCTCATGCTCCTTGTCGGCGGCCATGTGGGCTGGCATGTCAGGGGCATCGGGGAGGAGACCCGCATTGACGATGAGGCCCACCGCCGCCTCAGCAATTTCGTGATCCGGGGCGTGGAGCGGGGGCTGATCCAGATCGACACCACGAAGATGTGGGACACCGCCGGGACGCACATGCCCCCCCCGTGACACCGGACTCGCCCTGATCGCCCACCGCCATCGTGATCCAGGGGGGGTGAATTCGGCAGGCACCTTCTGAATCGGGGGTTTCAAAGATAAGGGCGTTTCAAATGGTGAAGGGGGCGGGGTAAGCTTCTGCCTGATTTTATAACCCTTACAATATTGGAAAGCCTGATGTTGCCAAAATGCACACATTATAATATCTTTATTTTATGAAATTGTTCGAGTGGAACGATGAGAAGAATGAGTTGTTGAAAAAAGAGCGTGGGGTGACCTTTGAGGAGATTGTCTTTCACCTGACCCACGGAGGATTGCTTGATGTCATTGATCATCCCAATCCAAAGAAGTATCCCGGACAGCGTATCTTTATTGTCAATGTCGAGGAATATGCCTGTTTGGTGCCCTTTGCCGAAACAAACGAACACTTTTTTCTGAAAACCATCATCCCCAGTCGCAAAATGACAAAACTTTATCTTGGAGAACTTGAGACACTTGGAGGGGAAGCACCATGAAACTGACGAAACTATCGCATGAAGAGAAGGATATTCTGGAATCGGTTGAACGTGGCGAATGGAAAAGAATTCCGCATTTCAAGAGCGAAGCCAAGCGTTATCAATTGGCGGCTCAGTCCACGCTACGGAAAGATAAACGGGTCAATATTCGGATGACTGAACGGGATTTGCTTCACTTGCAGAAGAAGGCGGTTGGCGAAGGACTACCCTATCAGACGTTCATTTCCAGCATTCTTCATAAATACTTGAGTGGGCGACTCGTGGAATCAGAAATGGCATCGTAAAGCCGTAACATAAAGATCCCTATTAGCCCTTGAATCTGCTCACCTCACTGCCCCACAGACAGGACGGTCCGAAAGCCCTGGCCGGTATCGCCGTAGCCGTTGCTCGGGAACGAGGGGTAACGAAGACCAACCTTGCAGTACCGCGCGGCCTCGCCCCATTGGCCGCCGCGGATCTCCCGACTCTGACCCTCCTTGCCCGGATACCAGTTCCAACACCACTCCCACACATTCCCCGCCATGTCATACAAGCCGTAGGCGTTCTTCCCGGCCTCGAATGACCCGACGGGACTGGTGTACGGATCGGCCCCGTTGGTGTAGGCCGGATGAAAACCCCCGCTGCTCAGATCGTAGGATATCTTGCCGTCGGCGAAGTAGTTCGCCTGAGTGTGGCTGATGGTGTCCCCGCCCCACGGGAACCGCTTGCTTGACACCCCGCCCCGCGCCGCATACTCCCACTCCGTGGCCGTCGGCAACCGGTAGCCGCTGCTCCAGTTCACGCAGTTGTCTTCAATGTTAGTCCAGCCGGTTCTGTACACCGTGGTCTTCGCGGAGGTCGTGTAGTAGGCTGGCGTCAGACCATCCTTCTCGCTCCGCGCGTTACACCACTTCACGCACTCGTACCAATTCACCTGCTGCACCGGATGGTTCGTCCCCTTGCCTGCCCCTGGCATCAGGTCCGGATACCCATGGGTCACCGCCCAGCTCCGCACCTCATCCCACTTGGCCTTGGTCACTTCGTACTTGTCCATGTAGAAAGACGAAACCGTCAAAGAATAGTCCCTCGAATACCAAGGCGTCTCATACGCTTCCTCGGGGCTCAGCGGATTTATCCCGCTGTTGGTGCCGGCGGGAATCAGGACCTGCTCGGCGAAACGGCTGTCGTCAGTCACCGCCACGACCCGGTAATAACGACCTCCAACCGGCATGGGCACACTGACGGACATCATTGAACCAGTCGGCACAACCCCGACCTGCTCATTGGTCCAGACGGGGGGCGCAAGGGTCTCCGCCCTTTGGACGCGGTACTCAACAACGCCATCTGGCGCATTTGACCAGGAAAGTTGGCCTCCCGGCTGAAACCCCGTGATCACGGGGGCCTGCCCCCAACTATGCAGAGACAGCGCCCCGGCCACCATAACCACCAGCATCCACAGTCGAGTCTTCATCATGTCGCGTCCTTTGATCTAAGTGCCGGGGGAAATTAGCCGATAGCCATGGCAGAATCAAGCCCCACCCTGCCCCAGTTCCGCCCAGCGCCGCGAACGGGGCCGGGCAAGGTGAAGATTACCCCTATGAAATGGAATGGAATGGATAAGAAATCGCTTTTCTGACGGTACGGGTACACGCCCGTTGAGACCGCCTGGAACCATCCCTGAAACATGGGGCCGCAAGTGACAGGTTGCTATTACAACTCAAAACCGCCATCACTGAAACGCCGACCGCTTCGGCAATATCGCAAATGGTTGTGATATTCGCATGATTTAGCGTTATATCAGCAGGCGAGATGGGGACATCGACTGGCATACGACATCTCATCGCGGGCCACCGGCAGGTAGCCCGCCGCCGTGGCCGCCGCCGAGCGTCAGACTTCACCGTCTCCGCATTGGAAGGCGTCCTCGGCCATCAGATCAAGCAGGAAGAACTTCACGGCATTCGGGATCGATTTGCGGGAAAGTCGCTCCTCAGCGTTTAATCGCGAGAAGGAGGACGCCGCCAGCGACCATGGCAATGCCCGCCCATTCGCGCAACATCGGCCGTTCACCGAGAAACGCAAACGCGAAGATGGCGACGAGAACCAGGCTCAGTTTGTCGACGGGTGCAACCTTCGAGGCTTCCCCGAGTTGGAGGGCTCGGAAGTAGCACACCCAGGAAGCACCAGTCGCGAGACCCGATAGCCCGAGGAAGATCCAGGTTTTGGACGGCAAGGCAAGCGGATTGCTCCATTTCCCCGCATACCAGACGAAGGCCGAAAGGACGACCATGATGATTGCCGTCCGAACCAGCGTAGCCAAATCAGAGTCGACGCCTTTAATGCCAATTTTGGCGAAAATGGCAGTAAGCGCTGCGAAGACGGCGGACAGGACTGCCCATTGGAACCAACTGTTAGATGCGATCATATGTTCCATTCCTTCATTGTTCTCAACGCCACTATGACTGTCGACTCGCGTGTTAACAAGGCGGATTGTCCCCAATTGGGAGAAGTTGTCAAGGGCTGGGTCACTTTTAGATGACCGAGACCTCTGAAGAGGCAATCTCCCCGCTGTGTCTCACTCTTTTCTTGGCGCGTGCAATGGCCATGGCTATAATGCCGCGCACTATCAAAGGACACCGCTATGACCATCATTGAAGCCATCGCCGCCAGCAGTTCAGGCCCCTATTTATATATCTCCGCTCTCGTGTTCTGCTTCGGAGCCTGTATGGGTAGTTTTCTGAACGTTTGCATTTACCGGATCCCAAGGGAAGAATCGGTGATCACGCCGCGCTCACACTGTCCCCACTGCAACAAACTTATCGAATGGTATGACAACATTCCGCTCATAAGCTTTTTTGTATTGCGCGCCCGATGCCGGAGTTGCGGCGGGACCATTTCGCCGCGCTACGTCATTGTTGAGGCCCTGATCGCCATCTTATTCGTCATGGTTTGGCTAAAGGCCGGAACCCCGCCAGCCCTTGCCATGGCCCCGGTTTATTCCTTTGCAGTCATTCCGATTTTCTGGCTGGCGGTGTTCGGGCTTGCCCTGGGCACCTTCGTGGATCTTGAACACATGATCATTCCCGACCGGGTTTCGCTGGGGGGAATCGTGCTGGGCCTGTCCTTCAGCGTACTGGTGCCCGGCCTGCATATGCAGGGTAGCGCGTACGGGGGCTTCCTGGCCTCATTCCTGGGCGCCGCAGTGGGTGTGGGACTCCTGTGGGCTGTTGCCGTGCTGGGGAAACTGATTTTCCGCAAAGATGCCATGGGCATGGGCGATGTGAAACTGATGGGCGCCATCGGCGCCTTTCTGGGCTGGCCATCGGTTATCTTCACCCTCATGCTTTCCTCATTCCTGGGCGCCATCTTCGGAGTAGCGATGATCATGGCCGGGAAGAAAGAGATGCAGAGCCGCATTCCCTATGGTCCCTATATCGCCTTCGCTGCGCTGGTCTGGATGCTGTGGGGCCCCACCCTGTTGCAAGCGTATCTCAATTGGTTGATTCCCCCGATGCCGATGTGAAACTGATTTTGAGATCGTCAAGTCTTGTCGTCACGCTGGCCGTGGTCGCGGCGGCGGTACAACTGCTATATATTTTTGAAAGTCACCGGCATCTGGTTTTTCAGGTTCCCCTTGTTGATGCCGCAGCCTACCATAATCAGGCCATGGCACTGGCGATGGGCCAAACTCCGGCCCCACGCGCCTTCTGGCAGCCGCCGCTTTATCCTTATGCGTTGAGCGTGCCATACCGGATGGAGATCACCGATCTTCGGACGGTGCGATGCCTGCATGCGCTGCTCGGAATTGCGGCGGCCCTCCTGATATTTGCCGTGGGGCGTCGGTGCGGAGGCGTGAGGGTTGGGTTTCTCGCAGGATTGGGCCTGTGCTGCTATGGGCCGCTTCTCTTTTTCTTCAGCCAGTTGCTGCCGACCGGCCTGGCGGTTACCCTCAACCTTGCCGCCATCCTTTTGTTATTGCGGCTGACCGAAAAACCGACATGGCCGCGTGCCCTGGCATTGGGATTGACCGTGGGATTAGCCACACTGACGGTTCCCAACAGCGCCGTGATGATCCTGATCGCGCTGGGCTGGATTGCTGTACAAACCGGTCATCTAACCCGGCAAGATCCTAACCAAAATCGGGATGTTTTGCGCCTTGCGCTGGCATTGGTCGCCGGGCTGATCATCGTGATTGCGCCCGTTACGATCAGGAACTATTCCGTCTCCGGCGAGTTTGTCCCCATCTCAACCAATGGCGGGATCAACCTTTACATTGGCAACAACCCGCACCCGGAAGAAACCCTGACGATACGGCCGGGACTTGATTGGGAACGGCTTGTCGCCATGCCATACCGGCTGGGCGCAAAAACGGATACCGAAGCCGAACGCTTCTTCGTAAACAAGGTCGTCACGTTCGCCTGGAAAAGCCCGCTGGAGTATATCAGGGGACTACTGGAGAAAACCCAGGAGGCATTTACAAGCCGGGAAATCCCCCGTAACGAAGACATCAACGTGTTCGCCGGGCACTCCGCCGTCTTGCGCGCCCTGGTGTGGCGGATCGGGTCATTTGCCTTCCCCTTCGGGCTCATCGGGCCTCTCGCCATTGTCGGCGCCTTAACTCTGACACGGCGACACCGTGCGCGCAGTCTTGTCCTGCTGTTCGCACTGGGATACATGGCGAGCGTCATATTGTTTTTCCCTGCTTCCCGCTATCTTGCGCCGGTCATCCCGGCCTTCGTTATCTTTGCCGTGCTCGGCATAAAACGGCTGATCGAACTGCCCACACTGCCCCTGCTGAGCCGACTCGCATCCGTTGGGCTTCTGGCGGTCTCCGGCGTACTGATCAATCTGCCGCGCCAACTACCCACCGACCGTGTCAATTATGAAGCGGAAATGCACACCAACGTGGGCGTGGGACTCCAAACCCGAAGTCGCATGGAGGAAAGCATCATGGAATATCGGGAGGCGATTCGGCTGGATCCGGCTTCCGCCGACGCGCATCGTTACCTGGGGACAGCTTACCGCGCCAGCGGCCAGAGCGCCCTGGCGATGCAGGAGTTCGAGCGCGCCGTCGCTTTGCGGCCGGATCACGATGCGGCCATACAGGACCTGGCCATCATTCGCTATGAGCAGGGCCATGTGGAAGAAGCCGTCGAACTCCTTCGCAAGGTAATCGCGTTGAACCCGGAGAACCGGCAAGCCATGACCAACCTCGGAGTTGGCTTGCTTCGACTCAACCGCCGGGCTGAGGCAACCCAATGGTTCAAAAAGGCAGGAGTTGCCAGTCCAAGCCGGTAATAGCCCGGCCACCTATGCGTCTTATTCTTTGACCCAGCGAGAGAAGAAGCCGGTGGGCAGGACGCGCTTGCAATCGGCATTTTTCATCACCATGGTACCGGCTTCAATCTTGCCGCCAAACCGGTCCAGCCATGGCACCAGCAGATTCTTCATCAGCGGCGGGGAAAATCCGAGTGTATGGCAGGTGAACAAGACAAACCGCGGGCGATCCGACATCAGGGGCAAAAGCAGATCCAGCAGTTTCATCAAGTGTTCTTCCAGTATCCATTTCTCGCCGCCCGGTCCCTTCCCATAACTGGGTGGATCAAAAATGATGGCGTCATACTTCCGTTCACGCCGCCCCTCCCTAGCCACAAACTTCGTCACATCGTCGGTGATCCAACGGATGGGCGCCGCCTTGAGACCGCTGGCCTCGGCATTACGCCGCGCCCAATCGTTGATATCCGGGACGGCGTCTACATGGCACACCTCGGCCCCCGCACGCGCCGCTTGGAGCGTCATGGCTCCCGTGTAGGCGAACAAATGCAGAACGCGGCAGGGCGTGTCGCCGGTCTTGACCTGACGCGCCACCCAATCCCAGTGACAGGTGTGTTCCGGAAAAAGGCCCATGTGACCGAAACCGGTCGGCTTGATCATAAAGGTGAGCTCATCCCACTTCAGCGGCCACTGCGGCGGTGGTGACTTGGTAAACGACCAATCCCCGCCACCGGTCGTGCTCCGGTGATAAACCCCTACGGCGTTCTTCCATAATTCCGGACGTTCCGGACGCCACAGCGCCACCGGTGATGGCCGGTTGAACACATAGGAGCCAAACCGCTCCAACCGGCAGCCGTCCCCGGCATCCAGAAATTCATAGTCCGGCGTTGTTCGCGCTGACAATTCCATAAGACAGGTTTCCTTTATCGCTGGTCATCAATCCTTACTGTTTGTTAATATTGCACGCTTCGCTCATGAACAAAAACACATTTTTACATCTGATTGGGGCGGTTAACGCCAGCGAGTCGAATGTCGAGCCCAAGGCCGATGCCGCGCTGGTGTTGCTGGTCGGCAACCCGAATGTCGGGAAAAGTGCCCTATTTAACAGACTTACCGGCCAGTATGTGACGGTATCCAATTACCCTGGCACCACGGTCGAGGTGTCCCATGGCCACTGCCAGGAACTGGGGAGCGATACCGAGATCGTGGATACGCCGGGAATGTACAGCCTGCTGCCCATTACCGAGGAGGAACGGGTTGCCAGCGATATTCTCTTCTCCCCCAGAGTCCGGGTGGTGGTGCATGTCGTGGATGCCAAGAATGTAGATCGCATGCTCGGCCTTACGCTCCAGTTGATCGAGGCCGGTCGCCCGGTCATCCTCGTCCTGAACATGATTGACGAGGCCCGCACGCTGGGAATCCAAATTGATCACGCCCGGTTGGCGGAACGGCTCGGTATCCCCGTGGTTCCCACCGTTTCAATCACCGGCGAAGGCATCAGTGCGCTGATCCAATACCTGAAAATCCCGCCACCCCTATCCATGGTTCGCACGGAGTGCGGCTCCATCATTGAGCAGGCGATTATCGCCATCGCCCAGCTCATGTCCCCGGCTAGTTCCATTTCGCCCCGGACGCGGGCTACCCTGCTGCTGCAAAGCGACCTCCGGGAACGGGAGCGTCTGGTTCAGGAAGTTGGAGAAAATACTGCCGCGACCATTCTGGGTATCGTTGCCACGACGCGGGCAAAACTGAACCACTCCCCGCACTATTACGTCACCCTCTCCCTCCGCACTCATACGGGGCAGATTCTCAGCGACTGCGTCAGTGTGCCCACCCGGGCGCCGGCTCGATTCCGGGCCGCCTTGGATCAGCTCTGCACCCAACCGCTCACCGGTTATCCGCTGGTCTTTCTGGTTCTCTATTTCGGGCTCTATCAGTTTGTCGGCCAATTTGGCGCCGGCACCTGCGTGAATTTCCTGGAAGACAGCGTCTTTCGCACCCACTTCATTCCCTGGATCATCCGTCTGGTGGACGCCACCGTCCCATGGGCGCCCCTGCGCGACCTGTTAGCCGGGGAGTATGGCGTCCTGACGCTCGGTCTGCGCTACGCCATCGCCATCATCTTCCCGATTGTCGGCGCGTTTTTCCTTTTTTTCGCCACGCTTGAGGACAGTGGGTATCTTCCTCGGCTTGCCCTACTGGTGGATCGCGGCTTCAAGCGCATCGGACTGAATGGCCGTGCGGTCATCCCCATGGTGCTGGGCTTCGGATGCGATACCATGGCCACCCTGGTTACCCGCACCCTGGAAACCCAGCGCGAGCGGCTGATCTGTACTATCCTGCTCGCCCTGGCGATTCCCTGCTCGGCCCAACTCGGCGTGATCCTCGGGCTGCTCTCCGGCCATGGCGCTGCCCTGGCAATCTGGGCTCTTGTTGTCACCGGCATTATGCTCCTTACCGGTTGGTTGGCGGCCAAGCTCCTTCCCGGTGAGCAGCCGATGTTTTACATGGAACTCCCCCCCCTGCGCCTTCCGACCCTGGGCAACGTCCTGGTCAAAACCTATTCACGCATGGTCTGGTATTTCCGGGAAATCCTACCCATGTTCATCCTGGCCAGTGTACTGATCTGGATTGGCCAGATCACCCACCTGTTCCAACTTCTGGTTCACAATTTAACGCCCCTGATCCGGGCGCTCGGCCTTCCCGACCAGGCCAGTGTGGCGTTCCTGTTCGGCTTTTTCCGCCGGGACTACGGCGCCGCCGGCCTGTATGATCTCCAAAAGACCGGTTTGATGACGGTTCACCAATTGGTCGTGTCGGCGATTACGCTGACCCTGTTCCTCCCCTGCATCGCCCAGTTTCTCGTTATGCAAAAAGAGCGCGGCACCAAGGCGACCCTGTGGATTTCACTGGGAGTGCTTGTCGTGGCCTTTTCCGTCGGTTATTTAACTCATATTGCGTTAACATTTTTCGGACTATAGGCGGCTAGACTCTATGAAATGCGCATTTTGCCAACGTGAGTTTGATGATAAACAGGCGACGGACGCCTGTCGGGGCTGCCCCTCGGGCGGCGGCTGCCATAATGTGAAGTGCCCCTATTGCGGCTATGAGTCGCCACAGGAGCCCGGCCTGATCAAGCGCATTCGCGCTCTTTTTAAGAAAAACGGCAGGGAGAATAACCATGAATGATCCCCGGATTGAAGAAGTTCTCGAAGACCTATACCTCCAGCACGAGCAGCACACACGCCCCCCGCGTCCCGCGTCAGAGGCCACCCTCAAGGCCGCCGTGGAGGCCGGGCTGATCACGATCAAGGAAGGACGTCCCGCCCCTACCGAAAGCGGCCTGGAGGGTGGCAGGAACGTGGTGCGGCGTCACCGGCTCGCCGAGTGCTTGCTGAAGGACGTGTTTCAAGTCACCGGGGACGAGGCGGAGGAAGATGCCTGCCAGTTTGAGCATATCCTACGTCCCGGCCTGGAAGATAAGATCTGCACCCTGCTGGGCCACCCCTTGACCTGTCCGGATGGACACCCTATACCGCGCGGAAACTGCTGCCGCAAGGCCGAACGCGACCAGGTCCGGGAAGTCGGCGCCCTGTGTGATGGTCGGGCGGGCGAAAAGGGGGTTGTCGCCTACCTGAGCACCCGGGATAACCGCGAGATCCAGAAACTGATGGCGATGGGTATCCTTCCCGGCACCGACATACGCTTGATGCGTTTGTTTCCATCCTATATCTTTGAAATCGGCCAAAGCCAATTCACCGTTGATCGCATGCTGGCAGAAAAGATTTTTGTCCACTGGCAGGAATAACAAGGGAATATCCGATCCATGCACTACACAATACGAAAAACCGCGCGCCCTCCCACGTTAACCGGAGATTGGAATGGATCGATCTGGAGTGAGGCCGAAACCCTGACGATTGAGTTGTTCCACCCCAAGAGCTCGACTCACAGGCCCGGCGTTTCCGCGCGTTTGCTCTATGATGACAAGGGCATCTATGTCCATTTCAAGGTACAAGACCAATACATCCGAAGCGTTAACACACGCCCGATGGATCCGGTCTGCCAAGACAGTTGTGTTGAGTTTTTTTTCAAACCCAAATCCGGGGGCGGCTACCTGAACGTCGAGGGAAATTGCGGGGGAACCTTTCTTGCATTTTACATCGAAGATCACCGCCGATCACCCAACGGATTTGAAAAATTCACGCGTCTTGACTTGAATTGGATGGCGCAGATTCGTTCCTATCATACCCTACCGGCCATCGTGGATCCGGAGATCACAGCCCCGTGCGAGTGGCAACTGGAATACGTCATCCCCATCCCGCTGATTGAAGCCTATACCGGCCCGCTGGGCTCCCTTTCCGGCCAGACCTGGCAGGCTAACTTTTACAAATGCGGCGACAAAACATCCCATCCCCACTGGGGCTCATGGGCTTCCATCGGTGACGCCCTGGATTTCCACCAACCTGAAAAATTCGCCGCCATTTGTTTTCAATAGCAGCGATCAGCTTCGATTTCCGCTTGATCCCCTGCCTTGGCTGTGACAAATTACCGCCCTTTTTACAGCACAAGGAGAGACAATCATGGCCAAGGGAAATATGTTGATCGGTCAGAGCGGCGGTCCGACGGTGGTTATCAACCAGAGCCTCGTGGGCGCCATTCTACAAGCCAAGCAGATAAAGGATATCGGCGGCATCTATGGTGCGCTGCATGGTATGAAGGGAATCCTGGAGGAGGATTTCATCGACCTGCGCAAGGAAAGCCTCAAAACCCTTGAAGCCGTCGCCAACACCCCCGCTTCCGCTCTCGGATCCGCCCGCAAGAAGCCGACCGACGAGGAATGTGTCAAGGTCTTCGAAATACTGAAGAAGTATAACATCCGCTACTACTTCTATATCGGCGGCAATGATTCCGCCGAAGCCACGCACATCATCAATGAGCAGGCCAGGAAAGTCGGCTACGATCTGCGCTGTTACCACATCCCCAAGACGATTGATAACGACCTGCGCGAGAACGACCACACGCCCGGCTTCGGCAGCGCCGCCAAGTTCGTGGCCTGCGCCAGCATGGGTGACAACCTCGACAGCCGGGCGCTACCGGGCGTCAAAATCAACGTGATCATGGGACGCCATGCGGGCTTCCTCACCGCTGCCGCCGCCCTCGCCCGCATCTACCCGGATGACGGCCCACATCTGGTGTACCTGCCTGAACGCCCCTTCATTATTGATAAATTCGCGAAAGATGTTGCGGCCGTATACAAGAAACTCGGACGTTGCGTCATCGCCGTTTCGGAAGGCATTGCCGACGAAGATGGCACCGCTATCGCGGCCAAGTTTTCCAAGGAAGTGGATTCGCATGGCAATGTCCAACTCAGCGGCACCGGTGCGCTGGGCGACCTGCTGGCCACAGAGATCAAAAACCGGACCTCCATCACCCGTGTGCGCGCTGATACGTTCGGATACCTGCAGCGTTCATTTCCCGGCGTTGTGTCGGCAGTGGATGCCAAAGAAGCCCGCACTGTCGGTATGCTGGCGGTCAAGGAAGCCCTTAAAGGCAAGGAGCCCAGCGGATCCATCGCCATCCGTCGCAAACCCGGCAAGAAGTACGCCGTCTATTTTGAGCGTGTGCCCCTGGCTAATGTCTCCAAGGAAACGCGTCATGTCCCGGATAACTTCATCAACAAGGAGGCCAACGACGTCACACAGGCCTTCTTCGACTATGCCCGCCCGATCGTCGGAAAACTGCCGGAAATCGGCCGGTTCAAAGGCGTGAAGGTTTCCAGGAAGTCATAACTTCGGCACAGGCTTCTTCTCGAAATTCCGGCAGGTATCCGTGGCTTCCACGGTCTTGCCGTGTCGGCTGCACCGCTGGATAAAGGGGTTGACCACGTAATGCTTGCAGTGCCGGCAGAGACATTCGGCCTCGGATTCCTGAAATACCTTGGCGATCCTCGGTGCATCGCTGTCGTCAAAGACTTTAGGTTTGCATTGATGCGTGAACGGCACCTCGGCCTCGTCCGCATACTCATGCCCGCATGACGTGCAGGTCAGGCTCTCGCCCATCTTCTTGAACCCGTCATACTTCGGCATCCGCTTCAGCAGACTCTCCTGCCCGCAGGCAGTGCAAATAATTTCAATATTTGACATTGATCTCTCCCAGGAGATCTCGGTTATGAGTTATTGGTAATGGGGGCACCAATAACCGACAACCCATGACCTATAACAATTCTGCCGCTTTCGCCACGGCCTCGGCAAGCTTGCTCACATCCTTGCCGCCAGCACGGGCCATGGCAGGCTGCCCCCCACCGCCGCCACCCGCCACCTTGGCGACTTCCTTGATGATCTTTCCGGCATGGACTCCCTTTTTCACCAGATCAGCGCTCACGACCACAATGAATTGCGCCTTACCTTCGCTCGTTGCTCCTAGCACCACCACGGCGGATCCCGCTTTCGCAAGAGCCGCATCTGCCAGATTTTTCAAGGCATCCGCCGATACTTCTCCAACGGCAACCGCCATCAACTTAATACCTTTAACCTCAGTCATGGCCGCAAAAACGCCATCCAACTTCAGCATTGCGGCGGCGTTTTCGTTATCCTTGATCTGCTTCTCAAGCGTTTTTACCTGATCTGCCAAGGCGTCCACGCGACCCGTGATTTCAGCCGTTGAGACACTGAACCGTTTCGCCAACCCTTCCAACATCGCCCGGTCACCACACATCGCCTCATAGGCCGGCAGCCCGGTGACACACTCAATGCGACGGACACCCGACGCAATGGAGCTTTCGGACAGGATTCGGAACAAGCCGATCGTGCCGGTGGCCGCCACATGGGTTCCCCCACACAATTCACGGCTGTACCCGCCCACGTTAACTACACGGACGGTATCGCCGTATTTTTCATCAAAAATGGCAACAATACCCGACCCGGCCACATCCTTGAGCGCCATCTCGCTCGTGCTGACGGACGTGTTCGCCAGAATCAATTCATTGACCCGCCGCTCCACGGCGGCAATCTCAGTCGGCGTCAAGGCCTGATAATAGTTAAAGTCAAACCGCAACCGTTCCGGCGAAACCATGGAGCCTGCCTGCTTGATACTGGAGCCCACAATTTCTTTCAGCGCAAATTGCAGCAAATGGGTGGCCGAATGATGACGGGCCGTCGCCGCCCGGCGATCCGGATCAACCGAGGCGGTCACCGGCGTGCCTGCGGAAAGAGTCCCGCTGATAACCCGCCCGATATGGAGCACAATCCCCTCCGTGGGCTGCCGCGTGTCGGTTACCTCAAATTCACCGCCGGGCGCCGTAATGACGCCGTGATCTCCCACCTGTCCGCCTTTTTCTGGATAGAAAGGTGTTTCGGCCAGAAGCAGCGCACCTTCCATTCCTTCATTCAAGGACTCCACAACCCGGCTGGCCCCGGATGCGTCTTTCCCGATAAGTTTCAAAACAGACGCCTTGCCGACCAGGCTGTTATATCCAATAAACTTCGTTTTGATCCCGCTTGCCACCAGGTCAGAAACCAGATCCACATCGGCATCCGCCGTCGCTGCCTTACGGGCATCTCGGGCACGCTTCCGCTGCTCGTCCATCAGGATAGCAAACCGTTTCTCGTCGACCTCCATCCCCTTTTCTTTCGCCATGACCACGGTTAAATCGAGCGGGAAGCCGTAGGTATCGTAGAGTTTGAAGGCAGCATCACCGGGGAATACGGCATTCTTCGTCGCGGCCACCGAAGCGGCCACCTCCTCAAACAAAGCCAGTCCGCGATCAAGCGTAACAGAGAAACTTTCTTCTTCGGCCAGAATAGCCCTGGCTATCTCTTTACGATGCTGAACCAATTCAGGGTATTGCGCCCCCATCGTGCCTTCCAAGGTGGGCAACAAGGCGGTCATGAATGGCTTATTGAAGCCAATTTTCCGCCCATACCGCACTGCACGCCGCAACAGGCGGCGCAAAACATAGCCGCGCCCGTCATTGGAAGGAAGCACCCCGTCACCAATGGCAAAGGCCAAAGTCCGCAGATGATCGGCAATCACCCGCATGGCGACCCCGCCGGGGCCTTCATAGGAATGACCGCTCATCCCGGCCATCTGTTGGATCACGGGCTGAAAGAGATCGGTATCATAGTTGGAGGTCTTTTTCTGGATGACCGAAACCACGCGTTCCAGCCCCATACCGGTATCGACATGCTTGGCGGGAAGTTCCTCAAGGGAACCATCCTGGCGGCGGTTGTACTGGATAAAGACGTGGTTCCAGATTTCAATGACCTCCTGCAGGCCGGCGTTGATCATGTCCGCCGTGCAACCGTTTGGGGTGCGGTCAAAATGGATTTCCGAACAGGGCCCGCAGGGGCCGGTTTCGCCCATTTCCCAGAAATTGTCCTTCTCCCCGAATTTCAGAATGTGCGAGGGATCAATATCCGTGACCTCTTTCCAGATGGCAATCGCCTCATCATCGTTCTTATAGACGGTGGCCCACAGCCGTTCCTTGGGCAGTCCCCAGACCTTTGTCAGGAGTTCCCAGCCCCAGGCGATAGACTCGCGCTTGTAATAATCGCCAAACGACCAGTTTCCCAGCATCTCGAAAAAAGTATGGTGGTAGGTGTCGTGTCCGACTTCCTCCAAGTCGTTATGCTTGCCGCTCACACGGATGCACTTCTGGCTGTCGGCCACGCGTTTATACTGGCTGGCGCGGGCGCCCAGGAATATCTCCTTGAACTGGTTCATCCCGGCGTTGACGAAGAGGAGTGTGGGGTCCGCCTGCAGCACGACCGGCGAACTGGGGACAATTTCATGCTGCTTGGATTTGAAAAAATCCATGAACGATTGCCTGATTTCCGCCGCCGTCATTGTATCCTGAGCCATAGTTGCCATCCTTTCAAAACGAGGCCAGAGGCTATAACACCAGTCGCTTCGTTTCAAGACACATTGCGATGAGGCCGGCCTAGAGGATCAGCATGGAATCGCCGTAACTGTAAAAACGGTAGCCTTCACGAATGGCTTCGGCATAGGCGTGGCGAATCAACTCGGTCCCCGCCAGGGCACTGACCATCATGATGAGGGTTGATTTCGGAAGATGAAAATTGGTGAGCATGGCATCCACAACCTTGAACCGGTATGGCGGCGTGATGAATATCCGCGTTCGCCCGCTACTGGGGATCATCGTCCCGTCCTCTGTCGCCACCGTCTCCAGGGTTCTGACAACTGTGCTCCCCGTTGCCACCACGCGGCCCTTGCGTGTTTTTGCCTGCATGATCAGCTCAACCGTCTCGGGCGTGACATCAAACCGCTCAGATTCCATTTGATGATCGGCAACCCGTTCCGTTTTAACAGGCTTAAACGTTCCCATGCCTACATGCAGGGTGACAGCAGTATGCGATACACCCTTATCCTTCAGACGCTGGAGCAGCGAATCGGTGATATGCAAGCCGGCCGTCGGCGCCGCCACAGCGCCGGGAACCCGCGCATAAACCGTTTGATAAAACACCCGATCCCGGGCCAGGGTATCCGGCTCGGGCACCTTGTCGCGCTTGATATAAGGCGGTAACGGCGGTATCCCCACCTCCTCCAGCACCTCCAGCACAGGCCGGTCTGCGTGAAACCGGACCAAAATACCACCGCCCTCCCCCCACTCCGCCACCTCGGCGGTCAGCCGCCCATCGGCCATGATCAGGCGGGTTCCCACATGGGGGCGTCGCGATGATCCACACAGGGCGTGCCATCGGCCATCGTTCAAGTCCTCCAGTAAGAGCAGTTCGACCCGGCCACCCGTTCCCTCCTTGCGTCCGTAGATCCGGGCCGGAATGACACGGGTATCGTTCAAAACCAGCAGATCATCCGCCCGAAGAAACGCCGGAAGATCACGAACCGTATGATGTTGGAGGGTTCCGGAGGCGCGATCCACCACCATCATACGGGCGGCCTCCCGATCCTCACGCGGAGTCTGGGCAATCAGCTCCGGGGGGAGATCAAAATCAAATTCGGATGTTTTGAGAGACTCATTCATTTGTTTAAACGCTTAAGTAAGGCATTTCAGTAACTTCCCTCGCGTTATTTTCCGCTTTCAACCGCCTTCAGCACAGGGGAGGAGTCGCCACCCAATTGCAAGTTTTGGAAGGCCGGGGTTTGGGGAAGTGAAAGATGAACTTCAGAAATCAACTCTGCCTGTATCACCCCACCCTGCCATGAGCAGTCCAGAAGATGACCGGCGCTTTTCCGATCTTCTGAAATGAAATGCAGGTGCCAGCCTGGCACATTGAGGGTCGCGGCATACTGCGGACACCAAAATCCCACAAGGGTTCCCGGGATGGCCCTCCGCTCAAACACCGGCTGATGTGCCGCCACCTCTGCCAGTTTGGGATAAGGTTTCACTTGCGGAGGCACGCTCCGGTATTTGACATAATCAAACACCCCATCCACCCGGACGGCATAGAACAGATTATCCCCCGACCGGAGTTCATCCAGACGCTTTTTGAGAGCGTCAACGGCCGCTACCGCGCCACCCGTTTGTGAGACGCTGGGCGTGAAGCGGGTTACCGCAGCAAAGGGAACCTTCAGCAAGTCCGGCGCGCGAACAACCGTTCCATCGGCACGCGCCTGATAGATGGCGCCGTCGATCAGGATCAACTCGCCATCCAGCCGATCAAAGGTTCCGATTCCGAGATCTCCCTGCCTCCTCAGTTCCCCACACGTAACTACTCCATCATACCCGCCCTCCAGGAGGGCCTTGATTGTGGAGGTCTGGGAAAGGATGGCTCCCTGCGGCCTCTGACCCAAATGGGCGCAAGACACCAATCCGAGCGCTGCAACCGCCAAGGCTATCAAACTCAACCTTTTTAATATATGCATCGAGTCATCCTTACCGTCTCGGTTCGTCAAATGTGGAACTAAAGTGAGACAGGAAGAATAGTTTCCCGCCTGTCCACCACCCATCCTTAGGACTCGTCAACATCGGACGAAGGCAGGTCGCCATCTGAAGGGTCACCAAGGCCAGGATGAATAACCATGTTTTAATCCCCGCTGCCTTGCTGAAAAGCGCATGTTCCTGCAATTTCGCAATGAACCTGACCGCGAATGAGAGGGCTACACCCCAAATGCATACCACGAGCATGGTCACAAACGACAAACTCTCCGTCGATACGGAGAACAGCCACGCCACCGGCGCCAACCCCACCAGGATTAACCCCTGCATAGCCAGGCATGACGCACCCAGTACAAACGCGCGGGCAAATGTCAGCGGAGCTCCGCCAACACAAGCGAAAACATAGAGTGCCGGATAGCAGAGTGTCAGGGCACACAACGCTGTCAAGGGCCCCTTCACGGCATCCATGAGCGCCACCGGCCAGCCCCCGAACAACCCCATCGCCAAGCCAAATATCGCATGAAAAACTACTGCAGCGGCGAGCAGTGTCAGTCCGTTTCTGAGCGCATTCTTTCCGTTCGCAATGACCTCCACAACGGCCTCAGGGGATTTCAGCAGCGCTGTCACGATGTTTTCTGGTTTCGGCATATGATCGTCATTCAACGGTGGCGGCATCGAATTCACCAAACTCTTATTCATCGAATCTTCATTCATAGTCGGTTCTCCCTCTTATTTGGCACCCGTCAACAAGTACGGCAATACTTCCCTAAACACAAACTCATAGAAATTCCGATCCAGACAATCCGGCCTTATCCAGGCGACCGGGTAGAACGGGCTCCCCACAAAAGGCCGCAGAATCCACGACATCTGGCAACCCACAAACGCAAAGGCCAGCACCCACGACGCAAACAACGAGCCCACAGGGCAACGCGGCCGCACAACCCGGCGCAAGCCTTTCAACAACGCCATGTTGCCGCCGAACCCAGCCAGGGACAAAATGATGATGTGAGTAACAAGAATCGAATTGTGCGCAGTGCGCAACACATCATGCGAGCCGACGACGGGAACACCGGACAAGAGAAAAAACAACGCTACGGGGGCCAAACTCAGAAGGATCCACCCGCTGATCGTCATCGCCGCAAATACGACAAACACCGTTGACTTAAAAGACAGACCGGATCCCAGCAGGCTGGCCGTCATCCAGTTAAACCCGGCGACAAGCGTGGTAGTGCCTAAAAAAAGAAGGGGCAGTTTGACGGCAACATAGAGAACCAATTGCGGGGAGCGCCACCCAGCCAAGACGGCGCCATAGACAACACACGAGATTACGATGAAGGCAGCCAAGCCAAGCAGATCTGACCAGTGTAGTTCCTGGGTGCGGACACGCTCCCAAAACGCCGCACGATCTTTCAATACCAAGACAGGCAAGGCCAGCATTCCTGCAAACTCCATATCACCACTCTACCGGCTTTCAGGCCTCCCGTCATCTGAAGATCTAGCCGAGGAATTTCTTGTTGCGCGTTCTCTCGAGTTCGCCCACCCGAGAATTGGCAAAGTTTTGCGCTTTAGCCAGGCGCGGGGCTGGCCTTTGAGGTGTGGGGATAGGCGCGTCCAGACGGTCTTGTGATAGGTGTTTAGCCAGATGCGTTCTTCCGGAGTAAGTAGCGCCGGAATCAATGGGGCGGTATCAATGGGACATAGGGTCAGGGTGTCAAATCGCAGGAATTGCCCATAGTCGGCGTTATTCTCCGCCTCCGCCACCAGCACCATATTCTCGATCCTAATCCCATACTTGCCCTCTCGATAGACACCGGGCTCAATCGTCACCACCATCCCGGGCTTGAATGCGCTAGGATTCCACGCCTGGGTGAATCCATGCGGGCCTTCATGAACGTTCAAATAGGCCCCCACCCCGTGCCCGCTTCCATGTTTGTAATTCAAGCCATCCCCCCACAGCGGCAGCCTCGCCAAAACATCCAGTTGGGTTCCGGTCATGCCGACAGGAAATCGCACGCGACTCAAGGCGATCATTCCTTTCAGAACCAGGGTGTAGTGCCGTCGAGCCTCTGCCGACACCGGCCCCAGCGCCACGGTTCGCGTTGTGTCCATGGTTCCCTCAAAATAATTACCGCCGGAATCCACCAGAAACAGTCCCTTGCGACCGAGCTTTGCAGCCTTATCCGGCGAAACGGTATAATGAATCATGGCCGCGTTGGCTTGGTATCCGCAGATCGCCGTAAAACTGTCATCCCGATACTCGGGGGCTTCACGCCGGAAGTCCCTGAGTTTGTCAGCTGCCGTAGCCTCCGTTACCGTTTCACAAGCCGCAAGGGCATAGTCCAGCCAGGCAAAGAATTTTACCAAGGCCAGGCCATCGAGGAGCGCCGCCGTCCTGAAATGGGCCTGTTCCACTGGGTTTTTAATCGACTTCAAGTCGGAGGTAATATCGATGGTCTCCTCCACACGGCGCACGGCCTGCGGTACGGCGTCGGCCAGCCATTTATTCACCCGGCGGGGGTTGTAGCAGAGGGACTTACGGGAAGGGAAGGCTTTCAGGGCTTGGATCACGGACTCATATGGGCGAAGGGTCACACCCTGCTTGTTTAGCCTTTTCCGTAGGGAGCCCGAAATTTTCGAGGGCTCGACAAACAGCGACGCCTCTTTCATTCCCACCAGGGCATAGGCCAGCACCACCGGCGAATGTTCGATGTCGGCCCCGCGGATATTGAATAGCCACGCAATGTCGTCCAGCGAGGCCAGCAGCAGGGCATCAGCCTTTTTTTCGACCAGTTTCGCCCGCACCGCCGCTAACTTTTGGGCACATCCTTCGCCTGCGTAGCTCACCGGAAAGTCCGTAACCGGAGCCCGCGAGGCCGCCGGGCGATCCGTCCATACCTTCGCCAAGAGATCCTCAGCAGATCTCAGTTTCAGCTTCTTTGCAGCAAACGCTTTTTCCATCTCGCGCACGGCTTCAAGGGAAAAGACCTGACCATCAAACGCCACCGTTTGACCGGGCTTCAATTGCCCGGCAATCCATTCATTGACCGTGGGCACGTGGGGCTCGCGGCTCTTGAACAGCGTGATCCCGCTTCCCGCCAATTCTTTTTCGGCCTGGAGAAAATACCGGCTATCGGTCCAGAGCGCCGCCGTTTTCGGGGTAATCACGAGCGTGCCGGATGACCCTGTAAATCCAGAGACCCACTTCCGTGTCTGCCACCGGGTTCCCACATATTCACTCAGATGCGGATCCGATGACGGAATGACCAGCGCCGCCACCTTCCGCCCCGCCATCAGTTTCCGTAAAGCCAGTAGTTTCTCTCGCACTTTCATCTCATCATTCCTCTTTATGCAGCCATTCTGAAATGCTTTTGGCTGAGACCAGGCTCACGCCGGGCACGCCCGCAATCTCCTCCACCGACGCCCGCTTGAGCCGGAGCACCGACCCGAAATGACTCAACAGCGCCATTTTGCGCTTCTCCCCCATGCCGGGAATATCATCAAGCGCCGACTCCCTAAGCCGGCGTGCCCGCAACTTCCGATGGTAGGCCAAAGCAAACCGATGCGCCTCGTCACGGGCACGCTGGAGCACATACAGAGCCTTTGAATCAGAAGGCAGTCGAATCGGCGTGGACTGCCCCGGCACATGGATTTCTTCAAACCGTTTCGCCAGCCCGATCACCGGGACCGTGGTGACCCCCAGAAGCATCAGTTCACCCCGGGCCGCATTCAACTGGGATATCCCGCCATCCACAACCAGAAGATCAGGCCCGCGCCCACCCTCCCACTGTAACCGTTCGAAACGCCTGCGAATCACCTCCGCCATCATGGCGGGATCGTCTGATTGATGCACCGTCCTGATCCTGAAATGACGGTATCGGGCTGGTGTGGGCAGTCCCTCCACGGCGCAGACCATACTGGCCACCGAATGGGTGCCCGAGATATTCGAAATATCATAACACTCGATCACTCTGGGCGGTGCGGCAAGACCCAATGCCTTCTGCAAATCCAGAATCCCCGCCTTGGCATCCTCCGCCTTCATGCTTGGCGTGGAAGCCACCCTCGCCCGCTGCTGCGTGATTTCCCGAAGCCTGAACCAGGTATCACGCAACGCCGCAGCCTCCTCAAAACGATGGCGGTCGGCGGCTTCCTCCATGCGGGCCCGCATGGCTTCGAGCAAGGCTGGAGTTTCCCCTTTCAGGAAGGCACACGCAGCCGCCACCTTTTCGAGATACGCCTCCCGCGTGATGCGGCCAATGCAGGGCGCGGAACAATAGCGGACAACGTCATTGATGCAATGTTTGTGGTCGGATTCATCGGGGACATGCGGGGCACACTTTCGCAGGCCGAATTTCTTCTCCACAAAATCCATGGCCACCTTGGTCGCCACAGAATTAACGTAAGGCCCGAGGTAGACCGCGCCATCGTCGCGCCGGATCCGTACGGCTTTGAATTGTGGCCAGGGTTCCGCCAGGTTGATTCTGAGCATCAGGAACCGTTTGTCATCCCGCAGGTCAACATTGTAGCGCGGCTTATAGTCCTTGATCAACCGGCTTTCGGTCAGGAGCGCTTCCGCCTCATTGCGCAGTACAACGATGTCGAAATCATCCACACTTCTGATCAGGCCGCGTAATTTGGGATCGGCCTTCGCCCATGTGCCCGTCCGGAAGTAGGATTGGACGCGTTTCCGAAGCGAGGCGGCCTTCCCGATATAGATGATCTTTCCCCGCCGGTCCCTCATCAGGTAGCAGCCCGGCTGGTCAGGAAGTTCCTGTAGTTTTCGCCGCACTTTATCCGGGAGCATAATCACGGATAAAGCTTATTTGATTTGGGTCTTTATCACAAGCCCCTCAAGCGCCCGCAACGCTGCTCCCTCATCAATCGCCTTTTCGGCCAACCGGAATCCTTCAAGGAAATCGACCGCCTTGCCGCCTGCGATCAGGCCTGCGGCGGCATTCAGGCAAACGATATCCCGACGCGGCCCTTTCTCGCCTTTTAAAACGGCACGGGTAATCATCGCATTGTGCTTGGGATCGCCGCCTGCCAGTGAGGAGAGATCGGAATACTCCTCGATCACGGACAGCGGGTCAAAGTTGTAAGTGCGAATCGAGCCAGCCCGGAGCTCACTGATCCGCGTCGTGCCGGTAATGGTGATTTCATCCATGCCGTCCTGCCCATGAACCACGAACACCCGGTGACTTCCCAACTGTTTCAATACCTCGGCAAACATCTCGGTCAAGTCCGGCGCAAACACTCCCAGCACCTGGAATCGGGCGCCGGCGGGATTGGCCAGAGGCCCAAGCAGGTTGAATATCGTCCTGAACCCGAGTTCTTTCCGGGGGCCCATGGCATGTTTCATGGCCGGATGCAATTTCGGGGCAAACAGAAACCCAATTCCCACCTCATGAATGCACTCCTCCATCACGTCCGGCGACACCTCAAGGTTGACTCCCAACTCCGCCAGCACATCCGCCGAACCGCATTGGCTGCTGATGGAACGGTTCCCGTGCTTGGCCACAGGCACACCCGCGCCGGCCACCACAAAGGCGGCGGTGGTGGAAATGTTAAAGGTTCCCAGCGAATCCCCACCGGTTCCACAGGTATCCACCACCGGCTTGCCGCGCGGGTCCACAAAGACGGCGTGGTGGCGCATGGATTCACAGGCGCCCGTCAGTTCCTCAATCGTTTCGCCTTTGAGTCGCAGCGCGGTCAGGAATGCCCCCAACTGGGCCGGGGTCGCGCCCCCATCCATAATCAGGTCAAAGGCGTCCACCGCCTCCTGGAAACTGAGATTCTGTTTTGCAATCAACTTCTGTAAAACGTTTTTCATTTTGAAACCATCTCCAGAAAATTTCGCAACAACCGTTTACCCGAGGGCGTCAACACAGATTCAGGGTGAAATTGCACGCCATAGGTCGGGTGCGAGACATGGTGCATGCCCATGATCTCATCATCGTCGCTGAAGGCATCGGGCACCAGTTCCGGCGGAAGCGTGTCCTTCACCACCGAAAGCGAGTGGTAACGCCCCGCCTGAAACGGATTGCCCATCCCCTTGTACAAACCCAGTCCGTCATGGCGGATTTGCGACACCTTGCCATGCATGATGCGCTTCGCGTTTGAGACTGTGGCACCGAACGCAACCCCCAGGGACTGGTGTCCCAGACAGACCCCCAGCACCGGAACGCGGCCGCTCATCCGCTGGATCAAGGCCACGGAAATCCCCGCCTCTTTCGGCGTGCAGGGCCCGGGCGAGATCACCACCGCCGCCGGCGCCATCGCCTCAACGGCCTCCACGGTCACCGCATCATTGCGGAACACCCGGATATCCGCGCCGATCGAAGCCATCAGTTGCACCAGGTTGTAGGTGAACGAATCGTAGTTATCAATGAGCACAATCATACCACATCTCCATCCAGTTCGAGCGCCCGCGCCGCCAATTGCACGGCCTTCTGCATGCCGCGCGCCTTCTGGCAGGTTTCCAGAAATTCCTTCACCGGGTCGGAATCATAGACAATCCCGGCCCCCGCCTGGATCGCCACCGTCCCCCCGCTGACCTCCATCGTCCGGATGGTGATGGCCAGATCCATATTCCCATCATAGCCCACATAGCCCACCGCCCCGCCATAAACGCCCCGAGGTTCAGGCTCCAGTTCATGGATAATCTCCATCGCGCGGATCTTCGGTGCGCCGGAGAGGGTCCCCGCCGGGAAGGTGGCCCGGATCACGTCATAGGCATCGAATTCTTTTCTCAATACCCCCTGCACATGCGACACCAGATGCATTACATGGCTGTACCGTTCGATCATCATGTAATCGGTCACCTGCACGCTCCCCATCTCAGCAAGACGCCCGATATCGTTGCGACCAAGATCGACCAGCATAACATGCTCGGCTTTTTCCTTTTCATCGGAAAGCAATTCGTCCGCCAGGGCGCGATCCTCGGCCTCATCCTTCCCCCGCGGCCGCGTCCCGGCAATGGGGCGCAACTCGACATGGTTCCCCGTCAGGCGCACCATTACCTCAGGGGACGACCCGACCAGGATCTGGCTCCCCAGTTTGAGGAAAAAAGTGTAAGGTGATGGATTCAACAGTCGCAGGGCACGATAGAGATCCAGCGGCGGGATATCCCCCTTCGCACTGAACCGCTGACTCAAGACAACCTGAATGATATCACCGGCGGTGATATAGTCCTTCGCCCGCTTTACCATGGCACAGAACTCATCCTGCGTCATATTGGAGGCAAACTGAACCTCTCCGCACCGCCGGGGAGCGGGGCGTTCCACAGGCTGATTCAGGGTATGCTCAATCCCCTCAATTTCGGAAACCGCACGACGATAGGCGGCTTCCGGCGAAGGGGATTCCGACGGCCGGGTACAGACCACTATTTTGATGGTGTGGCGGATATTGTCGAAGACGATCATCCGGTCGGCCTGAACAAAGCGGCTCCGCAGGCGCATGCCCGCGCGGCCCGGTTTGGGCTCCGGCATTCTCTCAAACTCCCCCATCGCCTCAAAGCCGATGAACCCGACGGCGCCCCCGATAAAACGGGGCAATCCCGGCAGGGCGGCCACCCGCACTCCCTTGAAGATACGCCGGATCTCCTCAAGCCCCTTCCCGACCTGACGATGATCCACTTCCAGAAAGGGACGCGGATCAATCCCGACAAACGAGTACCGGCCCCACTTTTCCCCGCCCTCCATACTTTCCAGGAGAAAGACATTCTCCCGGCTTATGAACCGCTGCAACACAGAGACCGGAGTCTCCATGTCCGCGAGCACCTCCTTGTACACCGGCACGATGTCATAACCCCGCGCCAGCCCGGCATAATCTTTTTCATTTGGGAACATAGTGTTTCTATATATAGAAACATCCCCGCCGGACGTCAATAGTTATTTATAGCTTTTTCATCTCTGTACAGGCTCAATTAAAAGGCCTAACGAGGATGCCGCACTATGATCGAGCATCGCATTGCCACCCCACGCACATTCCGATATAATCAGAACAAATTTAAAAAATGGCTCAGGGATGATACAGATTCGCATATCCATCAGTGCAGTGTTGATCTTGGTTCTTTTGCGAGGCATAGGCCCTGTCTCTGCAGCACCGTCACCGGCTTATCCGGCGCCGGGTCAAAGCGCCGCACCAGCGGCGCGGAGGATCCTGCGCGGTCATATTCCAACCGCCACAGCCCGTCTGAAACCGCTGAGCCGCCTGACGGCTACACGACATCTGAAACTGGCCATTGGACTACCGTTGCGCAACCAGGATGCACTCAATACGATGTTGCAGGAGATATACAATCCGGCCAGCTCCCATTACCGACAGTATCTGACACCAGAACAGTTCACCGAACTATATGGCCCGACGGAACAGGATTACCAGGCGGTTATCGCCTTCGCGAAAACCAATGGCCTCACCGTGACCACCCTGCATCCCAACCGCGTCGTTCTGGATGTTGAAGGATCCGTCACGGCCATCGAAAACGCATTCCAGGTGGCACTGCAGGTTTACCAGCATCCGAACGAAGCACGCACATTTTATGCGACGGATATCGAACCGTCGCTCAACCTGGCGGCATCGGTCTTGCACATCAGCGGTTTGGACGACTACTCATTGCCGCATCCAAACTATAAGCCAACACCCCTGATTCAAAACGCCACCCCCAGCTCAGGATCCGGGCCAAGCGGCGCTTACCGGGGCAGCGATTTCCGAGCGGCTTATGTGCCAGGCACGTCACTGACGGGATCGGGGCAGAGCGTAGGGTTGTTGCAATTTGACGGGTATTACGCAAGTGACATAGCCACATACGTCAGTCAGGCCGGGTTGCCAAGCGTCACCCTGACAAATATTCCGATCGATGGGGGCGTCAGCACCCCGGGCACCGGCAATGGCGAAGTCTGTCTGGATATCGAAATGGTGATTTCGATGGCGCCGGGACTCTCTAAAATCATTGTTTATGAAGCGCCCAACCCCAGCCCCTGGGTGGATATTCTGAGTCGCATGGCCAATGACAACCTAGCCAAACAACTGAGCTGTTCCTGGGGTGGCGGCTCTCCAGAC
This sequence comes from bacterium, assembly GCA_037132275.1. Lineage (GTDB taxonomy): Bacteria > Verrucomicrobiota > Kiritimatiellia > CAIKKV01 > CAITUY01 > JAABPW01. Next base: position 26,094 of record JBAXPK010000003.1, read on the forward strand.
CCCACCGCTGAACAGATATTCGTGCAAATGGCCTTGCAAGGTCAGTCATTCTTTAACGCTACCGGTGACTCCGATGCCTTCACCGGTTCGATCGTTTTCCCATCGGATAGTACAAACATCACCGAAGTGGGCGGCACAACGCTGACAACGACTGGCCCGGCTGGCGCCTATGTCTCGGAAACGGTTTGGAACTGGGGGGGCGGCCAAGGCAGTAGTGGCGGAATCAGCACTTATTATCCCATCCCCGCTTACCAGCTGGGTGTCAGCATGGCTGGCAACCAGGGCTCGACAACCCTGCGAAATGTCCCTGATGTCGCGCTGACGGCGGACAACGTATACGTCGTGTATAACAATGGCAGTACGGGTAATTTCGGGGGCACCAGTTGCGCCGCACCGCTATGGGCGGGGTTCATCGCGCTGGTCAATCAGCAGGCCGCCACCGCCGGGTTGCCACCCGTCGGTTTCCTGAACCCGACTCTTTATACGATCGGCAAAGGAACCAATTACGCCGCCTGCTTTCATGACACCACCACCGGCGATAACACCAGCACCACGAGCCCCACAAAATACTACGCCGTGGCCGGCTACGATCTCTGCACCGGTTGGGGCACCCCGAAAGGCCAAACCCTGATCAACATTCTCGCCCCTCCGATATTAACCCCCCGCCCCGTTTTTATCAGCGCCATGATGAATGATGTGAGTGGCGGCAATGGCAACGGCATTCTGAATCCCGGGGAAACGATAGCGGAGACCCTTGTTTGGACCAACACAGGAGTCCTCACCGCCAGCAATGTCATGGCCACACTGACCACACCGGCGCCCGGCGTGACGCTGATTCAGACCAACGCCGTCTACCCGAACATTCCCGTCGGCGGCGTGGCCAGCAACAGCACGCCCTTCAGTTACCGATTGTCCAAAACCGTGCCAGCCGGCGCCACGCTCGCCTTCACCACCGTTTTGACAGGCAGTGGACAGTCGTACACCGGCGTCTTTTCACGCCTCGTCGGACAAGCTCAAGTGGGCGCATCGGTGTCGAACAGCATCAATAGCACCGACGTCAGCAAGGCGATTCCCGACGTGTCCACGATTTACTCAACCAACACGGTATCGGTCGCGGGCACCAATTACCTTGATGACGTCAACGTCAGCCTGCGCATCGATCACACCTATGACGGAGATCTGGTGCTTGCCGTGCAACACCCCGATGGGACGGAGGTGATTTTGGCCAACCAACGGGGAGGATCCGGAAAGAACTTTGGCAGAACCACCGGCGGAACCATAACACGAACCGTGTTTGACAGCCAGGCGGCCACAGCCATTGCATCCGGAAGCGCCCCTTTCGCCGGCACCTACCGACCGGATGGCCTATTAAGCAATCTTAACGGAAAGGTGCTGAACGGAAGATGGCGACTGCGTGTTTCCGACCTAGCGGCTCAAGATGTAGGAACCCTCATTGCCTGGGGACTCACCGTGGTGTATCACCCGATCCAATACGTGACGACCATTTTCGATAACCCACCCGTCGCCAGCAACCAAAGCGTGACGGTCAATTCAACAACCTCGACAAACTTGATACTTAAGGGCAGCGACCCCGACAGCGATTCCATTACATTCCTGACAAACAGCCCGCCTCTCCATGGGTCTCTCTCCAATTTCAACCCCTCCACGGGCGGCATTACCTACACGCCGGACTTCAACTACAACGGGCTGGACACTTTTACATTCATGGCCAATGACGGTTTCACCAACAGCGTGACCGCGACGGTGGCCATAACGGTTGTAAACACGACACCACATATTTTTGAGATCGTCTCCGACCACGGTACGCCTATCCCATCCGCGGGAATCTATACCAACACCTACGGCACGGCCCTGACTAACGCCACCAGCACGCCCGACACCCAGGGTGCCACCCAGTACGTCTGCACCGGCTGGACGATGACTAACCATGAACCAGCTGTCGGCACCACAAACTGGATGGTCATGACCTTAACCAACGACACCCTGCTGATCTGGCAGTGGAAGACCCAGTATCAATTGGTCACGGAAGCCGGAGCCAACGGGTGGGTGGATCAAACCAATCAGTGGGTGGACGCCGACAGCAAATTGACCATCACGGCCATAGCCTCAAATTACTATCACTTCGCCGAGTGGAGCGGTGACACCAACGACTGCGCGATTATGACCAACCAGATCACCGTACCTATGGATCAGGCACGCCGGTTTCTGGCACTATTCGCCGAAGATCTGACCACCAACAGCACCCCTGAATGGTGGTTGGCAAGCTATGGTCTGACCAATGACTGGAATTCCGAGGCCTTGGCCGATCAGGATCAGGACGGGATGCCGACATGGGCAGAGTGGTTGAGCGATACAGATCCAACCAACAAATATTCAGTGCTCTCCGTTGTCGGGTTCAGCGGGGATGAAAACGGCATCAAGGTGGAGTGGCAAGGGGGCGAGATGGCCACCCAGTTCTTGGAACGCTGCATGGATTTATCTGCCGCAGGCGGAATCTGGGACACGCTCTTCACCAATCTACCACCCACAGCCACACTCACCAACGTGGTGGATGCAGGCAGAACCAACCCGATTCTATTCTACCGGATCCGGGCGGAACGCTAACACGCCCGGGATCGACTGGTCGGGTCTTAGAGCCCGTTGGCGCGCCGTGCTGATTCGACTGTATTATAGAGCAGCATTGTGATCGTCATCGGCCCGACACCGCCTGGAACCGGGGTGATCAGGCTCGCCTTGGCCTTGCAGCCCTCAAAGTCGGCATCGCCCACCAACCGGAAACCCGCCTTCTTCGAGGCATCCTCGATGCGGTTCACACCGACATCGATCACCACGGCGCCTTCCCGGATCATATCGGCGGTGACGGTATTCGGACGACCCGCTGCGGCAATGACAATATCCGCCTGACGGGTAAAGTGACCAATATCCTTAGTCTTTGTATGACACACCGTCACCGTGGCGTTGCCCATCTTCCCCTTGGCCATCAACATATTGGCCAGCGGCTTGCCGACGATATTGCTTCGCCCGACAATGACAGCGTGGGATCCCTCGATCTTTACGCCGCTCCGGACCAGCATTTGCAGCACCCCATGGGGAGTACAGGGCAAAAATGCTTTCTCACCCACCACCATGCGCCCGACGTTGGTGGGATGAAAACCATCCACATCCTTGTCGGGATCTATGGCCAGCAGGACTTCGCTTTCATTCAGGTGCTTGGGCAGCGGAAGTTGCACGAGGATGCCGTTAATCTTCGGGTCGCCATTCATCTTCCGGATGAGCGAGATGAGCTCCTGTTGGGTGGCGTTGGCCGGAAGCCGGTTGTCATCCGAGAAGATCCCGATTTCGTGGCAGGCCTTTTCCTTGGCCGTCACATACGACCGGGAGGCGGGATCATCCCCCACGAGGATTACTCCCAACCCGGGCACAACGCCCTTGGCCTTCAGGGCCTTGATTTCCACTGCCAACTCAGCACGAATCTGCTGGGCGATCTCTTTACCATCAATAATTTTTTCAGTCATGATCTCTTCATTCCTTAGAACAACCCCTTGACCCGTCCGGTTTCGACATCAATATCGATATTGTTGAAGGCCGGTTCCGAAGCGGTTCCAGGCATCAGCTTGATCGCGCCCGCCACCGGCACCACAAACCCGGCGCCGCGGTAGACCAAAATATCACGGATCGGCAGCGTCCATCCTTTCGGGCGTCCCTTCAGATCCGGATCGTGTGAAAGACTGAGATGGGTCTTCACCATACAGGTGCCCATCGCCGCCGTAGCGGGATCGGCCTCAAACTTCAGAGCCTTCGCCATCGCCTCATCGCTGTAACTGACGCCATCGGCACCGTACACGTCCTTGGCAATCAGCTCGATCCGCTTGCGCAGCGGGGTTGAGAGGTCATACAGGAACTTGAAGTTGTTCTTCTCGTTAGCGGCGGCCACAACAACCTCGGCCAATTCGCGGGCGCCTTCGCCCCCCTTGAGCCAGTGCTGGGAGAGTGCCACATACGCACCATGCTGCTGCGCCACCTTTTTCACCAGCGCCACCTCGGCCGCCGTGTCGGTGTGGAAACTGTTGATGCAAACCACGGGGCGCACACCGGATTTCTTGACGATTTCAATATGCGCGACGAGGTTCTCGCAGCCCTTCTCCAACAGACCAAGATTTTCACGGATATAGGCCTCATCCAATTTCGCACCGGGCTTCACCGCAGGTCCGCCGCCATGCATTTTCAGGGCGCGAATGGTGGCGACCACCACCACGGCGCTGGGCTTGAGTCCTGAGAACCGGCACTTCAGGTTCCAGAATTTTTCGAACCCGATATCCGCCGCGAATCCGCTCTCGGTCACATGATAGTCCGCCAGGCGTGTCCCGATCTCATCGGCAATGATGGAACTCTGCCCGATGGCGATATTGGCAAACGGGCCGGCATGGACAAAAATCGGCTGGCCTTCCACCGTCTGCACAAGGGTCGGATTGATCGCATCCACCATCCAGGCGGCCATGGCGCCGTCCACCTTCAGGTCGGCGGTTGTGATTTCATTTCCGTCCTTGTCATAGGCCAGCACCATTTTAGCCAGGCGTTGGCGCAAATCCTTAAGATCCTTGGAAACCGCCAAAATAGCCATCACTTCGCTTCCCACGGAAATCTGGAAGCCGGAATCCATCTCGAAGCCATCCATCTTGCCGCCGCGGCCGATCGTGACATTTCGCAGAGCCTGGGCGCAGAAATCGATACACCACTTCACCGTCACGCGGGCTGGATCCACATTCAGGCGGCGAATCCCCGTCTTGGCCAGACGGGCATCGTCGTAATTCCGCTCATGCTGCATACGGGAGGTCAGAGCCACCATCGCCAGATTGTGCGCGTTGGTGATCGAATCGATATCGCCGGTCATGCGAATGGAAAACGGTGCCAGGGGAATACATTGGGAAATACCGCCGCCTGCCGCAGAACCCTTGATATTGAAGGTGGGCCCCCCGCTGGGCTGCCGGATGGCGCCGGTCACAGACTTTCCAATGACCGACAACCCTTCGACAAGACCAATGGTCGTTGTGGTTTTCCCTTCGCCAAGCGGCGTAGGCGTAATCGCCGTGACGTCAATGTATTTGCCCGATGGCAGGGAACTGATCCGTTCCATGACCATACGCTGATCCACCTTGGCCAACTGACGACCCATCGGGATCACTTCGCTTTCACGCAGTCCCATCTCCGACGCCAACTGCATCATCGGCTTCATGTACTTTTCCGCCGCTTCAGCAATCTGCCAATCCTTCATTTTTGTTGGATCCAACATCGGTCGCGTCATTTCTTGTCTCCCGCTTCTCTATTGATTTGAAAGGTTTCAACCCAAAACTGCAGAACAGACTAACACATCAAGACACAAGAGTCCATACTCTACCATCACGATCGACTTACTCTATCAATTTCCCCTCGCGATGGGCGGAAATAAATTCAGCGCCAAACATATCCTCGCCTGTAAGGAGTGCCTGGGCGAGTTTAAAGGACTCGGACGTCGTATCCACCGCCGCCAGAATTTTCGCGTTCATCTGGAGAGGATCCAGAATGCCGCTGTCGCCACCGGCTTCCACAACCATCCAGGTGAACACCTGATTGATCAGTTTGCGAGCCGGCATGCCAAACGAGACATTACTCAAGCCGCCACTGATATGAATTTCAGGGCCATAGGTCTTACGGATCGCCGACACGGCCTCGATAAAGGCCTGGGCGTTATTTGAGTCTGTTGCAATCGGGAACACCAGGGGATCAACAAACACATCGCCGCCACGGATACCAACCTTGTCGAGCATCGGCATCAACCGTTTGATATTGGCCAATCGCTGTTCCGTGTTAGAGGGTAGATCTTTCTCCCCAGCCGCCGAGGCAATCACCACCGCCTTGAATTCCGCCGCCACCGGAATGGACTCATGACGTTCGAGCGAGACGGAATTCACCATCGGGTGCCCGCGTTTCGGGTCACAGGCTTCCAAGCCGGCCCGCAAAATGGCGGGATTTGAAGAGTCGATACTAAGCGGGAGTTTGCACGTCTCCTGCACCACCCCGGCCACCCATTTAATGGCTCGGCAGCGTTCGGGGATATCAGTGCTGAATTCATCAACATTCACATCCAGAAAAGAGGCATCGGCGAACTCCTGACGCCGGGCCAGATACTGGAGGTAATCCACCGCTGCGGCTTTTCCTGAAGCATCCCCATACAAGCCCTGCCATACGGCCACGGCGCAATGTTTGATTTTGCCAGACTCCCAATCGGCGGTTTTTAAAAAATGTGACGGAATCGGCAACAACCGGGCATCCGTCTTTCCCCCATACGCAACGGCAAACCCACCCTGATCCAACGGCTTCACAAAATTTCCAGCCACTTTATAGACACGGGTACAATGGATGTTCTCCCCAACCACAATCAATTTATTCATACTTTTCTCCCGAATACTCTTTTCTAAAAGGTCGCACTCTCTCATATCATTAATGGGAGTTCAAGCTGATCGTCTCCAACCGAAATCCTCGGGGCGCATCTCCGAATTTTGGTACACGCCAAAGCGAAAAGAGGATTCAATAATCTCTTTGGGTTGAGATGGGGCCGATGGCTGGGGATATTCCAAAACTCGGAGATGCGCCCAAATCATAGACGGCTAGGCCACGCCTTCAATTCTTCCCGTGGGATTGCTCGTACTTCTTGATTTCATCCCGGATTGTTGCGGCCTCTTCATAGTGTTCCTCGGCAATGGCCTTTTCCATCTTGGCTTTCAAATGATCCAGAGGGGATGCCGACGTTGCGGCCGGGGCTGCGGTGCCGCCTTTGCCCTGGGCTTGTTCTTCACCAATACCGTCCTTGTTCTCCAGCACAACACCAACCTTGTTCATGACCGGTTGCGTCACATAAAGCGGGGCCGAACATCGCAGGGCCAGGGCTATCGCATCGCTGGGCCGGGCATCAATCTCACTCTCCACCCCATCATGCTCCAGCACCAGGACAGCGAAGAATGTGCTCTCAATCATATCCCGGACCACCACGCGCTTCAGGCGACACTCCATGGAATCGAGAACATTTTTGAATAGATCATGGGTCAGGGGGCGCGGAATCTGAACGTTATCCAGTTTCAACGCTATGGACTGGGCTTCCGCCCCCCCGATAAATATCGGCACTGTCCGAGGGTCAGTTTCCCCTTTAAGCAAAACCACAAACCCCAAATTCGACAGCGACAACCCGGCCACTTTTACATGAATCATAGATCACCTCATATTACGTCACAAACACAAGCCCGGTTCCTCCTCTTCACCCCGCCTTAACCAAGGCGATGAAGTCATGGAGTTTGCTGCAATTCCGGCTGGTAGACGGAAAGCCGGGCATATCCCATCCCCTTCAGCGAGCATATGGGATTGAAATTTTGGCGCTTCTTCCAGATCAGGTTTGGCTCCAGAAGAACGTCTCCCGGCGTGAGATCACGATTCCAATTATCCTGAAGCTTGAAAATGCCCCGACGGCCCAAATGACGGTAAAAGGCGTCGGGACAGTAGATATGGGACGCCTCCCGACTTTGTGGCAAGGATCCCAGAAATCGTCGGAGCCGATCCCATGGCGGATTTATCATAGCCAGACGGGACTCCGGCCTGCTGGCCCAAACCGCCCCGCCCCGCCCATAGATGAATGCGTCTCTCACCTCCGGGAGCGCCACGACGAGAGTGTGCCATCCAAACAGCAGCGCCAGAAAGGCCGCGATGCCGCGCGCCGCCAGGATCCGGCCTGCGGTCGCATCGCCAGCGGCCGGCAATCCACCCGCTGCGCCTATTGCAAACAAGGCCAGTACCGGGAATGCATTGCGCCAATCATAGCCGGTGGTCGGCAGCCACAACAGCGTGAAAACCAGACTCCCACACAGCAGGAGCAAAGCCGCACGCCGCCACCGATACACGACCCCGACCAACAGCAGCAAGAGCAGAGAACCTGGCACATAATAGCGCAGTCCGTCGGTGGGCCCCAGCGCATAGCTGCCCGCAAAATCCGCCGCGCGCTCCATCAGGTGACCAAGCGTCAAGGCATACAAATCCTGCCTGGCCGGGTGGATCCTGAACATGTGCCAGTGCGGGTCTGATTCCACCAGTTCCGGGCGCCAATTGAGAAAAGCCTGATGAAGATAGAATGGCGCCAGCAACAGGACGGTCAGCAGGACGCACATGGCTAGAGTGGCCGCCAACCGAGTACGCCGGGAGGAGTCTTGCGCGGTCACCCAAGCCAATCCGCCCAGGATGCCCACCACCCACAGCACTCCGGTGGCCTTACTGAACCCGGCGGCGAAAAGTGCCAAGGCCATCACGCCGCCCGCCACCTTGGGTGTTCGTGCCGACCACCGGCCGTTGACGAAGGTCCACGCAACAGCAAGCGCTCCGAGCCCCAGCGACAGGGCGGGGATATCCGCATAACCGCTGATCAGCCAGTGACTCAACAGCGAATTGCCCAGCAGAAGCGCCAGCGCCAGCGGCCAGAACGCGCCTGCCTCGCATGATATGACGATGACACTGATCACGAGCAAGGCCGTAAACCCAATCCCAAAGCCGTGCAGCAGAAACTGCTCATGTGGCAGGCTGGTCATGAAGGTCCCTGCCGCCTTGTAAAACGCTGAATACAGCGTCGGCAAAAACTGCGGGTAACCGCCCATGAGATAGGTTCCCAGGCCATGCCGCTCAGCCATGTCACAGCCCCACTTATCCCACGACACCACCGCATCGGGCCACATAAACGGCTGAAACACCGCGGCATGGAAGTGCCCGAGCAACACAAGCGTCACCACGGCTATCGCCACCCGCTCGACATTTCCCTGTCGCTGCCATGCATCCCGAATCGCCCCCATCCCTTTCAGCGGCGACGCATGCCTGAGCGCCCACGGCCCCGCAACGGCCCAGAAAGCGAGCCACGCATACAGGGTTACGGGAGTGTAGACGCCAGCAAAATACGCCAGGAAAAGTCCGGCGACCGACAGCGCCAGACTGAGCAACAGTCGGAGCAGCACGTTTAACAGGAAACCGTGCACGGTGAGAGAGAGCCACCGGACCAAGGCGCACCCTGGCAAGACTGCAAGGATGACGGCGATCGCGCCAAACCGCACAACCGACAGCGTATGAGACAACGAAGGCCGGCATAACTCCACGCCCGTGACCATCAGCCCCGTCATCAAAGCCAGGAGCAGGAGTATCCAGGCTTCATCCCAGACCCTCGAGAGCCCGCCCCTAATGCATTGGATGTTTCCGTTCACGATGTTGGTTTCGATCTCAGGCTTTCGCAAAGATTTTGATAGCGCCGCGCTATAGCCGACGCCCTGTATTCACTGAGGCTCCGACAAAAAATCGCTTTTGCGGGGGTACGACACACGCCCATTGGGGCCGACCTGAATACGCGCTTTCATGGGGGACAGTGTGCAAAAATGGAATGGTGATGTCAAACCCGGCGGCCAACGCGATCTCATTCGTGCTTCACTTGACTCCTCATAAGTCGAGGCGTATATTTTTTCACATGTCTGTACTAGTGGAACGTGATCATATTGGGATTTTTGGCAAAATGAACTCGGGCAAGAGTTCGGTGATGAATTTGCTTACCCAACAAGAAACCTCAATCGTCGACCCGACACCCGGCACGACGGCCGATACCAAAATCGCCTTGCAAGAGATCCACGGCATTGGGCCGGTAAAACTGTTTGATACTGCCGGATTAGACGAAGCCGGGGAACTCGGCGAAAAGAAACGCCACAAGACGTTTAATGATATCAAGGAGTGCGATTTGGTGCTTTTGGTCATTGACCCGGAGACCCGGGACATCCGCACCGAACAGGAAGTCATTGAGAAAGCGCGCGATTTGGACAAACAAATTTTGATTGTCTACAATCATTTTAACAAGCCCCCTGCGACACAGGTCGAAGAAGCGTTGGACCTGCCCCGTTTCTACAAGACTATTCACATCGAAGCCAACCATGCCAAATACCGCTCCGAACTCATTGAGTTTATTTTAAAGAATTATGCCCCGAAACAGGACAAAACCGAGTTGCTGCCTTTTGTTCAAAGAGACGAATACTATGTTCTGATTATCCCGATGGATGTCGAAACGCCGCCTGGCCGTTACTTGCGCCCCCAAGCCATGGTGGAAGAATATATCACCCGGCAATGGGCCTATCCGGTCTCGTTCCGTTTGGATTTAGGCAAAGCCCGCGGCACGAGAGGACAAGCCGAGGAAGAGCAAAAAAGGTTCCAGGGCTTTCTGAATAATTTTCAGAAACGCCCCAAAACAATGATTACCGACTCTCAAGCCATGGATATCATGAAGGACTGGTGTCCCCAAGATATCGAATTAACCACCTTTTCGATCGTGATGATTAATTACTTCAGCCGCGGCAGACTCAACAAATTTGCCACGGGAGTGAAGGCACTCGAATCCTTGGAATCCGGGGACAAGGTTCTCATCGTCGAGGCTTGCCATCATTCGCGGATTGGCGAAGATATCGGCACGGTACAAATCCCGAAACATTTTGCACAACAATACCCAGGCGTCATAATTGAGCACAATTTTGGCCGCGAGTTCCAAGACAACAAACATCTAGAGCAATATAAACTAATCATCCACTGCGGGGGTTGCATGATCAGCGCTCAAAAACTCCAGGCCCGCCTGCGTGACTTGGAAACCGTAGGCGTACCCATCACCAACTACGGCGTCATTCTCGCGTATCTGCAGGGGCCTGCGGCGCTGGAAAGAGTGCTCAGGCCTTTCAGCCTTTAGCGGCTATTCATATTCAGTGACCCCAAACATGAAAATCGATCCGGCCCTGCCACCAGGTAAACTATTTCCTGTCAGGCCCGCTGGCGGTTTCTTTCCGTAAAAAGAATGATCCGATCCATCATCTTGACGACCCCGGCCGGGTCATGCCCCACTGCGCTCTCCGCAGACAGCATCACATAATCCGTCCCATCAATTATGGCATTGGCCACATCCGTCGCCTCGGCCCGAGTGGGTAGACGATTCTCGACCATGCTCTCGAGCATCTGGGTGGCCGTGATTACCTGTTTGCCTGCAACATTACAGGCTCTGATGATTCGCTTCTGCATGATCGGAACTTCCCAGATCGGTATCGAGACCCCCATATCCCCCCGGGCGACCATGACTCCGTCGACAACCTTAATAATGCCCTGAATATTGTGGATCCCTTCACGGTTCTCGATCTTGGCAATGACCTTCGGCTTAAAGGCGGACCCCTTCATCAATGCCCGAACGGCCAAAACATCCGCCGGACCGCGAATAAAGGACAGCGCCATGAAGTCCAGCTCATGATCCAGGCAGAATTGAATATTGGGCCGGTCATGCGCTGCCACACCCTTAAAGGGAATGTGAGCCCCAGGCACATTAACTCCCTTGCGCTCCTTGATCGCCCCACCGATAAGGACGCGGGTCTTCAATCGGTCCTTCCCCACGCCTTCAACAACCAACGCGATATTGCCGTCATCAATAAAGAGCTCATGTCCCTTCCGGAACACGGACAGCGGCCCATGATAATCAAAAGGGATCACATCGCCATCCCCATGAACAGCCCGGGTTGTGAGCCATAAGATCTGCCGCTTTTTGACTTCAATAGGCTTTTCATCCTTCAGAAGGCCAATGCGTATGCGATGCCCCTCCAGATCCCCCATAATGCGAATGTGCCGGCGGTATTTCCTGTTTAGATGGCGGATAATCCGGATACGCGCAAGATGCTCATCCAGGGATCCGTGAGAGAAATTGATGCGCGCCACATCCATGCCGGCGAGCATCATTTTGCGCAATACCGTCTCGCTGGAGGAGGCGGGCCCAAGTGTGCAAATGATTTTTGTCCTGACCATGATCTCTCCTCTTTCACTCCTCAAGGAATGTGGAATGAACTCTACAAGCAATGCCCGACCTGTCAATAAAAACGGCCCGCCGTTCTTACATCAGGATGGAAGATGCCCTACACCTTCAGAAAAAGCCTAGGTATGCGCAAACGCTGGCGGCGGGTCTCACCCGGGATCAGGGCTGATTTGCGCTGCGGTTGCTCGTCACGGGCGGTCTGACGTCCCTGATTCAGAAATAATGACGGAGCAAAACTGAGGGTGTGCTTGCCGTACTGTTCGTTTACGGCATCGACAGCGGCGCTCAAGGCTTGCCGCTTCTCGATCTGGACGGGATCCTCAAAGAGGTCGAACTGTTGCTCTTTATCGGGTTCCAGTTTCCCCAGTACCACCATAGTCGCCCGGTAGGCGGCCCCCTGCTCTATCAGTTGATCAAACATTTCGCGGACGGCCGGCATGGCGTCACGCGTGACTGATACGGCCCGGCTCAACCGGATCTCAAGCCCTTCCTGGCGATAATCCTGCCGGCGCAACATCACCGAGACCTGCCGGGCGCGTAATCGGTACCGTCTCGCCTTGATAAAGGCGGATTCAACATTGCGCACCAATTTGGCCCAGATAAACTCCGGATCCGTTGACGGCGCCGTAAAGGTCTTACATTTACTGATGGAGCAATAACTCGATTTTGCTTCCGTCGTCACCGGATAAAGGGAGGTGCCGCGTAACTCCCCCCACAATTCGCGGCCGATCTTTCCCATCAAGCGGTCGGCCCAGCCCTCGGGGCGGATTGCAAAATCATGCACAGTCCTCAGTCCATGCTTGGTCAGTAGCGCCACGGTGTTGGGGCCGAACCCCCAAACCTTTTCGAGTGGGATCTGCTTGAGGAAGCCTTCAATGTCGGTCCCAGGGATTGCCGTGAACCCCCTTGGTTTGCGGTACTTGGAGCCCAATTTGGCAAGGCTCTTGGTCAGGCTCAACCCGACTGAGACGGTGATGTCCAGTTCCGCCTGGATCTCGGCCTGAATTCGCAAGGCAATCTCCTCGTAGGAGGCGTGGTGGACACGGCGCAGCCCGGTGAGGTCGGCAAAACCTTCATCAATCGAATACTCCTCCACCATGGGAGTGTAGCGGCGGGCAATATCAAACATCCGCTTGGAATAAAGGCTGTAGGTCTCATAATCACTGGGCAGCACCTTTAGTTTCGGGCACATCCGAATCGCCTCATAAAGGGACAAACCGCGGGAGATCCCGAGCGCCTTGGCCTCATAGCTGGCACAGGCGATGATCCCCCGCTCCTTGCCTGTCACCACCGGTTGGCCCTTCAGATAGGGATGAATGGATTGCTCAACAGACGTAAAGAACGCGTCACCATCAAAATGGATGATGGCGCACGGGTAAGAGTGAAGGGTAAAAGGAAACTCCGACATGGTCAGGCATATTTCCGGATCACCGCCTTAACGATGCCGCCGATGACCAGGGAGCGTTTCGGGCGGATGGATTTGTATTTGGAATTGGCGGGATCCAGCCGCACCCCCTCCCGGTCTTTCATGTAATACTTGAGCGTCCACTCGTCATCGACCTGGGCGACCACGATATCGTTCGGTTTTGGTGTGCCGCCCTTCTCCACCAACACCATGTCGCCCGGGATGATGCCGGCGGCAATCATGGAATCCCCCTGCACGGTCAGCATGAAAGTCGCTTCCGGGCGGCGGATTAGAAGTTCATCAAGGCTCATGGTGTCGGCCAGTTCCTCCTCGGCCGGAGACGGAAACCCGGCTTGAACGGCCCCCAGCAGGCGCAATGTCCCGGTCAGTTTTCCGGTGGCCACGGCCCGCCCCTTCTTCCGCTCCAGGAACCCGAGCTCTTCCAGTTTCCTCAAGGCTCTGAAAACCGCATGCTTGGACTGATACCCGAAAAGTTCAAGCATCTCACCATAACCGGGCAGCCGCCTTTCCTGGCGCCAGAATTTCCGCAGATTGGCAACATGACTCTCCACATTCATGACCCTGGGCATAATAGCCTCCTTTCACCATGCGAGAATGATAAGGGAACCTTGGTTCACTTACAAGAGAAAGAGGTAAACATAAAAACCCGGAGAGGGACTATTGCGCGATTCGCTGCCTGAGCCGCTCGATTGTCAAAGGGGCAGAGCCCTCAAAGTGGTTGTTGGCGAACACCCAGACGTTGCGTTTACGCGTCTTCAGGCTCCTCACAACCGTGGCCAGCGCGTCGAGATCGGCATCACGGGGTTCGGCGATCTGACTCCATTCCTTGCCGGTACGTTCCTCGATCTTCTCCCGGTTCGGGCCATGCAGCCGGATGACCGACGTATCGGTCAACAAATCCTCATGGCGACGGAAAATTTCAATAACCGGCGGCATGTAGTAGCCCTGCTCGAAAACGTGGGCCAATCCTTTTTCGCGCAGAAAACTGAAGTATTGCCCATTCAGGTAGTTGGGGTTACGCGACTCGACACACCAGCAGAACCCCTGGGGCAATTGGCTGACGAAGGCACCAAACTTCTCCTCAAATGCGGCCTGCGATGGCATTTTATCCCGGTTCAGGTATTCAAACTGGAACATCATCGGCCCGAGGTACGGGCGTAGCGGTGACAGGACATCCAGGAAGGACTGGAGCAAATCCATGGACAAGAAGTGTGGATTCGGGATCAGCGGGTCTGTTTTGGACTTTGGCCGGAAGTGGGACAACGTGAGCGCGTTGGGCATTTTTACCCCGAATCGGAACCCGGCCGGCACAACCGAAGCGTAGTCGGCCACCGTCTTGGGCTGAGGCAGAACGACCTTCCCCGGCCCGAAAAGGCTCCAGAACCATTGGTCGATTTCGACACAATCGTACTTCCGGGAATATTCGGCCAGATAATCAGGATGCGGGGCATCGGAGTAAACCAAGCCCCGCCAGGACTCATACTTCCAACTGCATGTGCCCAGATGGAGATCGCTATTCATCACCCCAAATGTCGCACCAATCTCCCCCATCGTCAAACCTCCGTTCGCCTTCGTCGAACGGCTACAGAAGAAAAGAAAGAACGAATATTCCTCTTCTGCAGCCGTCGCACAAAGGGCGACGGGGTAGATCCGGGTAACCGCTCGCTTGCCCCGCCTGCTGGACAGGGGGCGGCAGCGGGAGTGGTGGAGTTACCCTCCTCCCTCATGTTAGTCATCTCTTCGGAACCATCAGCTTGACCGGAGGGGGCGGAAAAGTCGAAAGCGTTGGAGGGTTATTTATATCAATGCAGCACTTTTTGAATTTCTTGCCGCTACCACAGGGACATGGATCGTTTCGTTTCCTGCCGTTAGGGTTTATGTGCATATGACAGATTATGGCAGGATGCATCAGTGTTAGGCAACGGGAATAAGAACACTTTATTTCTTGTACGCTTTGACTTCCGGATTGGCGACGAGGAAGTCTTTGGCGGAGCGGAACAGGGGACTTCCGACGCTTGCGGCGGCCATTGTGTTTTCCTGGGCGGCGAGAATGTTGGCTTTAATGGCGGCGGCGGTGGGTTTCTCGATCTTTTTCGAAATGTTGTTCACGGTCAGTTTCGGGACTTCGGGTTCATTCAGAAGTTTATTGAGATCATTCATGTCGGCTCCTTTGGTTATTTCAGTGTCAGTGTACCTACATGCCTGGAGCCTGTATACATCTCATCTAATCCTCCCTCAAATATCTTGAGGCCCTTGGCAATGTTTATACAGCGCGCGAGGAGGGAGGGTACGATGCGCATGGCAGGGTTATACCCCATAGAACGCAGCCAAGTGATGACGTATCTTGTTCTCACAAAGTTTAAAAACCATAGGAGCGCACAATGTTGAGATGGGCTGTCACATTCTTTATTATCGCGATCATTGCCGCAGTTTTCGGGTTCGGCGGAATCGCAGCAGCGGCAACAGACATGGCGAGAATACTTTTTTTCATTTTTCTCGTGTTGTTTGTGCTAGCACTCTTCTTCGGTCGCCGACCATCCGCGAAATAGGCCGGGTATGCTTGGGGTTCTTATGTTTCATATTGCATCGTCAATAAAATAGTCCCAACTCCACCCTTGTTCTATGGGGTAGAACCCTACTGCGGAGTCCGTTCGTGGAGCCCGCGTCGGTAATCCCTGAGGCACCGCCCCGGTGAAAGAATAGTAACGCCTCCTGATGCCCATACTTTGCCTGCCTGCATCATCATGACTGCGAATAGATCATCACTGTTTCCATCACGGGCTACAGGTGCTAATGTTCCTAAATGGAAGCAGGACACAAAAAATTATCACCCCTAATGCCGACAGACCTGCAGCAGAAATTCGAAGTGGCGCCGTCCTCGGGAATGTGGTGACCCTATGACCAAAATAAAGGGTGGCGTAAAAGCAAGAAAACCCTGGTTCCTTTATCTCATGGAATGTAAGGACAAGAGCATCTACACCGGCATTGCCGTGGATGTTGAGGCTCGTTATGCGGCCCACAAAAAGGGTATTGGCGCCCGCTACACCCGTGCTCATCCCCCCAAAAAACTACTGGCCGTGGTCGAATACGCCAGCCGCTCCGCCGCCTCGCAGGCAGAATATATGATCAAGCAGATGACGGCCCGTGAGAAACGGGAATTCGCTCATAAAGCCAAAGCCGGCAGGACTGACGCCTAGGCGATGGCAGGACAAATCGATGACCCTGCCTTGATGCCCCACATGGCTGACTGCTCCTTATAACACGTAGGGAGGGGGTACCGGAACACGAAAGCGTTCCGCTCCGTTAAATCAGCGTCCGGCTTTGACGCGATAATATCGGTTCGTGGCGGGGGTGAGGCCGGCGACGATCATCCTGTTAGTGATGCTGGTCGGCGGGAAATTGGTGTAGACCACCTGCCACGCATTGGCTGCCAGATTTGATGAACATTCGAGATATTGCCAGGCTCCTGCCCCACCAATCCAGGTGAGTTGTACTCCATTGGTGACGAGATTGAGGTTGAGTATGGCAAGGCGGGAGGACGGATTCGTGGGATTCAGGTCGGCAGCGTAAGACTGGAGCAGGGTGAAGCCGTTTACGTTCATCAGGCCGGCCAGACCGGCCAGCGTGGGATCAAATCCATAGGCAATAGCCCAGCCATCGGGGATGCCGTTGGTAAGCGATGACCAGGCGGTCGGGTTGAGGCCGTACAGGTATTCCTGGATGTCGGTTAACCCGTTTGTGGAGTGACTGCTGGTGGAGGTGACGGCGGACAGGCTCCCAAAGTGGGCGCGCACCCAGATGTCGGGCAGGCCGAGCCCCACGGTGTCGGTCACGGCACCGGTGTAAGTCTCGATGGTGCCACGGGAAGTGAGATCCTTTCCGGCAAGGCCGGGATAGTTGGTCGGATACCGGTAAACCCGGAACACGGCGTTCATGAACTGGTCGGTACGCGCCCCGTCGGAGGGAATAGAGCTACCTTGAGCCAACACAGTGGCGGCGACCGGACAGATATACTGCCAGACGATCTGCCCTGACGACGTGACTTCGAACAGTTTTCCCTTGATCCCCTCGCAGATAAGGGTGTTGCCGTTGGGCTGGCGCTGGCATCCGGAGATTTCGGAGGAGTAGAAGCTGTTTGAAGGACTTGCCACGTAGAGCCACGTGTTGGAAATTGGGCCATAGGCCGCCCCTGTCGCATTCGTGTAATTCCCGGAGGCGGTCATCGGCGGCGTAATCTCGTTGATGGTCGAATACCCCCGTCCGATACCGTTGTTGAAGATCAGGATATTCCCGGCGCCAGGACAGTTGGTCGGGATCCAGTGAGTATGGTGCTGCTGGTAGAGCATCCGATTGGAGGAGGTGCCGCAGTTATATTGCTCCGGATCCCCCCACCGATAAAGGATATCGCCGCCTTTGCCGTAGCGGCCGCCCGTGTGGCCAGCGGCCTGGGCTGTTGTGTTGCTGTGGTCAATCACAAACAGTTCATTATTATTCCTGACGCTGAGCATGACTTGATCCAACTGGGGGTTGTAGTCTATGCCGTTCACATGGTTCCAGAACTGAGGGATCATGATTCCGGGGCCGTTGACATCGATAAGTTCAGGATGGAGCGCAACGCCACCAACACCGTAGTAGTTACTCTTCGATGCACTGTAGTCCTGGATCATGTGGTCCCACATATGCCATTCCCAGACAACCGTGCCGCCATACGGCCGGGTTGGCTCGACCTCAATCAGGCAATCAGGCAGCATGTAGCCTTGGCTGGAGATGCTCGAGTCGAGCAAGGCCGGATTGAATCCCGCCGCAACAACCTCGTCATAGGTCTTCTTTTCGGCCACCAGCATCAGGACGTTGCCGTTGGGCAGAACCTTGAAATCGTGGTGATGAATGTAATTCGTGCTGTAGTAGTCAATCGCCCAGACCATATTGCCATACCAGTCATATTCCTCGATACGCCCCCCTTCCCCGCCGCCTGTCGATGGTCCACCACTCATCACCATGCAGGCACGGAACAGATGTCCATTTTCCATCAAGTAGGCCGCCCGGCCCGGCTCGTAGGTGCTGGTCCACATGTGAACATACTGCCCGGCATTGTTGAGCAGGTAGGTGTTAGTCTGATGCATTGGCGCCATCAGGGTATAGCCGGGATAAGCATTGGTGGTGTTGATGAACAGACCGACGGTCTGGGAAATTTTTTCGGGCCGCATCACCCGGAACCCCGTTTGGAACCAGAGGGAATTGGTGTTGGCATCAGGCAACGGCCCCAAGGACCATGACGGATCGCGATTCGAGACCCGGCTGAACCCATAGTAAGCCTGCCCCCCACCGTTATACCAGGTTCCTCCCCGTAGATTACGGTAGGCCATGTTGCCATAGGCACTGAACAGAGTACCGGTCACCGGGCCTGGCGGGTTGGTCACGATATTGTTATTGGTACAATAGGCGTAGTAATCACTCGCATACCAGTCGTTCACCCATTGCCAGACGTTGCCGGCCATGTCGTAAAGGCCATAAGGGTTGGATCCATCACTGGTCTGGTAGGCAGTCTGGCTACCGGGCCAGTTGTAGTCAGACTTGAGACGGAGCGCGCCGTTATAGAATCCAACTGGTGTCGTATAGGGATAAACACCACTTTCAAACGGATCGCCCGATCCCTCCCAATTCGCATAGGAACCGTCGGTGTTGCTGTTGGTCCCCCAAGGGAACATGCAGTAAGGATTGGTCAGGCCGCCACGACCGGCATATTCCCACTCCGCCTCCGTGGTCAGGCGGAAACCGTTCCTGGTAAAATCAACATCACCCGTGTCGAGATTATAGCAAGGCTTGAACTTGCCACGCTGGCTCAGCCAATTGCAGTAGGCTATGGCGCCGAACCACCTCACGCTGGTGACCGGGTGCAGGCCGCGGTTGTCCCGGACGACAAAACTCTTGTTGGTGTACTGGATCCGGCTGTAGACGGAGGCATCGTAAGTGTAGAAATAGTCATTGGTCCCGCCAACGGCATAGACCGTGTTCGAGCGAACCTCAATGAGACCCTGGTAAAGCGCGGCATTAAGATAGTCGCAGTACTCGCTGACAGTGGCCAGTGTTGTGGCCATGTAGAAGGGGGAAATGTATACGCTATGTAACGGAAGTTCATCATTGGGATGCTCCGGATCAACATATCCGAAGGGATCACCCATGATGGTGCTGCCACCCGGAATCCGCACCAGCTTGGCACTGAATGTACTGGAGATATTCGTTATTCCGCCACGGACGCAGCGCGCCAGCAGGTTCGTCGTTTTGTCGGCATAACTGGTGACCCCATACTGGCAATCCAGGAACCACGCCTCGTTCGTCGTGCCGTGCATGCTGGTACTGGACCAGTAGCGCGAGGAGGTTGCGCCGGGAAAATAGTTCGTATCCAAGGACGGCGCGACCAGTGTCTCATCGTTGAGGGACTGTAGTTCCTTGATGTTCGGTAACCGCCAGTCGGAATTGCTTCCAAGCGATAGTCCAGCGGCATAGGCAAGCGCCCATTCCCAGTTGGTTTTAGACGCGATTTCGGCCTGTTGCCAGATCAGGCCCGTATCGGTGTCGGTGATGGTCCCATTGCCGTTGTTGGTGAAATGATGCATCGGGCTGGCGAAAGCCGGGGCGGATGCGCCACGGACACAACGAACATGGATACGCCGGGATCCTCCGGCGCTCAAGGTTTCGCTCTTGGGATGGTTACCGATCCCTCCACCCGCATTGGCCACCCAGATATTGCTCGAATTCCCGACCTGCTGATCCCGCGACCACCAGTATTCCGCGGCCGTCACGGTGAAGTAGTTGGTATTGAGCGCCGGATTCAAGGCACCCTGGCATGAGATACTGTAGAGTTCATGGGCTGTTGGCAGACGCCAATCGCCATACCCGCCCAGAGTGAGAGTTGAAGGATAGTTCGTGGCGCTATCCCAGGTCATCTCCCCGCCGTCGGTCTGCTGCCACATCAGACCGGTGACCTTGTCACTGATGGTGCCGTCGCCATTTTTCCCGTAAGCTGGGGGATGGATTGTAAAATCGGAATCCTCACCAAAAGTATCGGTATAGTTGGTCGTCTGACCGGTGTCGGGAAGGGCGAGCATGCTCCAGACGCCCGTGGAACTCGTTGTCGAAGCCACAACGGTATAGGCATAGGTTCCGCTAACCGGCGCACCCGACGGACTGCTGGCGGATGCCCCCACCCCATCGACGGCCGCGATATAATAGTTCACGGTTGTGCCCACGGACTTCGCAGGAATCGAGGCGCCATAGACCCCATCACCTGCCGAACTGTCACCATGGAGACCATCGTCAACCATAGCCACGTTCGTCCAACTTCCCGCTCCACTGGCCACCTTCACGGAAATAGTATCGAGAAAGATCCGGTTGCCGACATTCCCCTCATTGAACTGGAACCGCATGAGCAAGTTACTGACCAGATCGCCCGGTTGCAGGCTATAACTGTAGAGCTGATAACCGTGGTTTGCCGCCGTGACTTCACTCAGTCGCGTCGTATAACCACTACCGGGGTTTAACTGCATGGTCCAACCGACATTGTTACTCACGATGCTTGCCAGGATATAGAACGACACCGTCCCGCTGTTCCCCTGCGCATCAATGCCTTTTGCCGTCGTAACCATGCTGTCAGACAGGTTGGTTGTACCGTTCTTGAACGTCAGGCCGCAGTTGTTCCCGCTATAATTGGCGTTCGTCGCCTGTTCAAACGTATTGACATTGATGTAGTTAAGAGTCCAGACGTTGTCGCAGCCAAGCCCATTGGTCCAGGGTTTCACCCCATTCGTCGCCATGGTCTCCGAGAACATGGTGTTCGTCGCGCCGCTCCCGCTACCGGAGCCATAGGTGAGCGAGACGGAAGTCACGCTGACATCATCGGTGACGGTTGCAGAGATCCAGACGGTATCGTTGCTGGTGGGAGATGCCGGAGTGATGGCAGGATTAAGGATTGCCGGTGGATTGGTTGTCGCAGTCCCACCGATGGCACCCTGGAGCCGCATCCTGATTGAGTACAACGAGCCATGATCTGTGGTAATGAAGAGGGTCTTACGGTCGCTGCCGCCGAATTCCAGGTTGGTCGGCCGTTCCGAATTGGGCACACTGATTTGTTCGAGTTGTACGCCACTGGCGTCATAGACCAAAACGGCGGCCTCGGGCCCTGTCAGGTAGATGTTTCCCTCGCTATCCATGGTCATGCCATCACACGCCACCGACGCGAACGCCGTCTTGTTCGACAGCGCGCCATCTCCATTGACGGCATAGCGATAGACAATACCGGCACCCCAGTCGGCAATATACAGGATCTGGCCATCCGTTGTCCCTACGAGCCCGTTGGGCCGAACCATATCGGAGACAACCCGGCTGACATTACTGTTGGCGAGATTGAGGTAATAGACGAATTCGCCGCCCTGGATATTGGTATGGCCGAAAAAAATCGGATCGGTGAAATACACGCCGCCGGACGGCGTGATCCACAAGTCATTGGGTTCATTGAACGGATGTCCCCCATACGAACCGGCCAGGACGGTGACATTGGTTTGCGGGCTGATGGAGCTTATTCGGCCATTGCCCCCTTCGCAAACGAGCATATTCCCGGCTGCATCAAAGGCAAGGCCATTGGCCCCGCCTGAATTTGTGCGAACAATGGAAAGCTGGTTCGCCACAGACCATTTGTAAATAGTGTTCGACGGGATATCCGAAAAGAAGATGTTTCCCGCCGCATCGACCGCCGGACTCTCGGTGAAATGGAGGCCGGACACCGCCTGCGTCATGGAGGATCCCGAAGCGATAACACTGAGATGAACCGTGTAGGAGAGGGTAGTGGTCGGTGCGCCGGAAGGATTGCTGGCGGCATTATCAAACTCATCCTTAGCGGAGAGGTAGTAATTCACCACCGTCCCCGCGGCATACGCCGGGATCGTCGCGCCATAAACCGAGCCGGTCTTGGACATCGCGGTCGTATTGGTACTGGTTCCGACAATCGTGATGAGCGACACAGACACGACCGTGCTGTTTGTGGTAACCGACGCCGTAACCCAAACTGTATTCGTTGCGGTAGGTGCCGCCGGAGCGAGGGTAATGCCGCTGATGGTTGGAGCCGAAACATAGAGGGGCACCCCCCCGGCGATCGTGGTTGTTCCTGTCAGGAGACGCCCGGACAATGCCGGATGGTTGGTGCTGTAGCGGGTGGCGCGGTAAACCGGATTATAGAGAGGCCAGTTATCACGCTTGTAAGTGACAATTCCATTGGTGGTGATGGGGTTGATGTATTCCCATACCACGTTGCTACCCGGCGTGAGTTCAAAGAGGTGGCCTTCGGAGGCAGCGCAAACAAACAGATTGGAGTTCGGCAAACGCTGAACGCTGCCGCCATGCGGACTGAAAAATGCCTGGTTCGCCATCGAATAGGTCATCGCGACGATCTGCCTGGACATATTCTTCTTTTGCTTGTCGGTATCATGACCGGGAGCCGACCAGATCGTGTATCCTGCGGTCGGAGGCCCCACATAGGCACCGGTGTCGCCACCCCCCGCATTCAGGTATCCATTGACTTCGAAGATGTACGATTGAGGGGTGGTCTCAAATAGGTCCTGGCCGTTATTGAAGACCAGGAAATGGCCCGCCCCAGGAACTCCCGGCGGAATCCAGGTGGTCTGGCCAGCGCCACCAATCTGCTTGTTCCCGGTCGAGGAAACCGACCAGTTCTGCTGGATGGACGGTGCACTCCCCTGCCCGTAGCGGGCAGGATCCCCGAAACGGTATAGGAAATCGCCGTTGGTGCTGGCCGCCAACGCAATGCTTCCCGAAGGATTGTTGGCGAGAAACGTATTGCCGTGATCGATCACGTAAAACTCTCCACCTTCCGCCGTGATCACGATCTGATCCAGGTTCGTGTTGTAGTCGAGCGAGGTGCAATGCAGCCAGTCATTGGACAGAGGCCGCCCCGGAAGATTCAGGTTCAGCCGCCCTGGATAATTTGTAATGGAGCTGACGTAGTTGGATTTGCCAGCATCGAAATCCTGGACTCCGTGATCAAAGAAACACCATTCCCAGACAATCGTACCGGCGGCACTGACTTCCACAATGGCGTCCACAGTGACGTTGGTGTAAGTGCTATTCGCGGGATTGCATCCCGCCGCGATGCATTGGCTGGCGGAGATCGCCTTGTTTGCCAGGTAGAGGGTGGTGTTCGCACCAAGTTTCTTGTTATAGATCCGGAGGAAGTCCTGGTGAGGAAAATAGTTCGTGCGCGTTTCCGCATAGGACCACACGTTACTCCCATTCCAATCCACTTCCTTGAGTCCCGCGAATCCGTTGATGTCACCACTGGCGGCGTCGAGTACGTCGCCGTTGTCGAGCAGCCGGGGATTGATGCCCACCGGCCACGTGTGGACCACACACCCCTGCATATCGAGCAGGTAACTGGCACCTTGGGCGCCAAAAAATGTATAGCCACTGTATGTCTGCGTCTTATCCCAATAGAGCAACTGGGTCGGCCCCTGAAGCCGTTCATAGGCATGGCCGGTAAGGCCCATCATCATCAAAGTCAGAATCGCAACTGATGAAAGTTTGTGGCATGTGACCGTAGGACGATGTAACCGGCGTCCTCGCCGGTATTGCTTGAAGAGTGCCGCTGAGACAGCGGCTACTACAGCGAACCTCCCAGTATTTACATGGTTCACGGTGTATACTCCTTTTCAGGGTGAATAGTATGACGGGGTTCGGCCTGTGATCGTGTTGGTGGACGTCAGCGTTCGTCCGACCAGCGGCGGGTCGGTGGCGAGATAGCGGAAAGCGCGGAAAATGGAGTTGTACATCGGCCAGTTGTCACGCTTGAACTTCAGGATCCCGTCCGAGGTTACCGGGTTAATGTACTCCCACACCACCTCACCGGATGGCGTGACTTCAATGATATGCCCCTCTGTGTCGGAGCAGACCAGAGTATTGGTATTGGCCAAACGCTGGACACCGCCGCCGATGTGACTGAACATCCCGTGGCTCGCCTTGGAACACCAGAACCAAACAAGCTGGTTCGACAACAGGCGGGTCGGTTTGTCGGCATTGTTGCCCGGTTGCCACGGATAGTAACCCGCATCCGGTGGATTGACATAGGCGCCCGTGTTGGTTCCGCTTGCGTTAAGATACCCGTTAACCTCCATGGCATAGGATTGCTGGGTGTGTTCGAAGAGATTCTGGGCGTTGTTGAAAGTCAGAAAGTTGCCCGCCCCCGGATAGCCCACCGGGATCCAACTCGTATGGTGGGCTCCTCCGATTTGCTTATGGCCGGTGGTGGATTCCGTCCAGTTGGTCAGAATCGAAGGTGGATTCCCCTGACTGTAGCGCGCGGGATCACCGAACCGGTAGAGAAAATCGCCATTGGTGCTGGCCGCCAGGGCAATACTTCCCACAGGATTATTGGAGATGAACGTGTTGCCGTGGTCAATAACATAGAACTCGCCCCGGACCGAGTTGATGACAATCCGGTCAAGGTTCGTGTTATAGTCGATCGAATTGCAGTGCAACCAGTCTCGCTGAACCGGCAGGCCCGGGACGTTCGCATTCAGACGCTCCGGATAGTTCGCGATATTGCTGACATAGTTGGATTTGGTGATGTCATTGGTCTGTACGAGATGGTCGTAGAACCACCACTCCCAGACAATGTTGCTGGACATATCCACCTCCACAATAGCATCCATCTGGGCATTGGTATAATTAATGGCAAACTGCGGGTTACAACCTGCGGCGATGCACTGGTTGGATGTCACCGTCTTGTTGGCGATATAGAGCGTGGTGTTCGTCCCGAGCTTGGGGTTGAAGATGCGGATGAAGTCGTGGTGAGGAAGATAATTGCTGCGCGTCTCGGTGTAGGACCAAACCGTCGAACCGTTCCAATCCACCTCCTTGAATCCACCAAACCCGCTCGGGTCATCATTGGAAGCATCCAGAACGTGACCATTATCCAGCAGGTGCGGGTTGGTCCCCACCGGCCAGGTATGAGCCACCCGCCCTTCCATATCAACAAGGTACGAGGTGCCGCGTACGCCGAAAAAGGTGTAGCCATCGTTGGCTTTGGTTTTATCCCAGTACAACACTTCCGTCGGACCCTGGAACGCTTCATAGGCCTGCGTGGTGCACACGATCTGCGCGACCAGCAACAGCAGGAACCGCAGGAGGTTGCGTTGCGTTGCGCAGCCAAAGTGAAAATCTATTACTTGTCGTGTCATGACATGCCCCTTCCTCCTGATTTCAACCACATACTAAACCGCATGAATTACAGGCCCCATACACCGGCATTACAAATCCGTAATCCAAGCTCAGCCAACACCGATGTTACCTATGGGCACTGATCCGAAAAAAAAGGTTGGTAACAGCAACAGTGACACTGTTGACCATGATATTGGTAACCGGTGCGGGCCGGATATTGGTATAGACAGCGACCCAGTTACTACTCACGAGTGATCGCGACGTTTCCAGGTATTGCCATGAGTTGGAACCGCCAATCCAGGTGAGATGGATATCCTGATTCGAAGAAGCAATCGAGATAATCGCCAACCGCGAAGCAGGATTCGTGGGATCCAAGTCGGCCAGGTACTTGGCCAGGTTGTTCTGCCCGGTACCGTCGGCATCGCAAGTGGCACAAGACCGGGCATTGGTTGATGTCCCGTCGCCGCCAAAGTACAACGCCCGCCACCAGTCGGGAATGCCGTCACCGACGCTATCCGCCGATACGGAAGCCGTGTGATTGGAAATGGTGTAGGAATAGGAGACCATGCGATTGGTCTTGCCGGGGCCCACATCCGAGGGCCGGTATGAACGGACATAATCAACGATGGTGTTTGTCGGCGTCACGGTGACACGCAGGTGGCCGGAACTCCCGAAGAAGACGCCGCTCTGGTAGTTGTACCCGATATTGGTTCCGGTCGCGTAACCGATCGAGTCATAAGGATAATGACTCGGCTGTGGCACTTCCTGATAAATAAGATCAGGGGGACCGCTGGTGGCGCCGCTGGCCCGATAATCCTGCTTCACATAAAGATGATCATGACCGTGAAAGAAGGCGTTCACATTATTCGAGAGCAGGAGGGATTGGATTGGCATCGGCCAACCCGGGCGGTTATCGGTGAAGCCCCACGTCCCGTTGGTGTTGTAGCCGCCCCATTCAAAATACGTGGCATATTCGAGGCCGCCGCGCGCCGCCGCATCGAAACTGCCGCCGACCAGATGGTGACAGAAGACGAACTTGAATGGCGCTGAACTGGTTTCGAGCGTTGTTTTCAACCAGTAGTACTGATTGGTGCCCAGAGTCCAGGCCCAGGGGTTGCTGGATTTGTTCACTCCCTGGTTACTGTACCAAAACGGGTCAAGCACTACGAATAACGCATTCCCCCATTCGAAGGCATAGTACCCGTCGCGCGGCCCCTGCTGGTAAGCGTCGCTGTTGGTCGCGCCCGAATAGAACCCGCCGGAAATCGGGCAGGGATAATACTGTCCCCGGGCGCTGGCGCCACACACGGGCGGATTGGCATGCGGAGCGTTGGTGTCCAGCCACCAGCCCAGTTCAGGATCGTGGTTACCATCCACCAGGAACAGCGGCACGGAATGGCCCGCGATATCGAAGAACTGGGCGCGGCAGGCGGCACACGCGGCGAGGATGCCCGATTGCGTCATCGCATTGGTGTCGCCATAACTGCTATAGCGCTTCTCCCCCATGAACGTGTCGCCGAGATCAATGAGGAAATCCGGCTGATCGGCGAGAATGTTCGTGAGCGTCTGCTGCCAGACCGCAGGCATCCAACCGCCGGCCGTATCATTGTAATGCGGGTCGGCCTCGATATCGAACGTGAAGGTGCTGCCGCGGGCCCGCCGGGTATGGAACATGCGCGCGTCACCGGCCTTGAATGGCGCCCCGCCCGTCTGCAAAAAACGGATGCGATAGTAATACGGCTGATCAGCCTGGAGCGGCATAAGGTTTATGACGGAGGGCACCCCGTTCGTCACGGAATTCGTTGCGGTTTGCCCGGTGAAAACACCCGGCTGTGTGCCATATTCGACATAAGCCCGGAGATCGTTGCTTGCGAGCAGACTCACGGCGATCGAGGTATCGGTCGGCCGGCCCAGCATCACATCGTAGGCAACCTGATTGGTTACGGACGACACAAGCGTATAGCTGTAGCCCACCATGCCGTTGGTTTTCCCGACCCCCTCGTCGAACGGCAGGAATGTACGAACATAATCGACCTTCACATCCTCAGGCGCAACCGTGACACGGACATAACCGGTGTTGTTGGTTTTGTAGAGGGTGTTGGTGTAGGCATCCGAATTGAACAGCGAGTAATTGGGGTCGGCCGGATTTGGCAGAGTCTGATAGGTGACGCCGTCGAGCTGTTGCCGGACAAAGATATGGTCATGGCCCTGGAAAAAGATCGTCACATTGTTGGACACCATCAGTTGGTGGAGCGGAAGCGCCCACGTCGGACGGTTGGTCGTGAAACCCCATGACCCGTCAGCGTTTTGACCACCCCACTCATAGCTGCCGGCCTCTTCGATGCCACCTCGGCCGGTACCCAGAACATGGTGGGCAAACACGAATTTGTATTTGGCGGTACTTTGCTCAAGGGTTGCTTTAAGCCACTGGTATTGGACATCCCCGTGAGTTACATCCCACATATTGGTCCTTTTGGAGCCTCCCCAATAGGGATTGTCCACGCAGATGGAACTCGCCCAATAGGGATCAATGGTGACAAACAGGGCATCACCCCATGTCCAGGCGAAGAAGTTGCGCAGCAAACCGATGAAGGGCACGACATTGGTATTCCCTGAGTAGAACCCATTGGGAGCGGGCTCAGAGTAATACTTGTTGCGTGCCGTTTGAGCCCAGACCGCGATATTGTTGGAGGTTCCGTCCAAAAGATAGGCGGCAGCCTGCTCATGATTGCCGTTGACCAGGAAAAGGGGAACTGAATTTCCAATCAACCCCAGATAAGGGCGTTGCAGGGTATATCGTGCGGTGACCAGATCGGCATTGATGCTGTTGGTGGGAATCTGGTCGACGCTGAAATCATCGCCTATCGTCATGTAGAAGTCAGGCTGATCGGAGGCTGCCGTCTGCAGGGTTCTCGTGTACAAACCGGAATCAAACATGATCCCGACACGTTCGGGATGGGAATCTCCCTGAATGCTGAACGTGAACGTACTGCCCGGCCCGCGCTGGGTATGAAAGGTATGCTCTTGATCGACATGGTACGAGGACTCACTGGCTTGCTTGTAGGAAAGCCGGTAGTAGTAACGGGTATCGGCCTGAAGTCCTGTGATTTCCACCTCAGTGGGCGCGTTTGCAATGAGGTTTGTGAGTGCAGTCTGACAGGCATAGGCACCGGATAAGTTGCCGTAATCAATATAGGCTGCGAGATCGCTGTCGGCTAGAATGTTGATCGTAATCGAATTATCCGTGGGACGTCCCAGTAGCAAGGTGCCACCAAACACGTTTGTTGCAGGCATGCTGAAAAGGGAAATCTGGTCAAGACTAATACGGTTTGATGTCGCACCACCCGCGAACTGGAATCGAAGAAAGAGGTTACTACCTAGTTCTCCGGGCTGGAGATCGTAATGATAAAGTTGCCAATTATGGTTGGTGCCGGTCATTTCTCCTAGGCGCGTGACAAAACCTGTACCAGCATCAAGTTGAAAGGTCCATCCGGTGTTGGAGGTCAGGCTGCTGGTCTTCAGATAGAATTCCGCATAGGCGGCGCCCCCCGTGGCCACAATACCTTGTGCCAACGTGATCATGTTGCTAGCCAGATTGACGTTGCCCTGCTTGAACTGCATCCCGCATGGATTGCCACTCCCGTTGTTCCAGTTGGTTCCTTGCGCAAAAGGATTGCTACCACTGAAGGTAACGATCCACACATTGTCGCAATCCGCGCCTGTCCATGAGGTGGATGCGTTCGTCGCCATCGTCTCTGAAAACACCAGGTTTGTCGCCGCATGAATACGACAAAGTCCTGAGGCGCACCAAGCCAGCAACGCGAGTCCGAAGGCAAAGGCTCTTTGTTCTCTCTTCATGGTGCAAACTTGTCGAACGGCTTCAATTGGTATGCAGTTGGTCTGGCAATCCGGATTGCAGCGTGTCACCCACAGACCGAGAGTAAACCACTTTCATCTCTGCCGTGGCAAGGATTTGATCCCTCATGGCCGCCAATAGCACCTCCCTGCTGACCTGATCGGGCGCCACGCTGATTTTGGGGTTTTCAGACAAGGCATACACGGTATAGACGTACGTCTTGGGCCCGGGTCCCTTGGAATGAGGCGGCGCATAGCCGATCCGTCCGTTGACACTGTTGTTACCCAGGACTCCCACGTCCTTGACGTTTTTCGGCAGGCTCCGGGTCGCCGGAGGGATGTTATAAAGGATCCGATACCACTTGGTCTTCCCCTGGGGATCAATATGATGCATGATCACGGCAAAACTCTTGGTTCCCGCAGGCTCCCCGCTCCATTCCAAAGGCAGCGTCGCACTCGCCCCGTCCCCCGTAAACTCCTTCGGGAGTTGACCACCATCGGTCACGGCGGAACTTTTCAGCACGAATCCAGTTTTGGCGTTAACCGATTTTCCCATGCCCGCCGTAGGCGCTGGTTGGGTCGTGGCGGATACCCCAAACAGGAAGTCCGTATTCTGAATCTCCGGCAGAGTCTGCATGGGCGATGAGTAGAGAAAAGCGGGAGCGCTCTGGTAGCCGTCCAAGTTGCGGAGCTTGTTCATGGCAGCCCTCTGTTCTGGCATGAGCGTCCGGTTCACTTTGGCGAAGGCCATGGCATACATCCAAGACATTTCCCCGTCCAATTCGCCATAACGGCGGCCGAGCGCCAAAACCTTCAGCTTGTCCGCCTGCCCGCCGCCGAGGAACTTGCGCAGTTCGGAGGACATAGCCGTCCGAACCTCGACCATTTCAGCGAGCGGCTTCTTTTGAAGCTCCGTGATGGAGGTGATGTTCGCGCGTTGTTCAACATTCAGGAGATTAAGAAAATTTTCCCCGCTATCCCCGGTAACCGCCGTGCTGATATCGTAATTCCGCTTTCCCATTGCCGGCATATCCTTCATGTAAAAACCACCGAAATAGGTCCCATGACGTTCCGGACAGAAATACACATCCGCCGTGATGGAGCCGGCGGTCCAACTAAAGAACTCGCTGGCATAGGTCATATAGGCCACGTTGTAGAACTTTGAAACACCTGATGCTTGCCGCTTGAGCGCGCTGCGTTCGTCCATTTCCGGCCAGGTGTTGAAATCACCGAACTTCATCTTTCCGAGATAGGCCTTCTGGTCGGGGGTGAGGGACGTCACCACCTTGCCGAAAACCTCAGCCCGCCGGTAACTCAACTCGGCATCGTAGGCATAGAAGTCGCCAACATATCGGATGATGGCATCGCGGCTCAATCCGGTCGTGCCTGGGGGGATATCCCCATCGCGTTCCCGATGGAAAGCCTTGATGAGCGGCATGCGTTTGAGTGCCAGTTGCTCGAACTGGGGGGCTTGTTCAGCGGCCAGGTCTTCAAACATTTTTCGCTGGCCTTCATTCAGGATGTGCATGACATTCGCGGCTACACGGCTGAGGAACATCGGATTGTGCCCTTTGCCGGCGGCATCGATGTCCCGCATGTACTGGAAGCCAAAATAATCACACACCTTGCCCGGGGGCATGAACGTAGCACCGCCGAAGTCGCCGGTAAGGAAGGCCAACCCGCTGAAGGCGATTGTACTCAACTGGGCGCGATCGGAGATGGCCTGGTCAAGGGAATAATTCCCCTGGCCATGCCCCCCTTTTTTCGCGCTGGCATTGCCATCCGGCCGGGCAGGAGGTTCCTCCCCATCCTGCAGAGGTCGCTGATCATCCCCGCCGCCCCGCTCCGGCCTCATTTCGCCCTGTCCTGATCCGGATGAGCGACGATCTGGCCGCCCCTTCTGTCCGGGTGGCGGGGCCAAGTCACGCAATTTATCGGGATCGAAGCCAGCCGCCTTGATGGCATCGCACATGGCCGAGCCGCCCCACAGTCCGGCCTTCCTGAACGCCTCATGGATGGCTTTCGCCTGGTCCGCTGTGAGGGTATTGGGGTCATATTTAGACAGGATGGCCGTGACCTTGGCCGTCTGTTCAGCCGTGAGCATTTCATCACGCCCCTGTTCGCCACGGCGCGGAGGGCGCCGGTCATCCTGCTTCGGTTCCTCAGACTCCTGCGCAAACACCTGCAGCGCTGCCACCAATGCCACTCCCATCGCCAAGCATGCCAACCTTTTCATTGTCGTACTCCTTTCAGTTGTTGGAGGCACTTTTCTTCCCCCCGATACCCATATCGTGCGAAACCCACATTACCATTCATACCCTGATTGGATTACAAAACCGTAATCGAGCCAGTCTTGTCCTTTTGAGAGCATCCGTGCTAGTTTATCACTCATGAACATCCTGGTTGTTGAAGACGAAAAGAAACTGGCCGGGTTCATCCGAAAGGGCCTTGAGGAAAACGGCTTTGCGGTAACCGTCAGCCATGAGGGCAATGAAGCCTACACGCTCGCAACCACGGGATCCTATGACCTGATTATTCTCGATATCATGTTGCCGGGCAGGGACGGCTTGAGCATTCTCAAAAACCTCCGTGACCGGCATAATACCATCCCGGTCATCCTGGTAACTGCCCGCTCAGAGTCGAATGAACGCGTATATGGATTAACCCTCGGCGCTGACGACTACATACCAAAACCTTTTTTCATGGATGAGTTGATCGCCCGAATCCAAGCTGTCCTGCGGCGCACATCGGGCAAGAACTTGAGCATCCTGCATGCGGGCGATTTGAGAGTCAACCTGATTGCCCGTGAGGTTCGGCGAGGAAAGGAGGATATTGTCCTAACTCCCCGCGAGTTCAGTCTGCTTGAATACCTGATGCGGTCTCCCGGTCGGATATTTACTCGAACCCAGATTCTCGATCATGTCTGGGGGTACGACTTTGATCCCCAAACCAACCTTGTGGATGTCTGTATCCAACGGCTACGCTCTAAAATCGATCCCACCAAAGGTGAGCCTCTCATCGAAACAGTACGGGGCGTTGGATACAGGTTCCGAAGATCGGAGGCAGACTGATGCTGCATTCGTTCCGCCTCAAGATCGGATTAATGAGCATGCTCCTGTCAGGATTGCTACTCATCGGGTTCGGCATCTTTTCCGTTTCCGTACTTAACCGGGTGGGGCTCGAACGCATTGACCGTGAATTGAGGGCATTGGCTGATGCCCAAGTCCGCAAAATTCAACCCAGAGATCACTGGCAAAGATTTGATGATTCACTGCGCTCTATCTATGGCGACGGTTCATCACAACAGTTCATCGTGATGGCGACCAGTTCAGATGGTGACCGGTTATACGCCACCGCGAACTGGCCCCAGAAAATACCCCACAATATATTACCCCTTTCTCTCGGAGGTGCCACTGGAAGTACGCCGGAGGATCCACCACAGGATAATCCACCGCCACCTGACGAAGAACTGGGCAGCCAACGCCCGCGTCTGTTTGATGAACCTTCCCCCCGTTCCCCGCCTCCACGCCGACTGCCTGTGCGCGGCCCCGTTTTTGCAACTCTGGGAGGAATGACTGACGAATGGCGCGCCATGACCCTTGCAAACGAGGACGTAACGCTCAGTATTGCCATGAACCTTGCCTCATTGCATTCCGAAACCCGGCGTTTCCAAAAGGCGCTTCTCGTCGCCATCCCGCTGGGCTTGCTATTGATTATCGGGGGAGGCTGGCTTATCGGCCACATGGCACTGCGTCCCGTCAACCTGATCGCGCGGACCGCTGAATTAGTCACCACCCGGCGACTTGATGAACGGATCCCCGGTAAAGGCGTCGATGTGGAGTTCAAGCGCCTGATTGAAGTAATCAATGGAATGTTGGAACGGATCGAGAAAGGGTTCCAACAGGCCACACGATTCAGCGCCGATGCGGCCCACGAACTGAAAACTCCTTTGGCCATCCTCCAAGCACAGATGGAACGATCCTTACAGAGAGCAGCCGATGGGACCGCTGAACAACGCGAATATGCCGAACAACTCGATGAGGTGCAGCGCCTAAAGGCCATTTTACGCAAGTTGCTGTTGTTGTCCCAAGCAGATGCCGGCGAGTTGCCGCTTAGTAGGGAGCGCATCAATTTTGCTGATATTGTGCGGGCAGCCGCCGATGATATACAGATGCTGGCCCCCGACAAGACTGCAACAGTCACTGCACCTGCGGAACTATTTGTGTCGGGAGACTCTCATCTCCTAAACCAAGTGATTGAGAACCTGATTTCAAACGCTGTTAAGTTCAGTGACAGGAATGGCTCGATTGAGATGACTCTCGTCGAACAAGCACACAACGCGGTCTTTACGATCACGAATAACGGACGCCCAATCCCGCTACAAGACCACAACAGGATATTCGCGCGATTCTATCGTGCTGACAAATCGCATAGCCGAGAAATTGAAGGTTCCGGTCTAGGATTGAGCCTGGCTCGCGAAATCGCTCAGGCGCATGGCGGCGAGTTGATTTTGGTGCGAAGTGATGAACACATGACGTCGTTTGCCTTGTCAGTTCCCTTGGCGAATTAAGAATAACCCCTCCCCTTAGGTCTTTTGGATGTAGCCCCGTGAGCGGCTCAACAGTAGTCCATGCTCCAAGGAACACGTGGGGATACCCCAGCAGCACCACTAATTGGCTGTACAACTTTTTTCCCGCCACTAAAATCTGGTTTCATTTACGGATGGATCCGACTACCGCCGCTCATCCGATAAAAATCAGCGATAACGGGATCTGCATAATAATAAGTTCGGCTGAGAGAAATGAGTTCACGTACGCTAGTCAATCTTGTGTTAGTTGCGACTTGGTTGCTCGCTCCTTGGTGGGCGATAGCAACGCAGGTACGCGTTCTGTTTGCGCCAAGCGCGACCGACCCGGCAATTAGTCAGTTCAACAACAATCATTACGCTGTCGTTGATCCATCGGTGACCAACCGTGGCAGGTTGGTGGTGATGCTCCCAGGTACAGGCGCCACTCCTGCCATGTACAGGGATTTTTCCGAGAATGCCGCCAGTCTTGGCTTTCATGCGCTGGGCCTGATGTATCCGAACGGCGAGGCCATCAACGCATTATGCGCAACAAACGCGCCACTCGATCCGGACGCTGCCGGTAACGCAAGATTGGAGGTGTTTGACGGGTCTGATCGCGTTGGGTTTGTTTCTGTTGATACCACAAATTGCATTGAAAACCGCCTCATCAAGGCACTTCAGTATCTCACTACGACCTATCCGACACGCGGTTGGGGACAATACTTGAGCGGAAACATCCTACTGTGGGACAAGTTCATCGTTTGTGGGCACTCGCAAGGCGGTGGCATGGCTGGCATCATCGCCAAGACTCGCTTCGTAGACAGATGCGTGATGATTACATCGATGGACTGGTGGGATGCCGGTAACAGACCTTATAACTGGATGCTTGCCGACGCGCAAACCCCTGTCAGCCGCTGGTTTCTCTTCGTCCACGAGCGTGACCAGTTCCTGTCGTTCACCAACATGCAGGTCGCGGCATCGGCGCTTGGCGTAGATCACTATGGGGTCTGCGTTCAAGTTGAGGCGTCGGGATCGTCGAACTACTTTGGTCGGCATTTTCTTTCGACCGATCTCGAACCCTCGACGAATGCGTCCGGTAGTTATCATGGCTGCCCGGTGGTTGACATTGCGACACCACTTCAAGCCGATGGGACTACCCCCTTGTTCAAGCCAGCATGGGACTATCTGCTGCTTTGCCTCCCGATACCGCCTCCGGCCATACTCACCAGCCTGACGCTTGTCAACGGGTCGGCATCGCTTGGTATCACAAGCCTCATGCCCACGGCAACCAACACGATACTGACGTGTCAGGATCTGTTGTTCCCGGCATGGTCTACAAGTTCCACGTTCGTTGCGGCATCATGGCAAACCAACTTGGTCGGAGTCTACAGCAACACATGGGACAAGGTATTCTTCAAGATCGAAAGCCATTAAAGAAGCCGATCGGGATAGGGAGCCCCATCGCTGAGGCCCCCTCCCATACCGCCGTATGTATGGATCACGTGTACGGTGGTTGGGCTCTAAGAGCAAATCAACCATCTCCCCGCCACCGATAAAGCCTCCCCACAGGTTCCTTGGAGCAGAGCCGACGATAGCGTTGTCTAAGTTGCTGCCTGCTCCAAGGAACCCGTGAGCAAGCCATCGAGCATCCTTCGACACCTCGGTTTATGGGCACATGGCGTCCGGGTAAGCCCGACCACAGATCCGCCCGCCGCCGTACCTGTGAAACATATCATCGAGCCATGGCTGGATGTCGAAGATCTGCCTGGGCGGAACCCATTCCCGGACTATGACGCCGAACCGGTATTGAAACATCCGGTGTTGTCCTTCATTCTTTCCCTGAAATGACGACGGGCCATTCTTTCTCGGGCCAGCCTTCGCGTTTCTGGAACTGTACGGAGTCAACGTCGCGCATGTATTTCAGGCGTTTGTTGGTGAGATACACCGTGGTATCGTCTGTGGCACCGCCCGCGCGAGCCCGGGCAAGTAGATCTTCAAGTTCTTTAAGTTTCATGGCTTAATCTGTGTGCGGGCCCACAGGGTCATCCCTCCACATTCATCAGGAAGAGAGGGTTAACATGGATATACATGATGTTCAGGATGGTTTCAGGAGGAAATGCGCTAACTTCTTTATCCTGCGTATCCTGTCTATCGATGTTTGAATTGTTTCCGGACCTGAACATGTCGAATAATGTACTAAAGGCATCGCCCTTACAAAAGCAGATTAAATTCTGCCTGGATTACTTTATCCAGTTCGTCAAGTTCGCGAATCATCTGCATGCCCCTGCTCAATCCCTAGAGATTCTTGATCTGCGTCAAGAAATACCGAAATAGAAAAAAGTCGTTTTGGTAGCCGTTTGATGGGGCTTTGGCGCCATTTTCTTTCTGTTTTCAGTGGAGTCATGTCCGTTGAGCCGTTGACAATGTGTTACCTTGGGCATATAGGGACATTATCGCACCGTGTTCAAGGACACCGAAATTGTGGATTCCGCCATGCCATCATGGTAAGCACTGTGGAAGAAGGAAAACTATGAATATGATTAGTAACCGTATATTGAGTCTGGCTGTTTCTCTCTTGTTCCTTCCTGCAATGATCAACTGGGCTGCTGGCCCGGCGAACCCCGGGGAATTTGAGAAAAAGGCGCCGGCAGTTAATGACAAATGCGTGGAATGCCATCTCAAGCAGTCGCCTGCGCTGGTCATGGAGTGGCAACGTTCACGGCACGCCACGAATGGGGTCGGTTGTCTGGACTGTCATGGGGCAAAGAAAGAGGATGTGGATGCCTGGTCGCATGAAGGCTCGACCATTGCCACGTTGGTAACACCGAAAGATTGCGCGCAGTGCCACGATACTGAGTTTCAACAGTTTGAGCGGAGCCACCATGCCCAGGCCGGGGAGATTCTTGCCAGCCTCGATAACGTGCTGGCGGAAAAGGTGGCCGGTAGTCCGGATAACAATGCCGACGCGGTCAATGGATGCTGGCAATGCCATGGGGCGATAGTTAAATTTCAGCGCGATAAGCAGGGAGCCATCCTCCGTGCCCCAAGCGGCAAACCATTGCTCGATCCTGATACCTGGCCGAACAGCGGCATTGGCAGGCTGAATCCGGACGGTTCCAAAGGTTCCTGTCACGCCTGTCATTCCCGGCATTCATTTGAGGCAAAACTGTCGCGCTCGCCGGAGAACTGCGGCAAATGCCATATGGGGCCGGATCATCCTCAGGCCGAAATCTATAACGAGAGCAAGCACGGGATTGCGTTTCATGCCAACCGCGACAAGATGGCCTTGGACAAGGAGGGTGACTGGGTACTTGGCAAGGATTACAGCGCCGCGCCGACCTGTGCCTCCTGCCATATTGGCAGCTATAGCACGCCCGATGGAAAAGTAGCGGGAAACAGTCATGACGTGGGTGAGCGAATCAGTTGGACGTTGCGCCCGGTAATCAGCGCCAAGTTAAACCTGGTGCAGTTTGAAGATGGGTTTAAGGAGGATTACCCGGATACCCGGCCGTTACCCAAGGTGGGAGAAGATATCGCCACGACTGAAAAAACTGTTGAGAATGAAAAACTCGTGACAAAAAAAGTGACACGTCGTGTCAAGGCGGTCATTACCTGGAATCAACGGCGGGATGCCATGAAGGGGGCCTGCCTGAATTGCCACAACAACACTTATGTGGATAACTTTTACAAGCAATTCGATGATCTCGTGATGCTCTATAACGATAAATTCGGCAAGCCGGCGCAGAAATTCATGGATGAGCTCACGGCCGACGGTGCGCTCAACCCGAAAGCGCCATTTGAGCACGAGGTTCAATGGATCTTTTACGAGCTCTGGCATCATGAGGGCCGGCGTGCGCGCCATGGGGCAAGCATGATGGGGCCCGACTATACTCACTGGCATGGAATGTATGAAGTCAGCAAGCATTTCTATGAAAAATTTCTTCCCGCAGTGATTGAGACGGCGGCCGCCAGAAGTCCTGAACTGAAGCAGAAATATGAGGCAAAAGTGACCGAACTGCTGGCTCAACCTGAGCACGCCTGGCGTAAAGGCTTGA
The DNA here is from genome assembly GCA_037132275.1 of bacterium. Taxonomy (GTDB): domain Bacteria; phylum Verrucomicrobiota; class Kiritimatiellia; order CAIKKV01; family CAITUY01; genus JAABPW01. The sequence continues at coordinate 64,118 of JBAXPK010000003.1, forward strand.
AACCTGAGGAAGCTGAGGCACTTCGCAAAGCGTACAAGGCGCGTTATAATCAATAGGCGGCTATCGGCTGTGGTCTGCCGCGACGGTGGTCTGGATCTATGAAAAAAACGGATTCTATGTTTTCCCGGCAAACTCCGCGTCCCATTATCCCCGGCGTCACGTTCGGAGCGGAAGTGGAAGCACGCGATTGGAGGGTTTATTGCCGCCGCCTTTGGTATCCTGGCCATAAGGACGGGTATGACGGCTGATATGACACTCGGGGCCGCAGGAGGATCGGCGGCCACGGCCGGATACGGCCTGCCCCTGCTGGTGCTCGCCTTGCTATTGGTGGGAAGCCTGATCGTCATAGGTCGCGGCCAGGGCCTGAAATGCCTGGTCATGCTGATCGCCTTCCCCACCCTGCTCTTCGCCGTGGGCGGGCTTCTGATCCGCACCCGCCTTCCGGCCCTTCCCGTCCTGCTGATTGCGGGGCTGCTTGCCATGGTCGGCCAGGTCTTCCTGCTGCTGGGAACGGGAGCATCGGGTCGTCGGGCCGCTCTGGGTGCCGCCGGCGCGTATCTCTTCGCCGTAATCGTCGCCGCGCTGTGCATCCAGCGGTACCATATCACGGGAGTTTACTCGGCGTTGCTGCAGGACTTGTGGTATGCGCCGGGTACCGGGCCTCTGGACTTCCGATTCCTCGCCCTGGGCACAATCGCCCTGGCGGGTACGGGCATCATCGCGGATCTGGCCGTGGCCGTCACGGTCACGATTCAGCAGGTCCACAAAGCGAATCCTGGGCTTTCGGGGGTGGCGCTGTTCGCTTCAGGCATGCGCTTCGGGCGGGATGTGATCGGCACGGAGATCAACACTCTTCCTTTCGCTCTTCTGGGCGGCGGCTTGGGCGGCATCCTGCTGGCACTGGCGAAGCCGGACGTGCAGCAGTGGCCCTACCACTGGATGTACTGGAGCAACCGGCAGAGCACGGCAGTCGAAATATCGGCCATGGCGGCAGGGACGATCGGTCTGGCGCTGACGATCCCGTTGACCGCCGTCCTCGTGGCGCATCGTCTCGGGCGGCGAAAGGAATCGCGAGAGTCGTTGATACCCGAACCCCAAACGGGAACCGTGGTTCGCCGCGTATCCATGGGCCTGTTGCTGCTGGCGGTGGCGCTGGCCGCCGTCGCCGCGTTTCGCTTTTCAGGGACCACGGCCTTCCGGTTTCCTCCCGACGCGGGAGGAACGCAGACCAGTCTGGTCCGCGGGGAAGTTCGGTCCGTTCAGACACCCGGTGTGCCATCCGGCGGGCCCCTGGAACAACGGAGGCCCGCCGAGGCCCTGCAGATTCTTCATGTGCTCACCACGGCCGGAAAGGACGTGACGGTCGAGAATGCGATCACCGGTTCGCCGGTGAACGACCGGATCGTGGCGCCGAGCGATCGTGTAGTCGTCCGGCTTCAGGAGGCAGGCAGCGAGGTCTATGCGTCCTTGAGCGAGATCGAGCGGGATCGGGAACTACTGATTCTTCTGCTGGGCGTCTGCGCGGTAGTAGTGGCCGTGGCCGGATGGAGCGGCTGGCGCGCACTGCTGGCGCTAGTCGCGTCGCTGGGAGTCATGGGCTTCTTCCTGACGATCATCGTCCGCACGCGGGCATCCCCCCTGCCCCTCACGCTGGCGTGCGCCTTCGCCGTTGCCGCAGTCACGTATGTCGTGCTGTGCGGACCGGGACGCAAGGCGGTGGGAGCGTGTTTTGGGGTCGTGCTGGGATTGACGGTGGCCTCCGGGGCAGCCCTGCTCTTCGGGCGTTGGATGGGGTTGTCCGGCCGGCACGACGGCGACCTGATGGCCTTAGCGTTCTACTCGGGCGAACGTGCGTTCGACTTTCCCGCGCTGCTTGGGGCCTCGGCGCTGCTCGGGGCACTGGGCGTAACGACGGACGTCTCAATTGCCGTGGCCTCGGCCGTTGAAGAAGTTCATCACGCGAATCCCCGGCTCGGATTCAGGGATTTGTTGTCCGCCGGATTCGCAGTGGGCGGGAAGGTCATTGTGGCCATGTTCGGCGCTATTTTCTTCGCGGTGGCTGCCTTGAACATCGGGATCTTCCTGCTTCCATGGGCGGAGACCGGGTCGCTGCGTCAAACGCTGGGGAACGAACGCGTCGCCACCGAGGTGTACCGGCTTCTCATTGGCGGGCTGGCGATCGCCTGGTGCGTGCCCGCCGCAGCCCTGTGCAGCGCAGGACTCGCGGGCCGACGGCGACGCGAGGCGGCAGGGAGTGTGTCGTCATGCTGAGTCTCGGCCGAGTCGCGCTTTGCGCAGGGTGCCTTGTCGGATTGGGACTGGGCGCCACGGCCCGGGCGGTGCAGGCCGACGCCATGGCGGGCAGCGGAAACGCCATCATTATCGAAAAGAATGGCGAGTTGACTGGATCGTTCACGTACCAATTGGTCGTCGGTCAGTTCTTCGAGTGGAACACGGATCCGACGGCCGTCCCCGGCATCCTGGGCGAACTCGCCCGCCGTTCGGCCGTGAAGGCCGGCGTGGAGTTCAAGGCCGTGGGGCTGAGCGATCCGCAGATCCTCCGGAATCCGCTCCTGATTATGACGGGCAACCGCGTCTTCCGGTTGAGCCAGGAGGAGATCGCAAACCTGCGGAACTACCTGGACCGGGGCGGGTTCATCTATGCGGATGACTGCGGCGGATCGGATTGGTCCTTCCGACGCATGATCAAGGATATTCTCCCGGAGTCAAAACTGGAACCGATCCCGCGCGATCACCCGGTGTTCTGCGAAGGTTACCGCCTCGAGGGCGTCCCCAAGGTTGTGGATCTTTACGGAGGTCCCGCCGAAGCGTTCGGAGTGGTGCGGGCCGGCCGTCTGGTCGTTCTCTATACGCACGACACAGACCTGCCGTGCGCCTGGGAGCGGTATCCGGACGGCAGTTACGTGCACGTGATTGACGAAGCCAAACGCGAGGAAGCGCTGAAATTTGGTGTCAATATCGTCCTGCACGCGCTCCGGCAGGGGCAGGGCCGGGAACAACCCGCAGTCCGCCAGCCTTTCGAAATCCCGGGACTCAAGGCAACGCCGTTACCGGCCGCCGCCATCGCGAGTTACCCCTTGCGACGCCAGTTGCCCAGTTCGCAAATCACGGCCATCGCCGCGGATCGGGAATCCGTCTGGGTCGGCGGCTTCTCGTTCCTGCCGGGCGACGACGAGGGTTTGGCGCGGTACGACAAAAGCACGGAACGCTGGCGAGTATTCATGGACGCCGAGGGCATTCTCAGCGAGGAGATCAACGGCCTGGCGCTGAGCGAAGGAAAAGTGCTGGTCGGCAGCGACACGTGGAAGTGGACCAAGGGGATGGCGACCTTCAATCCCGCCAACGGACGGTGGAGCACGTTCACCACCGAGCAAGGCCTGCCGCATGATCGCGTGGTCGCCATCCTGCCCGATGAGGACCGCTTGTGGATTGCCTGCCGCCAGGGACTGGCCGTGATTGACCGTAACCCGAAGGGGAGTGTCGGAACGCCGCCGGATGACCGATCGGTTCCGAGCACCCCTTCCGCTCGCTTTCTCGCGAGACTCGAGCTGAATGCACCCAATCTGCCTTCCAGATCTTCCGACGAAAGCCCCGGGGCAGATATCCCCGCACCGGCCGGCGACCTGGGGCGGGCTACGGTGATTCAGGATTCCGCGTTTCCCGGCGACGGTCCCTTGATGATCGGTCTCATGAGCGGCGGACGCTTCGTGTGGGCCAACCATGCCGCAGGCGTGGCCTGTTTCGACAAGCGAAGCCGGCGCTGGTCGGATCTCTCGAAGAGCACACCACTGTTGCCTCGTCATGCCATGGCCATGGCGTGCGCAGGCCGGGCCGCCTGGTTCCTTTCCCCAGTGGACGAACACGTCAAGCTGGTCCGCTACGATCTTGAAGATGACGTGTATTCCGACTGGGCGGTTCCATCCGAACTCGACCTGGACAAGGCCATTTCGTTGGCCGCCGACGGGCGGGAAGTGCTCGTCGGAATGCGGGAGAACCTCGGGATTTACACCCTCGCTACGGCCGATGGCTCTCTCGTCCGGCATTGGGTACCCCCGTCGGTTCCGCACGATCGATCGCTCGCTGTCGGGCGGATGGTTTATGATGAAGGGGTGGTTTGGGCGGCCCTCTGGCCCTACGGTGGATTGTGGCGACGGGCTGCGGACGCGACAGACTGGCGGGAAATTCCTTATCGGACCGGCTCTCCGGCGAGCCATATTCTGTCGCTGCTGCGGCGCGGCGATGCGCTGTATGTCGGAACCGCCGGCGTTGGTCCCTGGCGCTACGACCTCAAGAGCCAGAGCTGGTCCAGCCTGAACCTGAGCCTGCTTCGGGATGGACAGCCGTTCACCTATCTCGGCGACTACAGCGCCATCCGTTGGGACAACATTTACGGCATGGCAGATGACGGAAGACGCATCTGGATGGTCACAAATCATGGACTGATCGTTCACGATCCGGAACGCACCCCGAGCGGGTTTGAAGTGATCGGGCCGGTGGGTACTGTCGCGAAAGGGCTGGCCGTGGCACGGGGGTTGATATGGATGGGGACTGACGAGGGGCGGGTCCGTGTCTACGACCCCGAGGCCAGAACGTGGAAGGTCGATTCAACTTGGGCGCCGGGCGTTCCCGTCCGCGCCCTTTGTGTCTGGCGAAAGAGCCTGTGGGCGGCGACGGCGAAGGGGCTTTATGTGCGCCCGATCGAGAACGGCGAGTGGGCAAAGGCAGCGGAGATTCCCGAACCGCTGGACTTCCAGGGACTATGGCCGACCGAGACCGGGCTGTGGGTTGCATCCAAGGAGTCGCTGCGAGTGCTGCGGACGGCGGGACAACCGGCCAGGGAAATCGCTGCGAGCCGCGCGTGGGTTCCCGTGCATGGCGTATATCCGTATCAGGGAAAGATCCATGTAGCAACGGACTGCGGCCTGATTGTCTGCCAAGACGACGGCACGCCCTGTGCCTTCTATGACCGCACGAGCGGTCTCGAAGCGCCCGCCATAGGCGCGATCGAGGGCGATGAGCGTTACCTCTGGCTGGGAACGTTGGGCGGAGGGTTGGTGCGCCTGGACAGCGTCGCACTCGCCGCCGGACAGGAATCGGTCGGAGCATCGGCTGGAGCGACGAACGGACTGGCACCGTCTGCTGTTCCCAAGGCGCGGTGACCGCTGCACCATTACGGCACATCCGCGAGACCGATAATGTTCAATGTTATCTGTGTTTCGCAACTAGCACACCCGTTTCTCTTCAGGGGGGGATAGGGACAGGGCTTTTGCTGGAAATACACGTCTCTCCCTCATTTGAGGCATTCTGGTTGCCTGATCAATCTCATTTGGATGGAGCTAATATTTTAGACTTCCATCGAATTGCCCAGTCCTTTTGTGCCTGTATTTGGGAAGGCGACAGAAGCTTTTCGAGAGACTCCACTTTCAATATGGATGGCGTAAACCCCCGGTCTTTGGCCACTATAAACCAACCATACGCCGCCTGATTATCTTGGGGCACCCCCTCCCCTCTTTCAAGTGCTACGCCGAGATTGTATTGAGCTACTGCAGCCCCTTGCTCTGCTGACAATCTAAACCACTTGACGGCTTCAGCTGGGTTTGTCTCCACACCCAGTCCTGATAGATATGCTGTACCAAGCTGGAATTGCGCCAAAGGATGTCCGAGTTCGGCCGACTTTCGGAAACATTTCTCCGCCTCCACAAGATTCGTATCAATGCCTTTGCCGGTTAAATAGGCTATTCCCTGATTAAACTCTGAAATGGCAATACTGCGATCATAGGCTTTGCTCAACATTTCCATTGCCTTAGCCCTGTCCTTCTCCTCCTCATCTCCACTTTCACCGGCAATAATAGTTTTAGAATTAACCCGCACCTCATTGTTCTCTTCGCGTCGAAATGTTAGGGCGGATCTTGTATTCATCACTCCCTTCATGCATTCATATCTGAATATGACAAGGTAAGTACTGAGAGACAACGCAAAGAGCAGGAAGAATCTTATAAGCTTTTTCTTACTCTTTGACTTGTACTTTCTCATTATCCATACCCCTTCGCCTGATTCACAACTCCCACCACGTCAAGGCCAGCATCCTGTCCTGGATTATTGAAAAAGCCCCGCGCAAATAGCAACCCCTGCAATTCTCCCCGTCAGATGATGGATGCATTTTATCCTCATTATGTTATGCCAATGATGCTAAAATAATCTTGTGATTATTATCCTTCCCTCTTAATTCTGTCCATAACCCTTTGCCATCCCCACAGGACGGACTCATCTATTATCTCGTTTTCCGGCCTTTTGGGTTCAGGGTTATGTATCTACTCAAAACGATGCTTGTTTTGAGCAGATCAAGCACATACGATTTGTTCATGAGTTATAACGTGCAACTGAAGCAATGGCCGTTATTCATTTATCGTCTTATGAGCGTTGACTTCCGAACAGCATTGATTTTGGTGCTGGCGACCCTGCTAACACAGTGTCATGCGGCAACCAACAACGCTGCCTTGTGGTGCGAGAATCCTGTTTTTGATTTCGGGACCCGGATCAATACCGAGGATCTTAAACACGCCTTCATCCTCGACAACCGGGGTCAGGCGCCGCTTGTTGTATCGCAGGTCAGAAGCGGTTGCGGCTGTACACAAGCAACGATGGATCGCAGCACCATCCCCCCGGGGGAGTCCGCCACCCTCTCCACCCGGCTCACACTCCGGGGAGTCGTTGGCGCCAAGCGCACCAGCATCTACCTCCATACCAGTGACCCTTTGAACTCGATCTATCAGCTTCAACTCACCGGAACCGCCTTGGCTGAACTTGATCTTGTTCCCACGGCTCTCCATTTTGTCGTACCGATGGATCCCACCAACCTGACAGTAAGTCTTGTGATCCGGAATAATACCGTCACCCCCCTGCATCCGTTAACTCTGGAAACGAATGCCCCCTTTTGCCGGATCCAACTCGAGACTAATGTGCCGGGCAGACAATACACCCTTAGCGCATCGCTCCTGTCCACCGCCCTGACAACTGCCTTTAGTGGCATGGTCGTCATCAGGACCGACCACCCCACCTACCCCCGGATCGAGATCCCCGTCTCGGCCTCGCTGATCCGGAATTTGAGCCCTTATCCGACCGAACTGGTGTTGAGGGAAATTCCGGCCGGCCGCCCCCAGGAGAACCGCTACATTATTTTGCAATCCTCGAGCAATCAGGCCTTCAAGGTCCTGGGAGTGGAAGCGATCCCGCCAACACTCCCCGTATCGTTACACAGCCAGAAGCCATGCTGGGCGAGAATCAAGGTGGGCCCCATGCGCCCGACCGACTCCATGAATGGAACCGTAATCCGAATTTGCACGGATTTTCCCCGTCAACCGACGGTGGATATCCCGGTCAAGGTGGTACGGCCCTAGGGGTTACGCCAAGCGCTGCCGGACGAACCCCATGATCGACCCGCGGAAGATCAGCCCCAACGAAATCAGAACCATCAGGATCAGCGCATAGGTTTCAGGCTCGGGCACTTGCAGAGACCAGTTGTCGAGCCCGTAAGCGAAGGTAGACCCGTTGGCATCATTGAGATGATTCACCATCACCCCGATTTCGGTCACATGCATCACATCGCCCAAAAAATCGACTCCTCCCGACCAACCCGAGCTGAAATTAACGGCCACGGGCGTCCACACCCCCGTAGGCACAACAAACGACTGATGCCAATTCACCCCGTTTCCGATGAAGTAAACACTCAGGGCCACATGCGGCGGGGCGGGTAATGACCAGAAGTCGAATGACAGGCCTAGATTGGAATAATCCCCTTGATAATTAGGGCTGGAATTATAAATCCAGCCATATTGTTGAGAGGGTTCCGCCGTCGGGCTGAATGATAACTTATAATATGAATTGCCGTCTTCAGTCACGACGCCAGGCAAACCGGGGTCAGTCACTCTGCCGTAATCCGTATACGTGTCACTCAGCCACCCGTTGACCTCCCCATTGTCGAAATTATCGAGCCCCAACTGCGGCGTAGCGGAGGCTATGCCTGCACAAAGGGCAAACAGGGCCGCCATCAGCACCGTTCTGGTTAAGAGTTTAACTTGTGTCTTTGTAATCATGGCGCCATCCTTGCATCAATCCGGAAGAACACCGCTCCTGCGGAATTGGTCTCCTCATAAGTTGCTTCATCCGACGCCGGCGCCAGATCCCCGCCAACCTTGCTGAACCCCTCCGCCAAATTAGTACATCGCCAAACGTTGTAAACCCGGCCCGGCTTTGCCTTCCATTTCAAACGGGGAGCACTTTGGCCGTTCTGCTCAATCATCACGCGCAGACAATCATTCGAATCCGCCGCCGAGGTGCCGGCGATCCATTCTGCCGTATTGTTCTGACCATCCCCATCCAAGTCGGCATCAGGCAATGAATTATTTACATTATCCATCGCCCCCTGACTCGCATATTGGGCCATCCAGCTGGCAAAATCAGCACCCGGTCCGGTCAAGACGAAATCATCGACCATCACCGTCTGGGGATTGAGATCGCAATAGCGCTGAACCACAATCCCGATCCAACTCACATTCTGAAAGTCCTGCTGAAAGGACGCCCAGTCCTTCGCACCGATTAATTCACGGAACAATGTCGGCTGGATCGGCACTGTAACCATCTTCCACAGTCCTGTTTGCTGGGCACCCAGATAAAACTGCCACCAACGACCGGAGGACTCATTCTGAAAAACCAGCGAAACCTCCACGGGATAATCGCAATAGATCCGAAAACTCACATCTTCTACGCCATTGCTGAGGTAGTTCCCCGAAAAATGCCCGCCGGACGCCCCTGTTCCCGCCTTGATCAGGTATCGCTCCGGCGGCATGGGCATGGGAATGATTGTTGTGCCATGAGTTGTAAATGGCAGATACGAAGGAAACGTCACCTTCAACGCCCCATTCGAAATCGTCATCGCCCCGGAGACCGGAACTTCATTGATCAAGTCACGCGCCACCCAGCCAGCCGTATTGGTTGAGGACCATGACTCCCCCACGTTGACCACGGCTGCATGGGCGGGCGCACACAGCAGCCCGAAGAGCATCACCCCGCTAACTATCTTTTTTTTCATTTTCCGCCCCCATCATAAAATTACTTGTACCATTCATTCCCTGGCGTCTCACTGGCCGGAGGTGGCGACACCGCCTGCCATGTAAAGCCGTCACCACTATGATAGTAGTAATACCCCACGCCATGTTGAAGCCTGACTGCGGCTCCGGACTGTTCAGCCGTGGTGTACCAGCGTCCATTGGGCCTCATATACAGAATCACCGTATTTGTCCCGCCCCCCACATAAAGCCGGTCCGCATATCTCCAGTTGTTGTCCCCATGCGCCCCGGCCTTGGCGAAGCCCCAGCCGTTGGTTCCATCGACGACATAGTCCTCACGCCGTGACCGCGGGAAGGGCCAACTGATCATACGCCAGGTGCCAGGCAGGAAGGTGATGGGATCGCTTGTCAGGCGAACCGGACCGTCATAATCAATATTGGTCGACACGCCACCCGTCTGCCGCTTGATCCAGTACCCGACGGACGGACTGACCGCGTCGGTTGTCGGAACATCCGGATTACCCACCGGAGAAAGCGTCCACTTGCGGGCATTATTCAGCATATACGTCTTCCATGTGACACCATCTGAGTTCAAGGCGAACAATAGATCACCGTTCACATTCGTCCCCGTGAGGCCTGTCGCCAGCTTGGTGCCCAATGTCCCGCTGAGCTTGTAATCATAGCACTCCACGGGCATGGAGAGTTCATGCCAGTAGCCGGTGGTGAAGTTCTGAACAAAGGCCTCATACATGACGGGATTCGTCTGAACCACACCTGCTTCTTCCCAAACAATATGATAGAAGCGTGTGTTGCTCACTTCCTGCACAACATTCGTATCCCTGTAGGTCACCCAGGTGGGCATATTGGACCAGGTCGCCATGAGCCGGAAATTCTGACCATAGGGATGGTCAATATTATTGGAGACCGAGATCACGTGATAGACAGCCCCTGAGACTGTCGTGATCTGGAAAGTGATATTGCTCTCCGCAGGTAGCTCGTTTGTAAACGTTACAACCAGCCCAACGGGAATCGTAACCTGAAGATCCGCCAGGTTGGTCCGGAGGGTTGTCAGGTTATTAATTCCATTGAAGGACTGAAAGACCGCCGAGCTGATGACCGTATTGGTTGTTTTGCCCACGCCCGTACTGGTCACCGCCTTGAAATTACCAGTCACCGAGGCCACCGCTCCCACCGCCAACGATCCAAGATCGTTCCACGCCAGGGTCCCCTGACCGCCGGAACTGATAGCCCGTTGGGCTGAGGTGAACTGTAACACATTGGTGTCATAACTGTCGTCCAGCCGGATCGAACTCAGGGGCACATCGCCAGAATTGGTGACGGTCATTATGAAATTCGCCGGGCCGTTTGTCACCGCCGACCGCCCCACGGGGAACAACACGGATTTGGTGAGCTGATAGGAGGGCACGATCCCATTTGTGGCGCTTCCCGCAATGGTCGCCGGCGAGGAACCCAGAGTCGTGACCACCTCCGAATTGACAAGATTCGTCATGACGCCCGGAAGGGTATTGTGCAGGGCCGAGAAGTTGACGGTGATGTTGGCCGCCGCCCCCACCGCCACGGGACCGACATTCGACCACACCAGGGTTCCCCCGACCAAGTTGGTCTGGGGGCTCGGCGTGGCATTGAGATAGGTGACATAATTTGTCGGATAGAAGTCCCGAACCAGAACGGTGCTCATCCCCAAGCTTCCCAGGTTCGTTACCGTAATCACATAGCTTACCGTCTCGCCGACATTGGCAACAGGGTTGGACACGGTCTTGGAGATCATGGACATCGGCAACACCAGGACATTGGTGCCAGTCACCACGGGCTCCACCCGCTCAAGAACGCTACTCCCGCTCAGTGTGCTGTTCGAGACAATGACCGCCACATTGGTGATGCTGAGCCCGGCATTGGGAACCGATTGCAGGGTAAAGGTGAAGGTGGCCGCCTCCCCCGCCTTGATCGCATTCGTCGGGTTCTCGCTTCCCGTATCACTGGCCAGCATAAGGGTCACCGCCCCGGGCGCCCCGTTCGACGAGAAAGTAAAGCCAACAGGCAAATGGGTATTAGTCAGCGTCGTGGTGTCGAAATACACGGAATCCAACCGGTCCGTCACCACAATGTCATACGCCGTCGCCAAGCCCGCGTTCGTCACCACCAATGACACCGTCACAAGCCCGTTCACCGGGCCTGACATAGTCTTGAGCATCCGGAGGGAAGGCTCAACGGCGCGGGTGTAGACTTCCGCAGAATTCAGAGTACTGGCTCCCGGCCCCGAAAACGCTGCCGTAGCCTTGTTCGTGAATGCAGTCTGCTGCCCCACAAGACCGTGGTTGAGAGGCGCATCCAACACCAGCGCATCCACCTCGATCCCGAGGGTGTTGTCCGACCCAATATCGTTACCCAACACCACTGTGTCTCCGCTGAAAGTGATGATGACTGGATCACCACTTAACGCCCCGCCTGTGACGCTGTTGGCCCCCAGGGTCATGTTGGCAGGAACAAACAGCCGGTAAGCGGTGTATTTCATTCCCGTCGGGATCAGATCGGTCACCACCAGGTTGTTGATGGTTCCCTCAGGCAGTGTCACATCAATCCGGTACGTGGCAGTCTCGCCGATCTGGAGATTGGAACCGGCCGACTCCCAGTCATGGGTGAGGCTCGTCCCAGCCAGACTCTTACTGACTGAGATGGTTGGAATCGACACCGAAGCCGCTGAATCCGCAGCACTGACGACGCGCTGCTCGGATGGATTACCCGCCATGGTATCGGCCCGGAACGACGCGGCTAGGGAAATGCCGGTATTGGGCTGAACCGTCTGCGCAGCCTTCAACTGGTACGAGAAGGTGATTCCCTCACGCACCTCCAGGCTGTTCGTCGGTGCACTGGAGCCGCTTGCATCTGATGTAATAAGCAACCCGCCGGGGATGGCACGCATGACATAACCATCAGGCGGCAGAGTGTTGACCGTGAAACTGGACACACTGTTGTTGGTGCTGAAATACGCAGTATCAACCGCATCCGTCACCACAAGATCAAACGCCGTCGCCAGCCCCGTATTCGTCACCACCAACGTCACCGTCACCACATCGCCAGCATCCATCATGTTGGTGCTGAAGGTCTTATGAATTACGATCACCGGCTCCACGTTCGTCACCAACACCGCCGTCAGATTCGTCACCGGCGCCAGCGAATTCCCCGCAAAACTCACGGCGGCCTTGTTCGTGAACACCGCTTGAGAGCCCGACAGACCCGAGTTGATGTTCGTATTCAACACCACTCCATCCACATCGATCCAGAACGTATTGTCGCCCGTGTTGTTATTGCTCGTCACCACCGTGTAATTGCTGAACACAAGCGACACCGGCGATCCGCTGCTGCCATTGCTGATCACTCCCTCTGGCGAACCCAGGGCTCCGCCAAAGCCGCCCGTGATCACGCGGTTAGTCACATACTGCATACCCCGCGGCATCAGATCCGTCACCACCAGGTTGCTCACCGTGCCCTCGGGCAACGTTACCGCCA
>JBAXPK010000004.1:0-74026 GCA_037132275.1 bacterium
AGGCAGGTTCGGACAGTGCGGCCGTTCAGACCCGCGCCGCCCGTGATGGCGATCACTATGTGCTCAACGGGTCAAAGCGCTACATCACCAATGCCAACAAGGCCAACCTCTTCACGGTCATGGCGCGGACTGACCCGAATAAGCCGGGGGGCGGCGGGGTGAGCGCCTCGATCCTGGGGCTTGACTCCACGAGATCGGCCTTGTCGATCGTCGGATCCTGGGTGTCGAATTTCTGCCGCGCCACGTCGTCCAGCGAACGGACCGCCTCGGCCGACACGGCGCTATCGGTGACTTCGATCTCAAGGGGCGGCTGAACCTGCTCGAAGTACTCGTTGCGCGGGGTCACCAGAACCAGTATTGCCAGGGCCGCCACCAAGACTCCGATCGAGGCGAACGCCTTGTGCAGTCGCTGGCGATGGAAGTAGCTGGGGCAGGTGTTGAGAAACCCGGGAGGCAGGCCGTAGGATTGCATCAGGCCGGCGCACAAGTCCGCCACATGGACGTTGGCGTGGCGGTTGCGCGGAATCGGGCCGGCCGGCGCGAAGAGGATCTGGTGACAGCCGACGGCGATCCTGTCGCCAAACGTCACCTTGTCGCGCCGGGTGCACCGGTCATTGAGGAATACGCGCGCCCCGGGGTTCGCCTCCAGCATCCAGACGGCGTCGCAGGACTCGGGGTTACCCTGATAGTGCCGCTCGTGCCGGATTAATTTGAACGCCCGGGGCGGCACCAGGGGATCGCAGACCACGAGGTCGTTGTGGATGGCGGAACCGATCCGGACCTCATCGCCATCGAACACGACTTCACAGGAGTCCACCCCGGCGACGCTACCCGTCAGGCGAATTCTGCTCTCGCGTTTCTTTGAAGGGGTATCCATGGCATCGGCCATCTACTTGTTGGCGCCCGGGCCGTATTTGGCGAGCGTCAATAACGAGAATTTCGGGAACCCGGCCTCGCGGACGGCATCAATAACGGCGACAACCTGCTGGTAGGGCACCGTCTTCTCGATGCGGATGTCCACCGGCGGCGTCTTCGTTGCAGTCTTCTGCGTCTTCATGCGGACGGTCAGTTCCTCCAGCGAATTCACCGGCGAATCGTTGAGTGCGATGACGGCGGTGGCGCCTTGCAGGGAGTACGAGACAACCAGTTTCTGCTTATCGGTCGCCTTGGTTCCGCTGGTGGAATCCGGCAGGACCACTTCGATGCTGTTCGGAATCACAAGACTGGCTGCGCAGATGAAGAAGATGAGCAGGGTCTTAAGAATCGCGTTCAGGCACTGCTGAAAGATCGCATCCATGGCGTTCGTATCCGTGCGATCCGGAATGACGTGCCGTTTATGCTTTGCCACGGGTCGCCTCCGCCTTGTTTTCGCGTCGCCGAGTCCAGTCGCGAATTTCGGCCAGGTAGATATCCAGCAGGCTCAGGATAATATTGCTGCGTTTGCGCAGGTATTCCACGAAAATCAGGATCGGTATGGCGATGACCAAGCCGGCCACCGTCGTGATCAACGCCTGATAGACGCCGCCGGCCAGCAGGTGCGCGTCGGTTGTGGCGCTCCGCTCGATGACCATGAAGGCTTCGATCAGGCCCCAGATGGTGCCCAGGATCCCGATCAGCGGCGCGATCTGATAGAAGGCGATGAGCCATCCCCGGGAGCGCTCCATGGCGATCATCTCGGTGAGGATGACTTTTTCCGTGGCATCATCGACGTCCGCTTCGCCATCCTTGATCCGCAGGAGGCATTCCTCGATGACCCGACCGATGATACCCTTCGTGCGTGCGGCCAGAACGATGGCCTTTTCCAGATTGCTTTCACTCAACGCTGCGCGCAGTTCGAACTGGAACCGGTCGCCGTCGATGCGATTTTCGCGCAGGAACAGCAGGCGTTCGATGACCAGCGCGATGGTGACCAAGGCGATAATTACGAGCGGGATCATAAAGAAACCGCCCTTGATAAACATATCGATTGCTTCCGCGATCCATCTCATTTCCGATTCTCCTTGTTTAATGTTTTGAGCTTCTGCGCCGCCAGGTCACGCCATGGGGCGGAACCCGGCGAAGTTCCGGCTGACTTGACGACTTCGTTCCATTTGTTCGACGCTGTGGCCATATCGCCCAGGGCGGCGTAACATTCCGCTGCTCCGCATCCGGCGGCATCGGGCCATTCATTATAGGGGTAGGCGGCAAGCACGGTCTCGTAGGCGACCAGAGCGTCGGCGTGAGCGCCCGCGAGTCGATCGGCCTCCCCCTTGAAGAAATAGATCATGGCCGGCGCCACCGTGGTGCTCCACGTTTTGGGCGGCAGCTTCTTCTCCACGGCGGCATAATCCGCAGCCAATGGGGTGCTCAGCCTCTTCAGCCGATCCTTGTCGCTGGAGGCGGAAAGCTGGAGGGCGATCGCCCCGACGCCGTAGCTCCTCGCGTTATCGGGGCCATACTGCTTGACGAGTGCTTCCAGTTTGTCCAGCGATGAGGATTCCGAAGTCAAGCCGCCGGCGATTCTGGCCAGGGCTGGCGCGGCGGCCTCGAAATCGGCGTTCGGGGCCGAAGCGGCGAGTTTATCGAACCAGTAGGAGAACCCCTTGTCGCCGGTTCCCGTCTTGAACCTCACACGCGACAGGTTCTGGGGCAGGGCCTTGGCATAGTCCGGGGGGAGCCTGTCGCTTCCCGGTTCCGCCAGCAGGTACCATTTCTCGGCGTCGGCCCATTTCCCTGCGCGTTCCATACACACGGCGCACTCATAGGCATAGAGGGGTGAATGGGAGGCGCTGGCGGACCCGTACAGCTCCTGGTAGGCGGCGCCGGCGCCGGCGAAGTCCGCGAGACCGTAGAGCGCGCGGGCCCAGGCCTCGCGAGTTTCGGCGTTCAGCTTGCCGGCCCCGCCTGCCGCCTTGGCGAGGGCTTCGAACTGGATTTTGGCTTCTGCGGGTTTTCCGGCCGCCACCAAGGCGCGCCCGAGCCGCTCGCGCAAGACCCCTGAGTCGACGCCCTCCCCCTGGTTCAGGGCTTCATTCCAGGCCTTTGCCGCGTTCGCCCAGTCGTTGGTCTGGGCGTAGACCTGCCCCAGGAGGAACATGGCCTTGCCGAGCATGGCCTTGCCGGGCTTGAGGGCGCGGAGGCTCGTCAGGGTGGTCACGGCTGCGGCCGGATCGTTCAGCCTCACGGCGACTGCGGCGGCGTTGTATCGGGCTTCGACCAGCGCGTCAGACCCGAGATGCGTAGCCACATTGGGCATGGCGAAAAGCTGCGCCAGTTGGTCCCGCGCCCGGGGGAAGTCCTCGGCGGTCAGTGCCGCGTTGACCAGCTCGAGCTTCGCCTTGGCGGCCTCGGCGGCGCCGGGGTTTCGTTGGATGAACGTTTCCAGGAGGGCGCAGCCCTCGGCGATCTTGCCATTCTGCTTGCAGGCGGTGAAGTAGATCAGTGCGGCATTCCCTTCCTGCGGCTTTCCCTGGAACACGGGCAGATCGTCCTTCAGGGTTTGGATGATCCCGGCATAATCCTTCTCCTGGTGAAGGGCGAAGAGGCGTGCGTAGAGAACATCGGCCAGTTTGTCCGCGGGGAGCGACGCGCGCGCCTCGTCCACGGCCTTGCCGAGTTTACGGCTGTCGTGCAGGGCCAGGGCGGTCCTGATCCGGAAGACATAGGCCTGCTCCAGGATCGTCTTCTCCTCCTTCTTGTCGAGTGCGCCAGCCCGGCGGCAGGCTTCGTCAATGGACTGGTCGGCCTCGGCCGGGCGGTTGGCCTCCAGCAGGCACTCGGCCAGGGCAAGGTGCGCCGCCGGGGGAGGCGCCGGATCCTTGAGGTCACGAAGGGCCGTGGTCAGGGGGGAGATCGCCTCCTTGAGTTTATTCTGCCGGATGAGAGCCTGAGCCAGGGAGAAGCAGGCGCGTGCGAAGTACGGGCTGTCAGTCGGGACCTTCTTCGCCTCATCCACGGCCTCGGCGTTGCGGCCGAGGGCGAGGAAGGATTCCATGCGCACCGTGGCGAGCGCGTCGGCCGCCACGCCGGGCAGGGGGGTGGCGGACAGGTCGAGGAGTTCCTTGTGTAGCGGTATCGTCTGGTAGAGGTTGAACAGCTTGGGAGCGACGATGGCGCGGTCGGCGCCAAGGGTCAGGGCCTTCTGGTAGAGAGCCATGGCCTTCCGGGGGTCGCCGAGGGCCAGGCAGGCCTCCGCGTACATCAGGGTGGTTTTCTGTTTTTCGGGTGACGAGAGCGAGTCCTGCCTGAGGGCGTCGCACCCGGCGGTCACGGCCTGGTAATCCTTCGCGGCGTAGTCAATGAAGATCAGCGCCAGGCGCGCTTTGGCGCTCTCGGCGGCGGTCGGGTACTTCTGGATCAGGGCCTCGTACGCATTCCTTGCGTCCCGGGTCTTCTTCCCGGCTTCCAGCGCCAACCCTCGCGCGTACAGGTACTTCAGGCGCATGTCGTCGGTCAGGGGCCGGGCTTCGCGCTCATCAATCTTCTTCAGGGCCGCCTGCCATTGATTGGCGTTGAAGAGCGTCACCACGACGTTGTATTGGGCTTCTTCCGGATCCGCCGCCCGGGCCGGGGTCGCCCGGTTCAGGAGCAGGGCACCCGCGACGAAGGCAATCCATAATTTATGACTGAACGCTTGCATACCTCAATCCTCCGGTGCGCCGCGTCGTAGTCGCGGCGCTACTGTATTGCCGCGGTTACGCCCGCGGCGGCGCGGCCCGCATTCGCGGCACCTCATCCTCTGGTGCGCCGCGTCATAGTGGCGGCGCTACCGTACTTCGATCCATTGCTGATTCTGGCGCATGATGGCCGTCTGGCCTACCGACACGGATGCTTGTTCGCTCCGGGTGCGCACGGAAACAGTGCCTTCCTGCACCGCCACAACGACCGCTGAAATATTGGTGGCATACTTCGTGACTTCGGGCCGTTCCGGTCGGGTTTCATGGACCACAACCTTCTCTTTTTCGACAGTAACACGAAACTTGGTTCCGATGACCCGGATCTCTCCGAGCGGAGTCTGAACCACGATGGTTGATCCGGGTTTCTGTTTGGCGGCTGTCACCCAGACGTCGCCGCTGTGAACGGCGAACCGGGGGTTGCCCCGCAGGCTTCGCGAAAACGAGAGATTCGATGCGGTCTCCGCGCGAACGGCCGTTCCGCCGTCATCGAGAACCATTGCGGCACCCGCATTCATGGTGAACTCCCGGCGGGCAGGAACCGCTTGGCCGGCGGGGACGGTCGACCCGTTCGCCAGCGTAAAGACGCCCTGCGTCGTCACGGGCGGATTGGAAAAGAGAAGCGGCCTGACGAGAACGCCTGCGCCTAGGAAAATCGCGGCGAGAGCCGCCGCCCGGAGCAGGATCGGGCTTGAGGTGAACCACGCAAGCTTCGTCCAGCGGCGGGGGGCACCCGGGGTCTCCTCGAACCGCTTCATGGCCCGCCGGGAGACCAAGGGAGTTCCCTCGAGGAGGGTCTGAAACAAATCCAGACAGATCGGGCAGGCCGTGAGATGTTCCGGCAGGTCCTTCTCACCGTCATTCCGGCGGTGCTCGTTGGCAAGCCGCTGTAATGCCTGCAGGGTCAGGTGATCCTTCAGGGTAGCTTCAGTCAGAGGGCGAAGACGTTCGGCCAAATGCCACTCGGCGGCCAGACGAATGGCCTCCCCCTCATCCAGGGAGGCCTCTGCCTCCCGCTGGGTCGGGGTCTTGATTGTGGGATTTTCCGCTTCGTTCTTGCTCACGCTTCGCCTTCCGTTTCCTTGTCTTACCTTCTATAGCGGGGAACCCGGGTCTTTCGTACATCAATTTTCGCTGAAAAGAATACCGTTTCCTGACGGCAAGGCCGCTTTCCCATTCCCCGCCCGGTGACGCCTTGGGCCGCCCACATTCATGCCGTCAGTGCCGTGCGCAGTTTAGAGAGGGCGCGCCCCAGGGTCGGGCCGATGCTGTTCTGCGCAACTCCCGTCAAGGCGGCAATCTCGCGGTACTTCTTGCCCTGGAGAAAGAAAAGTTCCACCAGGGTCCGCTCCCGCGCGTTCAGGGACCGCATGGCTTGGCGAAGGTGGGCCGGAGGGATATCCGGAGGTTCGGGCTCTGAGGCCGGTTCAGGCTCCGGGATAAGCGTCTCATCGAGCGGAACGGTTGCCAACCGGTGCGCGCGCATCACGTCAATGGTGCGGTTGCGGACCAGCGTGTATAGCGTGGCAAGCCAGTGACCCTGTTCCAGACATCGCCGGATGATCCGGTGGTCGTTGGCCAGCACGTTTGACCAGACCACGGCCACCACATCCTCGGCGTCCTGGGTCACGGGCTTGTACCCATAGGAGGCAAAGGTCCGGTTGGCAACCCCGATCAGCAATCCGGAATAGTCCCGGACCAGCGTTGTCCACGCGGTGGGGTCGCCATGAAGAAGCCGCGTCAGGATTTCGTCCTCCATGTCGCGGGAGCGTGGAATGTCAGGCATGTCTTGGTCTCATGATATTGCTGTTTGGCGTCATGACTCGGCACATTACTCTTGCCATTTCGCTTTTGCAATTCTTCATAAGCCGCGTCGTAGGCGCGGCGGCTTTCCCGCGCAGGCATGCCATACGCCTGGCGATGGTGACGGCAAAAGCCGATTCCTGGATTGAATTGCCGCCGTCATTAGGCGTACAGTGACGCGCATGAAAACCATATGGAAAAGGCAATTGGCGGCGGGATTGGGAATTCTACTGGCGGCGGGCGCGGCTCAGGCCTATGTCGCGCTCGTGAACAAGGCGGACAACACGGAACTCCATGTGGTTCCGGTTCCCCTTTCAACAGCCTCAGGGCAGGCAGGCCCAGTAACGATCGACGGCAAGCTCGATGACTGGGACCTGTCGGGCGCGGTCCTGATGTTCATGGACGAGTCGAGCAAGGGGGTTTACTCAGTCCACGGCGCGATGATGTACGACAAGGACTACCTCTATGTCAGCGCCCATGTCAAAGACCCCACGCCGATGATCAACAACTATACCTTCGGCGGCGAGGTCAATATGGCCTGGAATGCCGATGCGATCGAGATCTTCCTGCTCTCCAACCCGGATATTCATTCCACGGTTTCGACTCAAAGCGGGAAAAAGATGCCGCCCGAAGAACAGAAGTTCGTGAACATGTTCTGGATGTGGTATTCGACGCAGGACAAGGCGGCCGGCTACTTCTCATTCTACACGCTGGGCTTTAAGGATCCGACCCTGAACCCGCCCGGCGTCAAGGGCGCCTATCAGAAGGATGCCGACGGGCAAGGCTATGTCATGGAGTATCGCATTCCCTGGTCGGTGCTGCGCGCCCCGCGGCCCCTGACCGCCGGGGATCGCCTCCAGATCACGTGGCAGATGCACTGGGGCAACGATCAGGGGTTGGCGGTCCGCTGCGGCATGACCGACATTCGCAACGCGACCAGTGGCGATTTGGGTTATATGGGCCCGGCGTCTTGGGGCACGGCGATCTTCGAGAAGACCGGCAATCTCAAGCTCCCCGGGCGGAGCGTCCTTGGCCGCGCCGGGGGTCATATTCCGATCGCGGTCGCGCTCGAGAAGCCCGGCAAGGTGAGCCTTGCGATCTACAACGCCGCCGGCAAACTTGTTCGCACCTGCCTCGGCGCGCAACCGTATCCGGCCGGCGAGCAGACCTACCTCTGGGATGGGCTGGACGACTTCGACAAACCCGTGCCCGCTGGCGCCTACACCGCCAAGCTTCTCACGCACGACGGCATCGTTCAAAAATACGTTTGTGATATCGGCGTCAGCGGCACGCCGCCCTACCAGACCGGGGACGGCACCGGCGGCTGGGCCGGCGATTACAACATGCCGCAGACGATCGGCATCGAAGGCGACGCCGTCGTCCTGGGCACGGCCAACGCCGAGGCCATGATGGCTTCGATCCGCACCGATCTCGACGGCCGCAAGCGCTACGGCACCATGGCCAACGGTGTGGCCGTAGCGTTGCACAAGGGCTTCGGCTATTTCCTCAGCCGCGGTGGCGCCAAGATCACCAAGTTCAACCTTGAAAACGGGTTGTTGTCGCCGTTCTCGACCGGCCGCCCCGAAACGCCGGTCACCTCCAAGCGGCCGGACGAGTCAGGCAGCGCCTGGGGCAGCCGATCCTGGCAGTTCTACGGCATCGCGGCGGCAGGGGATCAGTTAATCGTCAGCAGCCTTGCCGACGACAGGCTCTATCGGCTCGACATCGCGTCCGGCGAACCGCGTGGCGAAGCCGTGCTGGCGAAGCCTTTCGGTCTGACCGTGGCGCCAGACGGAACGCTCTACGCTGTCAGCAGCAATGCCGTCGGCCGCTTCGAGCTCCCAACACAGAAATTCACTTCGATTCTGGGCGATCTCGACGAACCGCGCCATCTCGCGTGCGATGCGGCCGGAAATGTCTATGTTTCCCTTCAGGGCAAGACCATGCAGGTGTGGAAACTCTCGCCGGCCGGGAAAGTCCTGCTCAAGTTCGGCGTCCCCGGCGGCCGGCCCGCGCTGGGCAAGTTCCACCCCGGCGGCATGCTCAATCCCTACAGCATTGGTGTGGATAAAAATGGCCGTCTGTGGGTGGCTGAGGCCGATCCCTGTCCCAAGCGCTATTCCGTCTGGAATCCCGACGGCACACTCTGGAAGGATTTCTACGGCTCCATCGACTACTCGTCCCGCGCGATCGTGGACCCCGTCCAACCCGAGTACGTGTATCTGCAGTCCGTCCGCTACCTCATGGACTACGATAAGGGGACGTGGAAAGTGGACGCGACGGTGTTGCGCGCGACGGAGGACAGCGGCGTCAAGTTCGGGGGGCAACCCAACCACGCGGGCGGAGTGATGGCGGTCGTCCAGGGCCGGAAGTTCTTCTGGACGCAGAATTCGATGCCGGGGGTTGGACCGTCTACGCTCTACGAAGAGGTCGGCGACCGGTTCGTGCCCCGCTTGTCTGTCGAGGGCCGGAAATGGTGGCTCGATAGCAACAACGATGGCAAGGTTCAGATCTGGGAGGTGCACTATGCGCAACTCAGCGGATACTTCTTCGGGTTGCCTATGGACGGGAAACTCAACTTCTACTGGCATCAGGGCGTCACGTGGAACGCTCAGGGCGGCGCGAAGACAACGCAACCGTATTCGGTCGTGCGCTGGGATTTCCTCGGGTTCAATGAGCAAGGCGGCCTGACGTATGGCGACCCGGCTAAGCCGACCCTCCTGGCGACCGATCCCGACGGCGGCGCCGTCTCGGGGATCGCGCCGTCCGAAGACGGCAGCTTCTATGCGGTGGTGTCCGGCGGCTCGCTGGAGCGCGGGCAGCGCCACCAGGGCTCGGGCCACCGTGTGGTCAAATTCTCCGCCAAGGGGGAGAAGCTCTGGGAATACCACAATGTCCACTGCTCCTTTGCCTGGACGAGCGACGCCTACACGCCGGGCACTCTTGTCGGCCTGCGCGAGTCGCCCGGCGGACTGCGCGATCTGGTGGCGTTCACCGGCTACTACGGCCAGTATTTCCTGCTCGATCCCAAGGATGGTCTGTTCGTGGATGCGCTCGGGCAGGATCAGCGCTCGAATTTCACCCTAGACCACACCATGGTCCTGACCGAGAACTTCAACGGCACGCTCTTTCAGCACCCTAAGACTGGCAAGTTCTATTACCTGGGCGGCGATGCCGATCAGCGTCTGTGGGAACTGGGCGGGCTCGACACGATCAAGCGTCAGGCGGTGACGGTCTCCGTCACGCCGGAACAGGTTGTCAGGGCTGACGCGGCGGCCAAACAGAATTTCCTCGCCGGCCAGTCTGCGGTCGGCAAGAAGACGGCCAAACTGCCGAGGCTGAAGGGCGCGGCGGCGGACGGCAAGTACGGCGAATGGGCCAACACTCAGCCGCTCACGATCTGTCTGGAGGGCAACCGCACGGCCCAGGCCCAGGTCGGCTACGACGACGCCAATCTCTACGTCCGCTTCCAGGTCGGCGACGAGTCGCCTTTCGTGAACACCCCGAGCGACCAGCGATTGCTCTTTAAATCCGGCGATGCCGTGGAGCTTTGCCTCGCCACCGATCCGGCGAAGCGCGCCGTTCGCGGCCAGAACCAGCAGCAGACTCGCGTCGGCGACGTGCGGCTCCTCATTGCCCGTACGCCGGACGGCAAGTTGGTGGCCACGCGCTACCGCTACGTTACTGCGGACAAGGAGAAGCCCAATGCGTTCAGCGTCGAGACCGTCAGCTCCGGTAAGGACACGCTGGATGACGTGGCACCGTGGAACGACCTATCCATGCATGCCGCCGTGGAAAAGGACGGCTATGTGGTCGAGGTGGCGGTCCCGTGGAAAGAACTCGGCGTGACGCCCAGAAACGGCCTGGTTTTGCTGGGTGACCTTGGCGTGATCTACGGCAACGAGGGCGGCACCCGCAATGCCATCCGTTACATGTGGAGCGACAAGAGTCCGGAAGTCTCGATCAACAACGACATTCCCTCGGAGATCCGGATCCATCCCAATGCCTGGGGATCCTGGATGCTGGAGTAGCGCCGGCAACAGTTCTCAGGCAGTAAGTTTGGTTAGGAAACGTGCGAAGTCTTCCGTCGATATTTCCTATTGCGTTGTGGGGCGTGGGGTGGCAAAATTTGACATATCAATGCGGATTACAATAAGGGATAGGAGAGACACTATGGAAAATATGACAGGGATTGAAAGACAGACGAGTTCGCCGGTACAGACCATTATCGAAACGGTTAAGAAGGTTATTCTGACACCGACGGAGTTCTATCGCGGTATGCCGAAGATCGGCGGATTTGTGGATCCGCTGATTTTTGCGGTGGTTCTAGGGTTCGTGACAGGCATTATTCACGCGATTCTCGGGCTTGTGCATATCGGGCCGGTTATGTCGGTGAAGATGGCCTTGGTGGCCGTTATCATGATGCCTGTCTGGGTGTTGATTGGCGGTTTCATCGGGGCGGCGATCATCTTTGTGATCTGGAAATTAATGGGCTCCAATGAATCCTACGAGACGGCTTATCGTTGTGGAGCTTACGCATCCGCCGTTTCGCCGATCACGGCGTTGGCGGGGGCCATCCCTGTCGTCGGGCCGCTGGTCGGGTTGGTTTGGATGCTTTTTCTGATCGTAACCGCCAGCGTGGAGGTTCACAAAATTCCAGCCAAGAAAGCCTGGCTCGTTTTCGGGATCATTGCGGCTGTATTTGCGCTTCTAGGTGTCGGCGCTAAGGCCGGTGCGAGCAAAGCCCAGCAGCGGATGACCGATCTTCAGAAAGAAATGGGGATTACACCTGATAAGGACATGACGCCGGAAGATGCCGGCAAGGCCGCTGCCGCGTTTGTCAAAACCATGCAGGAACAGGCCATGAAGCAGGCGGAGGAGCAGGCCAAGAAGGCAAAAGAGGGGAATGAGTAGGACATCCTACAAATCCTTATCCCAGAGGAGGCGGGATGGCTTGTTCACCGTCGCCCTCTGGCAGATGATGACGTTTCTGATGTTGATTCTGCTCGTCTGGCTCAATGAACTGATGGATTTGTCGGCTTTGTGGTTTGGAACACATCCGACAAGCCTCAACGTGTACCGGGGAAGCGCCCTGACCATTGGGGTTATTATTGTGGCCATTGTGGCGGTTGGGAATACTTACGTTCAGCAGAAGCGGATTATTACCGGCCTGCTGACCGTCTGTTCCGGTTGCCGGAAGATCCGGGTGGATGAACACTTGTGGGAACAGTTGGATGACTATGTTTCCGAGCACTCCCTGGCCCTGATCAGTCATGGTCTTTGCCCCCAATGTTTTGAGCGGATGAAGAAGGAAATCTCGGATCTGGATACTCCGGCGAAATAAGGCTATTTTGCGGTAGTCCCCATCTGCAGGTACGGAAGGATGTCGTCCTTCAGTGTGGGGTTGGCCTCGAACAAGGTGAATCCGTTGGCGCCTTCCTGTCGCAGCGCATTAATTTGGGTGATGGTCTCAACGGCGGTGAGGCGGCACTCCAAAGAGGTGACGCCGATTCCCGCAAACACCTTGCCTTTTGCACCGGGATAGGCCGCTTGTTTGCGATACCAGTCGATGAATTTTACAGGATCAGAGGTATAGTTCATCGGGCATACGAAATCCACCAGCCCTTGCCGTACCCATTCACCCCAATCCTGGGCAATGGAATCACGAACCCCGGGATAGAGGGGATAGACGGAGGCCGAGAGTTTGAGGTTGGGATTCAACCGCTTCAGTTCCTGGCGTGTTTCGGCCACAAAGCGGGTGATTTGGTCTCTACGCCACTCTTTGTATGCCGCTTGTTTGCTGCCGCTACGGACATCTCTTGGCCAATGGTTGATCTGGATGCCGGTGGTTTGGGTAAAGCGAGTCCGGCATCCGTTGCAATAACAGTAGTCCTGGGTTTTGTATCGGATGTAATCGAGATGTATGCCGCTGAGATCGGGATAACGCTCCGCCAGTTCCTTAATTGCCGCCAATTCAAAAGTCCGGTTGGCCGGATGCGAGGGGCACAACCAGGGAATGGTTTCCCCGTTGGCCGATATCTGGAGACGGCCGGCTTTTCGGTAGGGTGCTATCATGGATTCAGGCGCCCCCTCCAGATTCCAGAGAATAACCCACGCGTGGGTATCGATCCCCTGGCGTTTGGCGGCCTTGACACAGTCAGCCATCTGGTCGCCGTTCCGGGCTAGAACATCGGATGCCGGAATCAGCCGGCTGGGGTAATGGGCGCACCAGGGGCGTTGAACATTCGGGAGTACGGCCGTCATGCCGCTACTGGCGAGACTCTGGCAGGTCTGATCCCATGAGCCGGGGATAAAGCCAGTGCCTGAGTGATTCCATACCCCGCGAAATTCATCTTTCTTCGTAGTTTGCACACGCGCAAAGGCTTCCGTCAGGGTGATGTTCAGCAGGTGGGCGGACGCAAGAACCTGTTCATAATTGCCCGTCTGGTATTGCTTGTTGACATCACGTTGAAGTTGTTCGGCCCGGACAATTAACGCTTTCAGCACAGGGTTTTCCATGTCGCGAACCCCTTCTGTTTTGATTGCCGAAAGGGCTTGTGCCGCAGTTTGATATTTCCCCAGCCGGCCAGCCTGGGTGACGGATTGGGCGGCGGCGGCCTGCCAAAGATCCCGATCGCAAGCGCCCAGCAAACTGATGAGCAGCATTTTTTTGGCGGCGACATCGCTTTCCAAAAGGATATGTGACATCCAGAAGCCCCGGTCGGATTGCACCCAGGCCGGTTCACGGGGCAGATGGCCAGAGGCGCTTTCCCACCAGGCGATAACTTTTGAATTCTTGTCGGCGGGACTGACGGGCAGAATTGTCAAGGAAGGCTGTTTGATCAGGAGTGGCGCTGTCGGCAGCGTGCCCGCGACAAAGCGGAATGCGTTCCATGAATCCGAGCCCGGTGCCCGCATCGAGACGCCCAGCCGGAATCCCATCAAGGCGGCGAGTTGGGCGTCGGCCGAGAACATGACAATTAACTTTCCGCCCCTCGCCACAACCCGCTGACAGGCCAGTATCTCTTTTGCGCTCAAGTTTGAATTGTACGGCAGGATGGCCACACGGGCATCATTGGGTATTCCGGCGGCGAACTCGTCATCCGTGACCATGACAACTGGAATGCCTGACTTTTGAATCCAATCCGCCAGGCGCGACGTCACCTTTTCGGCATAACTTCGTTCCGCGGGGATTTTAACTGAAGAGGTGGGTTTTATGATGAGTACGGGATGAACCTCGAGATGGGGTGCGGTCCAGGATAAAGGCGTGGGCGAGGGGAGTGGAACTGAGGGTGGAGCCTCGGGTGGGGGTGGAGGTGCCTTGCAACTGCTGAAAAGCATGACGCACAAAAATGGGCTAATGATGGCCCGAAGCTGAATAAGAGACCGCTGAGATTTCATAACAAGTGATAAATACGTTTCAACACGGGGTTTGTGCAAGCCCAAACCAAACCCACCCCCCGCCCAGGAGAGGATCAGTGAGACCCGTTAAACGTGTGGGTGCGATAACGTTGCCAAGTCCCCGGGGAATCGCTAGAGTAAATGGACTGTTGGGGAACGGGAAGGATTTGTCATGGCTTCAAAATGGAATTGGGCGGAGCAACGGGCTCGTGCGGCTTTTGTCGCGCTTCAGGATGGAACGATTTTGCGGGGATATTCGGTCGGCGCTCCGGTGGATGCCTATGGCGAAGTGGTGTTTAATACCGGCATGGCGGGGTATCAGGAAATTCTCAGCGACCCGTCGTATAGCGGTCAGTTTGTGACCATGACGTATCCGGAAATCGGCAGCACGGGAATGAATCAGGCTGACATGGAGAGCCGCCAATTATTTGCCAACGGTTTCATCATTCATGATCTGAACCTGCCGAGCAACTGGCGGGCTGATGGATCCGTGGCGGATTACCTTCGAAAATGGTCCCTGCCCGCCATTGCCGGCATTGATACCCGGGCGCTCACCTCGCGGCTCCGGATGGAAGGCACTCAGCGCGGTTTCATGAGCGTGTCAGGTCAAGTCGGCGAGGTCGAAGCGGTTCGGAAAGCCAGTGAGTGGGGTGGGTTGGATGGCCAGGACTATGCGGCGAAAGTAACCTGCCAGACGGCCTACCCGTGGGATCCGGATGATTCGTTGTCCCGGAGTTGGGGGATCGCGGCGGCGTTGCCCAAGGCTGATCTGAAGATTGTGGCCTATGACTTTGGAATCAAATGGAACATCCTGCGAAGTCTGCGCCGGAATGGTATGGAGGTGACAGTGGTGCCGGCCCAGACGACAGCGGCGGAGGTCTTGAAGAGGAAGCCCGACGGAGTATTGTTCTCCAACGGACCAGCCGATCCGGCGGCGGTCACCTATGCCATCGAGGCGGCGCGCGAACTGTTGGGCAAGGTTCCGCTGATGGGCATTTGTCTGGGGCACCAGATTTTAGGGCTGGCGTGTGGAGGGAAAACCTACCGGCTCAAGTTTGGACATCATGGGTGCAACCATCCCGTGAAGAATCTGCTTACCGGTGCGGTGGAAATCACCTCGCAGAACCATAATTTCGCGGTGGATCCCGTCTCGCTGGATCCATCAAAGGTTGAGGTGACGCATATGAATCTCAATGATCAGACGGTGGAGGGGTTGTCGCATAAGACGGCGCCGATGTTCTGTGTGCAATATCACCCGGAGTCCTCGCCGGGGCCCCATGATCCCTATTATCTTTTCACTCAGTTTCGTGAATTAATCCGAAAGGCATGACGTTTATGCAAGGGCACAATTGGATCGCCATTCTTGATTTTGGTTCCCAGTACAGTCAGTTGATTGCGCGCCGGGTTCGTGAGCAGCGTGTCTATTCTGAACTGCTGAAATTCAATATTACGGCCGCCGAGCTTGCCGTCCGCAAGCCCGCCGGAATCATCCTGTCCGGAGGTCCGGCCAGCGTGCTGGACAAAGGATCGCCCCTCTGCGACCCGGCGATCTATGATCTTGGGGTTCCCATACTGGGCATCTGCTATGGGCAGCAAATGACCGCCAAGCTTCTGAAGGGCGCTGTCAAGCCGGGGCGTGAACGTGAATATGGAAGCGCCCGGATTTCCGTGGTGGATTCGACGTCGCTGTTTCGCGACCTGCCGGTGTCGCTCGACGTTTGGATGAGTCACGGCGATCAGGTTGAGCAGTTGCCGGCGGGGTTTTCAGTGATGGCGAAGACGGACACCTGTCCCGTGGCGGCCATGGGAAACTCTGCGCGCCGAATTTATGGGCTTCAGTTTCATCCCGAAGTGGTCCACACCCCGCAGGGCACAACCATTCTGAAGCGGTTTCTGTTTGATATCTGCAAGTGCCGGCCCGACTGGGAAATGGCGCAGTTCATCAAAGAGAGCGTGGAAGCGATCCGTGCGAAAGTGGATGGCGGTCATGTCCTGTGCGGGTTAAGCGGGGGCGTGGATTCATCCGTGGTGGCCGCGCTGCTGCATCGGGCCATCGGCAAACAGCTTCACTGTGTGTTTGTGGACAACGGGTTGGTGCGGTACGGGGAGGCCGGACAGGTCGAGGAATTGTTCGGCAGGGCGTTCGGGATTGACCTGCATGTGGCTCATGCCCAAAGGCGGTTTTTGGATGCCTTGAAAGGCGTAACAGAACCCGAGCAGAAGAGGAAGATCATTGGCAAGACCTTCATTGATGTTTTTTCAGTCGAGGCGCGGAAGTTTGGCGAGGTTGAATTTTTAGCCCAGGGGACGCTGTATCCCGATGTGATTGAGAGCGCCTCCCCGATCGGGGGTCCCTCGGCGACGATCAAGAGCCACCATAATGTGGGCGGCTTGCCGGAGGATCTGAAGTTCAAGTTGATCGAGCCGGTTCGGGAGCTTTTCAAGGATGAGGTCCGTCTGTTGGGGCGCGAGCTGGGGTTGCCGGGATATGTGGTTGACCGTCAGCCGTTTCCCGGGCCTGGCCTTGCGGTCCGGATTCTGGGCGAGGTCACTGAGGAGCGTGTGGCCCTGCTCCAGAAGGCTGATTTGCGGGTACAGGAGGAGATGCAGAAGGATCCCATGTATTCCAAGATTTGGCAGTCCTTTGCGGTGTTGCTGCCCATCCAGACGGTTGGGGTCATGGGGGACAGCCGGACGTATGAGAATGTGGCGGCGCTTCGCATTGTGGAAAGCCAGGATGGCATGACGGCCGACTGGTCCCGGGTGTCGTATGATACGCTGGCCAGGATATCGAGCCGGATCATCAATGAGGTTTCCGGGATTAACCGGGTGGTTTATGATATCAGTTCAAAGCCGCCGGCAACGATTGAGTGGGAATGAGAGGGTGCGGATGAATAGGCTTACAGGTATTGGTGTTGTTCTGTTCGCCGCCTTTTTGGCCCAGGCGGACACCCTGACCCTGAGCGATGGCAGGGAGGTCAAGGGTCGACTTGCCGGGTTTAACAACCATCAATTCGAATTCATGCCCCTCGACGGGACGCCGATCATGGAGTTCCCTCTAAAAATTAAGTCAATTATCGCTGATACCCCGATCCGGGTGGACATGGACACGATTTTGAACACTTATCGTGCCGTCAATTTTGTCAGTTTCCAGGAAAAAGTGGTTCATTTCTCGGCTGGCGGGGAGAATAACACCGAACCGGTAATTATGTTAAAGAGGATCATGGTCACCCCTCCTCCCGCCCCTCCCCAGCCCCCTCCGGAGACAGTCGTTCCTCAAGCGAGAGTCAGCCCAGTGGGGGATCCGCGTGGGATATCCCCGTCCGGGGCAGCGCCCCGTGACTGGGTCAGATCGGGTAAATGGAAGGAGATGGAGGCGCGGGATACCTATTTGATCAGCAAGGGGGAAGAGGTGGATATCGAGTCCTTCTTGAAAAAAGGATATGTCAATATTGTGCATTTTCATTATCCCAAAGCGGTAGCCAGCATCCGGGAAGGCAACTATATCGAAACGCTGGTGGCCAAGCGGGGCAACCGGACGGTTATCCAGAGGATCCAATGTCCTGATTTCAATGCCCCGATCTGTGTAGCGTTGGGCATCAAGTCGTTGCCCCAGTTTTGGTTTTATGACAGCCAGGGTAACCTGGTGACAAAACTGACATCCCGTTTTACGGAGGGGGATATTGACGAGGCGTTGAAGCAAGCCCGGCGTGGCGGACGCTGAATCGCGAAAGAAGTTGTCAGGGACCGAACCTACGTGACAGAATATTGCCACGTGAAGAAACTGGGGCCCAGGAGTTAATCGTACGATTGTGAGGCATCATCATGGCGCGGCAAAGTGTAGATATGGAAAACATGTTTCGCGCACTTGAAGCGTTTCGCAAGGAGCAGGGGCACTGCCAGGTTCCCGCCAATTGGAAAAAGAATATCCAGTTGGGGCGCTGGGTGGCGATGCAGCGGTATCGCCAAAAGATCGGGGAGCTTTCCAAGGCGCATGTAAGCCGATTGACGCAGATGGGCTTCATTTGGTCGCCGGCGGATAAAGTCTGGGGCGATATGTTCCAGCGATTGCTGAAATACAAGAAGAAGCATGGAGACTGTGATGTGCCGTCGTCATGTCCCTCGGAGCCTGATCTGGCCAACTGGGTGGCGAATCAGCGCCACCGGAAAAAGATGGGTTCGCTGGCTGCCGATCGTGTCAATAAACTTGATGAGATAGGCTTTGTGTGGTCGGTGTACGGAAAGATCCGGGTACGTCAGGAGACGGCCGTGAAACGGAAGCCGACGCCGGCCGTTGCGGTTTCGGCTGAGCCGATACAGGAGGAACGCCTTTACCAGGTGAGCGGATCCTATATTCAATACAACGGAAGCGGGGATGTGCCGCCGAAGCTGGCGAAATATATTCAGCTCCACAACGGGGACTTTCCCCCCTGCATCATTCTGCCTTGTACCCCGATGACGTTCCGGCTCGGGAGTAGCGACTCCTCAATTATCGCTCCGAAAGTCAAGTGGTCAGGAAAGGGAAAACTTCCGGACGATGTGCTTGAGTACCTGAACGAGAACGGGGTGCTTCCTCCGCATGGGGTGTAAACCCAATCCATCACGGTGGCTGCGGTGAAGCGTACCCGATTTACGACGGCCATGACTTGCGAAGACGGTGTGGCGGAAACCGGGAAAGGGATGAGGCCCTGGGAATTGCCACGTGATTCTGTGTTATCGGTGTGTTGTTTCCTCTTCATCAGATGTTCCCATGGCAGGAGAAAATAATGCAAAGTTCAGGATGGTATTGTGCACGAACGTTACGCGTGATGGTGGTGATGCCACTGGTCTTTCTGGTGATTTACCCTCCCCTTCTTCTTCTCTTGCCTGAGACCCTGGCCCGTTTGGCAGACCTTCCGCGCGACCTGGCTCTGGTTGTACTGGTTGATGTGGCACTGGTTCCCCTTGTGGGGATTTGGCTTTATTATCGGGCACGCCAAGGGGGGGAGAGACGGGCAACCCCCGGGACACCTATTGACGGGGCAAGGCCTTCCTTGACGATTGAGCCCGCTTCGCATAATAGAGAAGCAAACGCTAGATGAGTACAGGGTCACATAGTTCCAAAATTGCTGATATTCTGCTTCGACGGGGCACTATTTCAGCCGAGGCGCTCAAGCAGGCGCAGGAACGCGCCCAGTCGTTTTCAGTCCGGCTTGAGAAATACCTTCTCGACAATTCCTTGATCTCTCCAGTCGAAGCAACGCTTTGTCTGGCCGAGTATCTCCGGATGGCGCCGATCACGTTAGCGCATTTTACGCCGAATCCGCAACTTCTGGAAACCATACCGGCCGAGGTGTTGAGAAAGCACCAGGCCATGCCCATGATGAAATTCGGGGATGTTCTTGTGGTCGCGTTTGGAGACCCTTTTGACATCATGGCGGTTGACGAACTCCACGTGATTTCCGGGCTCCAGATTATGCCGCTGGTGGCGGGAGAGAAGGATGTTCAGGAAGCATTGAGCCGGGCGTTGGCCCCAGCGGACACGGGCAATATCAACCTCGATGACATCATGCGGGATACCGACAGTGAGGTCGAGGTCGGCAAAGATGACAAGCAGGAACTCAGTCTTGAGGAAATGCTCGAGAGTGCCGAAGGGGCGCCCGTCATCCGGATGGTGAATATGATCCTGGTGGAAGCGCTCAGGACGAAAGCCAGCGATATTCATATTGAGCCGCAGGAAAAGACTCTGCGGTTACGGTATCGTATTGACGGTTCCCTGACGGAGCGACCCAGCCCGCCGAAGAGTTATCAGCCGGCGCTGATCTCGCGTATCAAGATCATGTCCGATATGGATATTGCCGAGCGACGCGTCCCCCAGGACGGCCGTTTCAGGATCAAGGCGTTGGGGAAGGAAGTGGATATTCGCGTGAGCGCGCTGCCGTCCATCCACGGGGAGAAAATCGTGATGCGCGTGCTTGATAAAAGCGCGCTTTTCCCCAGCTTGGGCGGGCTTGGACTTGACGCGCGTTCGGCCGCGGCCCTGGCTTATGCGATCAGCCAGCCACACGGGATCATCCTGGTGACGGGCCCTACCGGGAGTGGGAAAACGACGACCTTGTACTCCTGTCTCCAGGAATTGAACAAGGCGGACGTGAACATTGTGACCTGCGAGGATCCGGTAGAATACCAATTGCCGGGGATCAATCAGGTTCAGGTTAACGCCGTTGGTTTATCCTTTGCAGCCGCTTTACGATCCATTCTTCGGCAGGATCCCGACATTGTGTTGGTGGGTGAAATTCGCGATGGCGAAACGGCGGAAATCGCGGTCAAAGCGGCGCTTACCGGGCATCTAGTGCTGAGCACGCTTCACACCAACGATGCCGCCGGTGCCATTACCCGTCTGATTGACATGGGGATCCCGCCCTTCCTGATGGCGTCATCCCTGATTCTTTCCCAGGCGCAACGGCTTTACCGGAAACTCTGCACCAATTGCCGCCAGCAGGTCGAACTGCCGGTGGATGTGTTGCTGGCTAATAAAATTGACCCGAATGACTTCCGGGACGAGGTGCGGAGCGGATCCAGTGCAGGGTATGTTCCCATCTACAAGGCGGTCGGATGCCCCAAGTGTAACAACACGGGATACAAGGGGCGCGGCGCCATCATGGAGGTGTTGCCCATCACCGATCACATTAAGGAAATGATCATGAAAGGTTCAACCAGCGGTGATATTCGCGACGCCGCCAAGGCGGATGGAATGCTCACCTTGAAACAAGCCGGGTTGCAGAAGGTGAGGGAGGGCATCACGTCGTTGGAGGCCGCAATGGAGATTACAGGTGGTGAATAAGCCAATCAGGGAGATCAGGCGATGAGTCCTTTGCTGCGTTCGGGGAATTGGGGGAAGTCGACCTCTCGAGTGACTGTGACGCCCCCCCGGGCGGCGGCGCCCTCAAAACAGCCGCCACCGCCGAATGTCGGCGTGAAGAATCCTGTGCCCGCGCAAGTGGTCAGGGCGCCCCGAAGAGGGGTTGGTAAAATCCGCGGTGTGAAGGCCATCATCCAGAAGGATCTCCCCGCGTTTTCGCGACAGATGGCGGCCATGCTTTCCGCAGGTATGCCGATTGTGGCCGCGCTTGAAACACTCGAGGAACAGGCCGCCAATCCGAACTTCAAACTGGTTCTGGGCGTCTTGAAGCGTAGCATCGAGGGTGGATCCTCCTTCTCGGAAAGTCTCCAGCAGATGCCTGATGTCTTCGATGTGCTTTATGTAAACATGGTTCGGGCCGGTGAACAGAGCGGTCAGTTTGCCGAGACCATGCGGCGTATCGGGGCGTTGCTTGAGGCCACGGCGCGTCTGCGGCGCAAGGTGAAGTCGGCGATGACCTACCCAGTTGTGGTGCTGTCACTCTCGCTGATTATTGCCACGGGCATGATTATTTTTATCGTGCCTGTTTTTGCAGGTATGTTCAGTGACTTTGGAGGTAAACTTCCTGCTCCTACCCAATTTCTGGTGGATTTGAGCGCAGCCGGCAAGAAGTACGGGGTGATTATCGTGCCCGGTATTATGCTCGCCGTCTGGGGGTTTAAGAAATGGAAAAAAACACCGGCAGGGGGTTGGGTTATGGATCGGTTTGCCCTGAAAGCGCCGGTATTCGGGGTGCTGATCCAGAAGGTGGCGATAGCCCGGTTTTCCCGCACCCTCAGCCAGTTGGTGCAAAGCGGCGTGCCGATCCTGAACGCCTTGGAGATCGTTGCGAAAGCGGCGGGAAACCGGATTATTGAATCTGCCATTCTGGAGGCCCGTAAGGCGGTCGAGCACGGGGATACCCTCTCCTCAGGATTGGACGGGAAGGAGTGCATCCCCAAACTGGTGGTTCGTATGCTTTCCGCCGGCGAAAAAACAGGTAAAGTGGACGAAATGCTTGAGAGTGTGGCGGATACCTATGATGATGAAGTCGAGGCCATGCTGGCGGCTCTGACTTCTCTACTGGAGCCTCTGCTGATGGTTTTTCTGGGCGTTGTCATTGGTGGCATCGTGGTCGCCATGTTTATGCCCATATTCAAAATGGTTGAGATTATCAAGTAGGAAGAGAGACTATGGCGCAGAGCCTTTCTTCAGGAGACCTGAGATGTCTTATATTCATAACCACAATAGCGATCGTGTTGTCATGTTTGACACCTAAGGAATTATGATATGAGCGCTGAAACGACGGGTGCATTAAATCTGACCGGGGTTAGAGTCCTGGTGGTGGATGACGATGAGGTTATACGCCTTTTGGCGCAGCGTGTCCTGATGGCTAATGGATCGGCGGTTGAAGTGGCCGAAAACGGCAGGGTGGCGCTTCAGATCCTGCTTCGGCAGGATTTCGATGTGGTGTTGGTTGATCTGCGGATGCAGGAGATGGACGGCATCACCTTCATCCAGGAAGCCCGCAATATCTGGCCGTGGCTTGGATTTGTCATCATGACCGGCTATTGGGATGATGTCTCGGCGGGTCTTTCCGCCACCCTTGGGGTTACGCGGGTGCTTGAAAAGCCGGTTAGACCGGTACAACTCTGTCAGACTCTCCTGGAGGAGTACAATGAGCGGCGACTGGGCTTGGGGAAAGCCGGGCCTGGGATTGATCAGCATCAGCGGCAGTTAAGAATGCTGGGGCACTTGGGAGAGACCGCTCTCGCTTCGGGAACGTTTGTCGAGGCGTTGCAGGATTTGAGCGAGGGACTTGGTGAATTGATGTCGTGCGATGTGGCCGGCCTGCTGGGATTTTCCGAGGGGCAAAATGTAATCGTGCTGAGCGCCCAAAGCGCGGTGGCGGAGTCCTTTCTTTCCAAGTGCCATGAGGAAATGGTGGCACGCTATGAGGCGCTGAGCGGCCGCAAGGTTGATCATGTCGAGTGGCGTGTGCAGGTTGAGGGCGTCCCCGCCTCGCCCGAAGGGCCTGCGTTGCCGGGACGTCTTATGACGATTCCTCTCCTGGTGAATAATGAGGTCCTTGGTATTTTGCTGCTGGGGGCGGCGGCGCCGGAGACGATCGCGGCCATTGATATTTCCTTTGTCTACCACATTGCCAATGTCCTTTCCTCCATTTTATCGGCCGTCACCCGCATTCGCCAGTTGGCGGCACACGACTCATTGACCGGATTGTTTAATCGCGAGTATTTCGATGAGCAGGCGGAGCGGGCCTGGCAACTGGCCCGCCGCTATAACCACCATATGGCGGTGGTCATCATGGACTTGGATCATTTCAAGGCCGTCAATGACACCCACGGGCATCTTGTGGGGGATCAGGTGCTTCGTGAGTTTTCCGATATCATCAAAAAGGCGGCGCGTGGGTCTGATGTTGTGGCGCGGTATGGGGGGGATGAATTTGTGGTGATGTTGCCGCAGGCGGATCTTCCTTCGGGAATGGCGTTGGGGAATCGCATCCGGAGCGCTGTGGCGGACAATATATTCTGTGCCGGTACGCTTCGCCTTAGAATGACGACATCAATCGGGTTGGCGACCAGTTTGGGCATTGATCCCGGGGAGCCGGTCTCTGAAATGCTTCGCCTGGCGGATAAGGCGCTTTATACCGCCAAACGGGATGGCCGCAATCGGGTTCATTTATGGTCGGCCGCGCAGGAAAGCGACGAGGGGGTGGTGACTAGGCATGAAGAAGACGGTAAAGAACCGGCCCCGGGCGATGCCAAGCGTCATCCCTGTGTTCTGGTGGTGGATGATGACCCGATCATTGTAAAAACGTTACAGGCGATTCTCTGTGCAGCGGGCTATATAACCGATTCGGCCAGCTCTCCCAGGGAAACTGTGGATAAAGTGCGGAGGAATCCCGGGGTATATTCTGTAGCCATTACCGATCTCAACATGCCTGGGGCCAGCGGTTTTGAGGTTCTTCAAATGCTTCGGCAGACGGATAGTTTTATCATGCCCGTGGTGATGACCGGTTATGCCACCAAGGAAAATGCCGTGGAGTCCCTGCGCCAGGGAGCCTTTGAGTTTATTGAGAAGCCGGTGATGCCGGAGGAACTACTTGCGGTCATTGAAAAAGCGTTGGATCACCGGCGTTTACGGGTTGAAAACGAACGATACAGGCTGCGCCTTGAGGAGATGGTCCGCCAAAAAAGCACCGCGTTGATAAAAGCCCTGGAAGAGTTGAAGCAGACGCATGATTTTACGCTGCAGGCCATGGCGCGGATGCTGGATGAGCGGGAACACGCCACGGGTCAGCACTGCAACCGGGTTCGGGCGCTCAGTCTGGCGCTCGGAAAGGAGATGAGTCTGTCCCGCAAGGAGTTGGATACCCTGGCGCATGGCGCCCTTCTTCATGACATCGGGAAAGTTGCGATTCCGGATAGGATTCTGCTTAAGGATGGCCCCCTGAATGAGGAAGAATGGGCCATCATGAAGACGCATCCCGAGGTTGGTTATAATATTATACGACCGAGTACCCATCTCAAGGACATCGCGGAACTGATTTATTCGCATCAGGAACGCTATGACGGAGCCGGATACCCCCGCGGCCTGAAAGGGGATAAGATCTGCCTGGGTGCCCGGGTGTTCGCGGTCATTGACGCCTATGATGCCATGCGCTCGAACCGGCCCTATCGGAAGGCCATGAGCGCGGAGGTTGCCTGCCGGGAAATAGAGCGATGCAGCGGCACTCATTTCGATCCCGCCGTGGTGGATGCATTTCTGCGGCATCAGAAGGAAATGGAAGACGTGGGCTGCTGGGCGACGTGAGCGGGTCTCTTCACGGCGTCATGCGTGGCGTGATGCCAAGTTTTTTCATGCGATAATTCAGGATGCGGCGTGTGGTTCCCAACAGGCGTGCCGCCTGAGTTTGAATGCCGTTGGTTTTGTGCAACGCCTCCTGCACAAGTTCCCGCTCGAAGGCACTGATAGTGGCGGCCAGGGTTTGGCCTTCGGGTCTGGGTTTGGGTGCAGGGCCCGGCGTCGTGACCCGGAAAGGCTCGGGCAGGTGGTCGGCCCGGATGAGCTCGTGATGGCCGTTCAAAACGGACATGCGTTCGACAATGTTGCGAAGTTCCCTGATGTTTCCCGGCCAGGAATACTGTTGCATCAGGTCCAGGGCGGCGGGGTCAAAGTCCCTGGCCTTGACATTCATGCTATGCCGGAAGGCGTCTAAAAAGTGGCGGGCGAGAAGGGAAATATCCTCGGGACGTTCACGCAGGGGAGGTAACTCAATGGGGATCACATTGAGTCGGTAGTAGAGGTCGTCCCTGAAGGTGTGTCGGGCCACTTCATCCAGAAGATTGCGGGAGGTGGCGGCTACGAGTCGGGCATTCGTTTGGATCACCTGGGTACCGCCCACCCGCATGTATTCCCGTTCCTGGATAACCCGCAAAATTTTTACCTGGGTGGACAGCGTCATCTCACCGATTTCATCAAAGAACAACGTCCCAGATGCCGCCAAGTCAAAACGACCCGGTTTGCGGGAATCAGCACCGGTAAAAGCCCCCTTTTCGTGGCCGAATAACTCGCTTTCCAAGAGCGTTTCGGGTAACGCGGCGCAATGGACCGGCACAAAGGGGTCATTGCGCCGTGAGCTCAGTGCATGCAATCGACGGGCGATCAATTCTTTTCCGGTTCCGCTTTCGCCGTGAATGAGAACGGTGGCGTCCGTTTCCGCTGCCTTTTGAACAGAGTCCAGAGCCGCCCGGAACGACGGCGCAATACCAATCAGATTGTTCACCGGATATTCGCGCGAAACTTCGCCTTGAAGAATTTCCACCTGCCGCCGTAGCGCGTTGGTTTCCAGGGTTCTCGATACGATGCGACGAATCTCAGCCACGTCGAACGGTTTGATCACAAAGTCGCAGGCGCCCGCTTTCATCGCCTC
Source organism: bacterium (assembly GCA_037132275.1). Taxonomy (GTDB): domain Bacteria; phylum Verrucomicrobiota; class Kiritimatiellia; order CAIKKV01; family CAITUY01; genus JAABPW01. The sequence continues at coordinate 25,691 of JBAXPK010000004.1, forward strand.
CACAACAGGCTGAACCGAAGCGGAGGCGCTGACCATTATGCAGGGGAGGTCAGGATGAAGTTCCTGAAGTTCTTTCAACAGTGTCAGGCCGTCTTTCTCCGGCATCATGACATCCAGTAACATGAGATCCACCCGCTGGCTCTCCAGAATCTTGAGCGCGCTGGCGGCGCTGGCGGTGACGGTGATATCGTAGAGACGGAAAAACGTCTGACGGAGCGATTCCCGGCTGCCCATGTCATCATCTACAATCAAAATGCGCTTCATAATACCTCAGGGGTCCTTCAGGGCTGGGAGTACCACGCTGACACAGGTTCCCAGCGTATTGGAATTCACCGTTATCAGGCCGTCGTGATCGAGCAGGGTTCGTTTGGCGATCGGGAGTCCGAGGCCAAGCCCGCGCGTCTTGGTTGTGCAAAACGGCGAAAAAATCTTAGGCAGAAGCTCATCGGGAATGCCGGGTCCGTTGTCTTTGAAGAGAATTTCGATGGCGGGGTGGACGACGTCCTCGTACCGAGGCCGCGCCATGACTGTGATCTCGCGTTGAGGACGCTGGCCCAGGATCTCCACGGCATTGTTCAGGATCTGCACGAACGTGCCAAATAAAGCCTGTTCGTCCCCGAGAACCCGGGGTAGCGACTCAGGGACGCTCATCAGGACCTTAATACCGTCCGGGGTCATGTTGGGAACGGCCGTCGCCACCGCCTTGTTGAGGCAGGGGCCGAGATCGAACGGGATCATGACCATCGAACGCGGATGAGCGAAGTCGTTGATTTGGTCGATGATGCCATTCAGGCGGTCCACTTCCTGGGAGACCAGATCCCTGAACCCCGAACGGAATTCGGCATCGTCATATCGCTCTGGAAGCAGCTGGGCAAATGTTTTTATGGCGACGAGGGGATTCCGCACTTCATGGGACATGGCGGCTGCAAGTTCGGCCCAGAAAGTGGCCCGCTCCAGCCGGTCCTCTTTGTCTTTCATCAGGTTTTTGTCGGTGGTGTCCTCTAGCACAGCCACGACGCCCAGACATTCGGCCCTGTTCTCCAGCCGTCGGGTTTCAACCCGGTAACTCCGGTGCGTATGCGGATCCAGCCAATTCTTCGATAACGAAGACCCAGCGGCCCCCAGGGTACGTCGTATGATGTCGGCCAGATGACTGCTACCGAGCGCTTCGATGGGTCGCGCCATGGCCAGGGCGGGAGTGGCGTCGAGCAGGGAAAGGCCGTTATGATTACACCAGCGGACAAGACCACTGTTATCCACTGCGATAATGCCGCTGGGCATGGCATGCAAGAGTGTTTCCGCCAGGGTTTTTTGGACGGCCGCTTCCTCGTAGAGCAAGGCATTGTCCAAGGTAGTGGCGACACATTCCGTGATGGCAATGAGGTTGTCGATGTGGGCCGGCTCAAACGGAAGGCCTGTGGTCAGTTTCCCCACGAAAAGCCAGCCGAGAAAACGCTCACGTGATTGCAGCGGCGCCATCAGTTCGGCACCAAGTTCATCCAGAACCTGGCACAAAAGCCGGCGGGTGGAGGGATCGGTTACATGCTCCAAATTCCCGCGCGAGACGATGTGGGCCTGTATCTTCAGCCACAGGACCAGCGGGTCATTTTCCGCAAATTCCGCCTTGGAGGTGCTTTCAAGACCGCGTACGCTGGCCCGCAAGCGATAAGGGCCTTGGTCGCGAACCTGACAGAAGATGCCGGCGCGCGCGATGCCCGTCGAGGTCGCGACTTCATCGGCCATTCTTTGAAGCAGGCTCTCTACGTTGTTGAAATGCCGCATCGCTCTTGAAAAATCGCGTGCATCAAAGGGCGTCGGGATATCGGTGGTAAGGCGCCGGGCTGTGGATCGAGCCAGGACGTTCAGCCGGGTGGTTTCATCGCGCAGCAGGCGATTTTCAGCAATGATATCCGCATGATCCATGGCCCTGTGAACCAGCGCCACCAGACGCTGCCGTTCCACCTGTCGATCCTCAATGGAATAGACACCCAAGGATCCGGCGCTCAGCATGGGGTCGGATCCAGGCAGGCCGAAGGCCACTAGAATGGCCTGGGATGAGGTATTGAGAATGTCGGGGAGATGGACGAATGCCCCGTCTGACTGCAGGTCAAAAAGCACCACGGTAGGGCCGCGGTGTGCCAGTTCCGAGGAGAGCGCCGTGGGTGTACTGACCGGCAAGACCGCCACGGAGGAGGATAGGAATCCCCGTATGCGGGTGGCCCAGGCATCCTCCGTGGTGAAAAGAATACAGGAGGCAATGGGCTTCATGATCGCGCCCCCTTCTTCATCAGCGGAAAGATGAGCTTGAATGAAGTACCCTCTCCCACTTTGCTGGAGACGTCAATAATCCCCTCATGCTCATGCACAATACCGTGGGCCACGGACAAACCGAGGCCGGTACCCTGACTTTTAGTGGTGAAGAACGGGTCGAAAATATGGGAAAGATCAGTTTCCGCGATGCCGCAACCTGTGTCTTGAATGGTGACATGGAGATGTGTCAGGACGGGCGCATCGGAGGGGAAAAGGGGCAAAAACCCCGTTGTGGTGGATTGAACGGTGCTGACACTGAGCGTTCCACCTTCCTGCATGGAGTCAATCGCGTTCAAAAAGAAGTTAATGAACGCCTGACTTAATTGATCTCCATCGGCGAGAACCGTATTATCAGTGGCGTAGAAGTTTTTTTGGAGGAGAATGTTCTTTTGACGCATGGCCTCACCGATCAGTTTCAGTGCATTATCGAGGATGTCGTGGAGTGATGTGGGAATCAGGTTGGGCTTGGCGGGGCGGGAAAATCGCAGCAACTGGTTAACAATGCCGTCAATACGCTTAACCTCGGAGCCGACCAGGGTGAAAAACGTGTCCCTGAAATCGGGATCCTCGTAGCGTTCCGGTATGAGTTGAGTGAACGTTTTGATGGAGACGAGCGGATTTTTGATTTCGTGGGCCATGCCTGCCACCAAGGTTCCCAGGCTGGCGAGACGGTCGGTGCGGCGGATCTGCAACTCCAGTTGACGGACCGCCGAGAGATCGGTGAGTACGAGAAAAGCCCCAATGGTTTTTCCAGTATGGCTGTGAAAAAGGGAACTACTGAGTCGGAGAGGCGTCTCATCGCCATTGTCCCAACGGAGCGTGATATCCCAGTCACGCAGACCTTCGCCCTTTTTGATTGTGGCGTCAAGCTGCTCGGCGAGGGCGGGCGGCAGAACATTCATGGGGTGCCCGAGTATGACAAGGGGGTCAAGACGCGTGAGGCGCTGGGCTTCGCGGTTGATCACGGTGATCAGTCCTTCGTGGTTGGCCGCGATCACGCCGTTGGCCAGGGAGTCCACGAGAATGTCATTATAGAGTTTGCTGTCCTGTAATTGGGTATAAAGTCTGGCGTTATTAAGGGCCACCGCGAGGTGATTGCAGAGGAGTTGAATTGCATGTTGCTCGGGGGCGCCGTAAATATGTCCTGAAAGTTTTGGGCCCAGGAGAAGAATGCCTTCCAATCCCTCTTTTGAACGGAGGCCGACGGCGGCGGCATAATGGAGATCCTCAATGACTTTGCATGCGGCGGCGAGGTGCGGTTTTGGATTCAAACGTCGCAATACGTTCGGTACAATCACGTCGCCACTGATCGACAGAACTTCCGGCAATGCGGAATGTGCATCCAGAGCCGGAATGTCGGTTGCGTTTACAAGGCGATAACTCTGGGAAAAGGATCCGTTATGGGGCAGGAGAACGCAGACTTTATCTGTTCCCAGGGTTTGGGCAATGGTATCGCTAAAATCAGACAACAGTTTTTCAATGGTGTTGACTGAATACAGCAGACGGTTGGTTAATTTCACGATGGATTCCATGTTCAGCGGGGCCGTATGGGCGAACAGGCGGTCAGCAAAACGCTGCATCGTCCCGTGGGTGGGGGCCAATGAAAACGCGACAGCGATGGATGCCAGAAGGCTTGGAAGGAAGCCGGAATGAATTCCGGATTGTCTCAATACGAAGAGTAACGCCCCCCAGACGGCCAGATAGATCATCCCTAGATAAAGGGTGATCAACACATAGGCGGTGAGGCGCCTGAAAAGGTAGGCCATGTCCATAATCCGCCGGGTGGCAATCCCGTAAGCAATAACCGAATCCAGGACGATGACGCCCAATGAGGTGAATTGAAGGGATTGGGACGTGCCGATGAAAAGAGGCAACAGGAGAACGATGGCGCATCCGGTGATAATGCTGCTCGCCGCTCCGAGCAACGTGAAATGCAATTCCGCCCGCTGCATGCCGGTCGCTTGCCGCAAGGATTTCCAATAGCGAACAATCAGAATGCCGTAGGAAATGATCTGGAATCCTGGGAACAGGAAGAACAAACTTCCAAAAATAGGCTCAGGGATGCCAGTGGGCAGGTTCCGGTGGAGCGGGATGAAGGCTCCCTCGATGATCCATGGGGTTTGCGAGAAAAAAACAAAAAACAGTGTGAACGCTAGCCAGGTTCGATCCCGTCTGGCAATCCAACGAACATTTTTATCCACATTAACGATGGCGAGGCGCAACCAATCTAGCAACAAGGGAATAGCCGCTCCAACTGAATGACAGAAGCGGATGCACAGGGTGGCACTGTTAGCGTTTGGCGATAGAAAGGCAATGGCGAGGGAGACAAGCCACAGACCTAGGATGGACGAAAGGAAGAGAAATATCTGGTTGGTCGCGCGTTTCGGGTTGGTGTGATAGACCGCCCATCCCAGTACAAATGAAGCGGCAACGGTTCCAAAATGGATGGTGGATACGATATTCATGAAGGAGGACGCTCCACAATAAGCGTGCTATTTCCGCCGCCAAAGCCGTGTGAGTTGATCACGATGATCGTTGGCTGCATCTGTCTGGCTTTGAGGGGTACGTAATCCAAATCACAATCGGGATCGGGTTTATCAAGATTGGCAGTCGGGGGGATGATGCCATCCCGCATGGCCAGCGCGCACGCAATGACTTGTAAGGGTCCAGCGGCGGCCAAGGGGCTTCCGGTAACCCCTTTGATCGAACTAATGGGCAGGTGATAGGCACGCCGACCAAAGACCGCTTTGATCATGGAGGTTTCGATGCGGTCAATGATGGGATGACCCGGCCCATGGGCGCAGAGATAATCAACAGCGTCGGGATGTCGTCCTGAATTGGCGAGCGCCTCACGCATGGTATTTTCAAGTCCTGAGCCCGGACTATCCATATCCGGATCAACGCGGGTCGCGAACCCCGTTATTTCTAGATAGGGTCGGATGCCCCGGCTTCGGGCGTGGTCGAGGTTTTCCAGGATGAGAATGCCTGCGCCTTCCGAAATGACGCCCGAATCCCGATCAAGGTCGAAAGGACGGCAAGCTTGGGCGGGTGTATTATTGCGCAGGGACACCAAGCCTGCGGTGGCGCTTCCTGCATAGGTTAAGGAGTTGATGGGGGCATCTGTCCCCCCGCAAATAGCCACATCGCATTTTCCGCGCCGGATCAAGTCTGCGCCGGCGGCGATGGCGTCGAGTCCTGCCGCACAGGCGGAGGCCACTGTTGTGGCCTGCGTAAGAAAGGGAATGTATTGGGATAGAATACCGGCGGCCTGATGGGGTAAGCTGGCATAAGCACTGTAGTTGGGCACACAGTAGGGGCCATGCTTCAGCATGCGATCCATGGCGTGCGTGATCACCTCGTTGGCACCGGAACTTACGCCCAGCATCAGAGGCACGCCGGTTCCGGCGCTGAGGCTATCTTTTGTCAGGGCGGCATCTGCAATGGCTTGATAACAGGCGGCCAAGGCAAGTTGTGTCTGCCGGGCCAAACGTTTGGGCTTAATCCCTGAGCCCAGCAGTAGCGCTGGATCAAACCCCTTTACTTCTCCGGCAATGCGAGAAGGGTGTTTACTGGCATCGAACAGGGTAATGGGACCAATCCCACTCTCGGCGGCAAGCAATGTGGACCAGAAGGCATCTATTCCAATGCCATTTGGGGCCACAACACCAAGGCCCGTCACCCCCACTCTATTCCGGGTAATCATGAGAATTAGAGTAGAATAGAACACAAGTGCACAAGCTTGTACATCAAATAAATTATGGTTCAAAATTTAAGGCCGATTCGGTTTAAAACGGTTCATAATTGTACAGCATGTCCAATTGTGTGCATTTACGCATTTAGGATTCCACATAATCTTGTGGGTATTAATTATTGTTATGCCATATATAGTGACCTGCTATCTGGCACATCGCTTGCTTAGAAAAGGCACAAGGCAGGATATAGATCTGCCGATAAACAAGAAAGAATAGGGGGTTAATAAATGAGTGATTCAAAAATATCGAAGATGTGGGTTGGAATCGCCTTACTGGCGGGATCGTTGGTGACAGTGCCTTCGGGTTGGGCCAATGGATTTAGAAATCCGCCGGAGGGCTCATGGGCCTTGGGGCGTGTGGGTGGAAAAATTGCCCAAGTTGATGATGCGTCGGCGATTTCCCATAACCCGGCCAATTTAACCTCCTTGGACAAAGGGCAGGCGCAAGTGTCGATGACCGTGCTGAATACCGGAGCCGACTATTCGTCGCCGATGGGATCAGCCTCCACGGAGGATCCCTGGAAGTTTCTGCCCAACCTGTTTGTCGCGACCCCCTTGGATCATGGGAATTACGCAGCAGGCATTGGGGTGACAACGCCTTTTGGGCAGTCTACGGTTTGGGACAAGGACAGTCTGTTCCGCTATTCCGCACCGTATTTTGCGGAGATGAAGGTGATCAATATCAATCCCACAGTGGCAGCAAAACTGAACGACCAGCTTTCGGTGGGTGTTGGACTGGATGTGTTCTGGTCGAGTCTGGACCTTAAGCAGAGGATTCCATGGTCCATGCTGACAGGCGTGGCGATGCCCGACGGACAAGTCCACTTGAGCGGCACCGGCCAGGGGGTTGGCGGAAACGCCGCAGTGACTTACCGTCCGGCAAAGGGGCATGCGATTGCGTTGACCTACCGGTCGCCTGTTAAAGTTGACTACAGTGGCGACTGTGATCTGGAAGGATTCCCCATGGGTGCGCAGGCGTTAGGGCTTTCGCCGTCGAGCGATTTCGACACCACCATAGAATTCCCCTCCATTGTTGGATTGGGATACGGCATCCAACTGACGGACACGGTCAGGGTGGAAGCCGATGTGGAATGGATCCAGTTTTCGAGCTACGACACGCTTTCGTTGAATGCGGCTAACAACAATCTGCTGCTGAATGCGAATGGCCCGCCGTCTGCCAATCCCATGGCCCCGGCTTCAGTACGTCAGAACTGGAAAGATACCTGGACGTTCGGGATGGGCGCCGATTGGAAGGTGGCTGAGGCCATGACCTTGCGTGCCGGTTACATTTATTTACAGAGTCCGGTGCCCGAGGAAACGCTGGCCCCGACCCTCCCTGATGCCAGCCGCCATGTTTTCAGTCTGGGCGCCGGATATCGTCATCAACAGCATAGTTTGGATCTGGCGTATGCCTACAGCATGATTGGCGACCGCAACGTGGCATCAGACCAGAACCCGGCATTCAACGGAACCTACGAATTAACCTCACATCTCATGAGCCTCTCTTATGGATATTCATTCTGAGGCCGCTGCACCAGCCACTGTGCCCTCCCTGAAGGGGACGGTGCTGGTGATTGACGATGAACGCGGTCCCAGGGAGAGTCTTCGCATACTGCTGAAACCTGAATTTCGGGTCTTGTGCGCTGATTCCGTGGATGTCGGGCTCGCGATGTTGAAGGCGGAACAGCCCGACACTATTATCTCGGATATCCGGATGCCGGGGAAAAGCGGCATTGAAGGATTGCGCGCCATTCGTGCAATCGATCCGGTGGTCTCGGTGATTATGTTTACCGGGTTTGGAGCGCTTGAAACCGCCCAGGAAGCCATTCGTCTCGGGGCAAACGATTACATGAAGAAGCCCTTTGACGCCTTCGAAATTCTGGAGGTAATTCGAAAACATGTTCAGCAGACGCAGTTGGCGCGTCGGCGGCGGCATGCCGAGGAAGAGGTTCGGGAACTGAATTTGCGGCTAACGGAGGAAATGGAAAAGAAAAACCATCTTGTCTCGCTGGGGCAGAAATCCGCCGAATTGGTTCACGATCTTCGAAATCCGCTGGCGACAGTTCTGGGCTACGTGGAATTGCTGGCGCTGGACCTCCAGAAGAAAAACGGTTCCTCCGAGACGGCGAATCAAAATACGGCCGAGTATCTGGAACATATTGAACACAGTGTGCTTCGGTGCCGGGACATTACGGATATGTGGCTTGATATCAGCCGCGGTCGATTGAACAAGGGCCGTATTGTGGTCGGAGACTTGGTGGTGGCGGTCGTCGACGAGTGCCGCTATCTGGCGAAACAAAAGGGAGTGGAATTGCATTTGAATGACTCGACAGACGCCGTCACGATTGATGCGGATTCACGCCAGATCGCCCGGGCGATACAGAATCTTGTGATGAATGCCGTCGAGGCGGTGAAACCTCAGGAAGGGAAGGTTAAAGTCTGGTGCCGGACGGCCAATGATGCGGTTGAGCTTGTCGTTCAAGACAATGGGAGTGGGATGAGTCCGGACATACTGAAGCGGGTTTTTGAACCTTTCTTTACCACGAAAAGCGTCACCGGCACAGGCCTTGGCTTATTCATTACACGGCAGGTGGTTGAGGGCCATGGCGGATCGATCCAGATTGAGAGCGAAGCCGGTCGCGGAACGAAGATCACACTGGTGTTGCCCCGGATGCGTTTGGCGAGTTGATGCTCGAAACCAAGTCACCAATCGCCAGGGTGTTTCCCGAGAAAAACGCCCTGAGCGATTCGTCGCGGAAGCGTAAGGGTTCCATGCCGGCCTGTATGCTCATCAGGTACGCTTCGTCGGTGATGGACGTGGGAATACCCAGTTCGGCGATACGTCGCGCCATTCTACCTGTCTCTGCCAAAACTTTCGGATAGGATCGCCCCCCGATCTGAACGGGTAGCGGATCCCAGAACCGAGGTGGCAACTGGAGTTTGACTTTCCAGTTCATGCCCACATCGAGGTAGTTCTCCTTGTTGCGGAAGGTGATGCCGTAAGTTTCCGGATGCTCGAACCAATCGGTTCGGGGGATAATGACCGGTGCCTGGATCAGGATGGAATTTAAACGTGATGCGCGGAGGAGGGCGAGTGTTTCCTCAGCCGATTCGGCATTGTCGCCCGGTGCCGGATAGATCAGGCTGCCGACCGTAAACAACCCCGCCTGAGTGGAGCGCTGGAGGGCCTTTCGGATATCCTCAAGCTGGACGCATTTATTCATGGCATCGAGAATGCGCTGGCTACCGGACTCGATACCGAAAAATAAGGCCACGCAACCTGACTTGCGGATCAAGTCGAAATCCGCCGTTTCGCTGCCGCGAATATGCGCGAAAGAGGCATACCGGAGAGGAATGTGCTGTCTGATGGTTTCCGCGGCAAACTCATTCAGTAGGCTGTAGGGGGTGCAGGATCCAGCAAAACGAAACGCTCGGAACCCGTATTGGGCGTCGAGTCGCTGAACTTCATGGATCAGGCGGGAGATGCTTTTCAGACGCATGCCCCGGTGGCTTTTGACGGGATGAATGCAAAAGGCGCAGTGGTTACGGCAACCCCGGCTTTCATCAATGACGATGATTTTCACCTTCTCGTCGCCGGCCATCGCCGGATAGATCACAGGATCATATTCAGGCATAGGCAGGGCGTTCAAATCGGCGATTTCGCGTTCTTCTGTACGGAAGGGTATTCCATCGGCCAATGTGACGAGATTGGGAATGGTTTTGTAGGCCCGCACATCGCCGCCCTGAAGCGCCAGATGGCGAATCGTGTCTTCGCCTTCCCCAAACACGAGCGCGTCGAAACAGGGATAGCGCTGGATAATACGTTCCAAGAAAAGGTCAACATGAGGTCCCCCCCCGAAAAGTTTGACCTCCGGACAGTGCCGTCGGATGGCCATGGCGAGACGTCCGGCGCCTTCAAAACCGTCACCGTTCCACAGTTTGAAACCCACCGCCTGGATTCGCTTTTCCCGGATACGGTTTACGAGCTCTTCGCTGATTTCGGCCACGGCTTTATCCTGGAGCCTGCGCCGCTCGCGCTCGCACCGCTGAAGTGCTGGGAGGGTTGCAAGACGTTTAAGACTTGTCCAGGGATCTTTCCCCGGATGACGCACCGTATCCCAGGCACGCGTCAGGCGATCCCGCAATTCCGGGGAGGTCATGCGGTTGACCATGGACACTGTGCAGTAGTCCAGAATCTCGACTTCTTTCTTCAACTCCAAAAGAGAGCCGGCAAGATTCGCCAGTCCGTTGTCGGGCATCAGGCTGCTGGGAGTGTAGGGATACCCCGCGTAGTTAACCAGAAGCCATCTGTCCAATGATTCGCTTGTCATATCCAATCCCGGATCAGAGTGCTGACGCCGTAAACGGCGTCAGCAAGTCGCGCTCATAGAGTTGGCGCACAAAGACAACGTCCAGGGTATGCCCGGCCTTGTAGGAACTGACTTCCCCGACAAATCGTCCAGAATCAATCAGTGCGATGGCTGCCACCAGGTCAAGTATGGACCGGTGCCAGACGGCCTCCAGGGCCTTTCCATTGTGGAACATAGTGGGCGTGTTGTAGTACTTTCTGCGCCCGGCCACCAGGATGTTCTGGTTGGTGTAGCCGAGATTGCGGACATCGGCAAATAACTTGCCGATCGTTTTGGTGAATAGCATCTGGGTGAAGGAGCAGTTGGTGCGTGCGAGTGAGCCGTAGCGCCCCGTTTCGGGTGTCAGTCGGATGCGGAGGCGTTGCTTGCCGATGGCTGTTTTGAAGTTGACGGCGACATCGAGATCCAGTGACGGGATACGCCCGGTACAGGGCTTGAAGACCAGAAAACTTCCGTTGGGCGCCAGGATGGCCACGGGTTCCTTAACGGTCACGTAATGCACAGGGTGGTGTGTTCGCGTGATGCCCGCCTGCTCGATGGCTTCCACCAGATCCATGCTGCCGCGGTCGAAGAGGGGCGGGTCGCCGGAGTCCATCCGGATCATCAGATTGTCGACGTTCAGCGCCAGACGGAGGGCTACGATATGTTCCACCATGCGCATGTAATTGTGGGGCGAGCCGCTGCAAAGCACGATATTGCGCTGGGTAGTCCAGACGTTGTTGGCGGCAACCCGGATTGGCATGGCGTCGGGTAGGTCGGTTCGGTCGAACCACCAGCCTTCCGTCTGGCTGGGTTGGAGATGCAGGGTGCGCTGGGAGCGCCCGAAAAATGTGCCCGGGCCGGTGACGGAGACCGAGTTTGCAATTGTGGTCTGAAAGCGGTCCGCTTCAGCCAGCGCAGGAATCCATTCCTGATCCACGGGCTGGGTCTGAAAGGCCTCGAACTGACGGTCCATGACCGCCGTGTCTCCCTGTAATAATGTTCCGTATAATGTCGCCGGCATCGCTCTTATCCCCTTGATTTGAGACCATACAAGACAATCATTGCCGCAAAGTCAAGAAGCGGTAAAATAATCGACACAATGAAACGGCGTATCCACATTAAACTCCCCGTAGGACAGGGGGGCGGTTTGCTACTGGATTACCTCGCCGGCCGTTTTACCTACCATTCCAAAAGTGAATGGCGGAAGCACATGGGGGACGCTCGGGTTCGGGTAAATGATACTGCGGTTTCTGATGATTACCGGCTTGTGGAGGGGGATGGGGTGGAGTTCATTGCCACTGACGTTCCTGAGCCGCCGGTTTGTTTTGATGTCGGAATTGTCTATGAAGACGATGACGTGATGGTCATCAACAAGCCGCCCAATCTGCCCTGCCATCCGGCGGGACGCTACTTTAAACATACCCTCTGGGCTTGGTTGAAGACGTGCCATGGCCTTGAGACACCAGCCTTGGTGAACCGGTTGGATCGTGAAACATCCGGCCTGCTGCTCGTGGCGAAAAATTCAAAAGCCGAGGCGAAATGCAGGGCTCAGTTCTTGAAGCGTTCGGTGGTGAAGCGGTATGTGGCGCTGGTGGAGGGGGCTTTCCCCGATACCCTGCAGGCCAAAGGCTGGATGATGCCGGATCCGGGTTCCGGGGTTCATAAACGACGACGGTTTGAACGGGATGACTCAGGGCGTCGGCCATCGGTGTTTCCTCCTGAATCTGTGGCAGGGAAAGAATGGGCTGAAACTGATTTCCGGCGGCTTCGCATCATGAGGGGGATCAGCGCCGTGGAGGCGGTGCTGCATACCGGACGGCTTCACCAGATCCGGGCCACACTGCATTCGCTAGGCTATCCCGTGGTGGGCGACAAGATATACGGTCCCGACCCGATGATCTTTGCTCGGTTTTGTACCGATGCGATCACCGATGAGGATTGGCGGCGCCTGCGACTGCCACGCCAGGCGCTCCATTCCATGGAATTGGAATTCAGTCATCCCTCCACAGGATTGGCGCTACATTTTGAAGCGCCCCTGCCCGCGGATATGGCGGGTCTGGATGCCATTTTTATCGAACTCCCTGTTGCCATGCCTTTGTCAGGAATGATATAAGTTTATGAGTTTGATTGAAAAGACAGAAGGTGGATACGGGCTGGGTGCTGATGAACGCCGCAAAGGGGAATCCATGACACGCTTTGGTTCGGTGATTGGTCTGAAGGAAGAAAAGATTGGGGACTACCTAGCCCTGCACAAGGCTGTTTGGCGTGATGTATTGAAAATGATTGCCGCCTGCAACATTCGGAATTACTCCATCTACCTCCGGAAGATGCCCGACGGAAAACATTATCTGTTTAGCTATTTTGAGTACACGGGCTCTGACTTTGCTGCGGATGGTGCCAAGATGGCGGCGGATCCCACCACTCAGGAATGGTGGTCATACTGTATCCCCTGTCAGGAGCCGTTGGCGGATCGTGACAAGGGGGAGTGGTGGGCCGGGATGAATGAAGTGTTCCACTGCGATTGAGACAGCAGCGGCTTGTCTGAAGGTAATGAGAATTTGAAAAGCATCAAATAACGATTCACAAAGGAGAAACACAAATGACATCATATATCGGTAAGTTTCCAAAAATCGGCATTCGTCCCACCATTGATGGTCGGCGCAGAGGAGTACGGGAGTCCCTTGAGAATCAAGTGATGACCATGGCTCTTACCGCAGCCAAGTTTTTGGGTTCAAACCTCAGGTATCCCGATGGCAAGCCCGTGGAATGTGTTATAGCGGACACCTGTATTGGCGGGGTGACCGAAGCGGCCGCCTGTGCCGATAAGTTTCGCCGGGAAAACGTTGGGGTTTCGCTGACTGTGACACCCTGCTGGTGCTATGGCAGTGAGACCATGGACATGGATCCCACCATGCCAAAGGCGGTGTGGGGATTCAATGGCACCGAGCGTCCGGGCGCGGTCTATCTGGCAGCATGTTTGGCGGGTCATAATCAGAAGGGACTTCCGGCGTTCGGAATCTATGGTCGAGACGTACAAGACAAGGGCGATACCAAAATTCCTGCGGATGTGCAGGAAAAGTTGCTTCGTTTTGCCAAGGCCGGCCTCGCTGTTTCTATCATGCGCGGCAAATCGTATCTTTCCATGGGCGGCGTCTCGATGGGAATTGCCGGATCGATTGTCGATCAGCCTTTCTTTGAAAGTTACCTCGGTATGCGGGTCGAGAGTATCGATATGTCCGAATTCACGCGCCGCTTGGAGGAAAACATCATTGATCCGGAAGAGTTCAAGAAGGCGTATGCCTGGACCCGTAAGAACTGCAAGGAAGGGAAGGATGTAAATCGCTCCCCCCGCAGTGCCGGAAGCAAAGAGCGTGACTGGCAGACTGTGGTCAAGATGGCCATGATTGCCCGCGATCTGATGGTGGGCAATCCCCGTTTGGACGAACTGGGCTTTGGCGAAGAGGCTCTTGGGCATAACGCGATTGCCGGCGGGTTTCAGGGGCAGCGCCAATGGACCGACCACTATCCGAACGGCGATTTCATGGAGGCCATTTTGACCTCCTCGTTTGACTGGAACGGCATCCGTGCCCCCATGGTATTTGCCACGGAAAACGACAGTCTGAACGGCGTCGGCATGTTGTTCGGGTACCTGCTGACCAACACCGCCCAGATCTTTGCCGATGTCCGGACTTTCTGGAGTCCGGATGCGGTCAAGCGGGTGACGGGGCAGAAACTGACCGGTGCGGCGGCTCATGGCCTGATTCACCTCATCAATTCCGGTGCGGCTACGTTGGATGGAACCGGCGAGCAGACCCTCAAGGGCAAGCCGGTCATGAAGCCCTACTGGGATATCACCGAGGCCGAGATGAGTAAATGCCTGAAGGCGACAACGTGGCCGGCTGCTGTGACTGAATACTTCCGCGGCGGCGGATATTCATCCTGCTATCTTTCCCGTGGTGGCATGCCCATGACCATGATGCGTGTCAGTTTGGTCAAGGGGTTGGGACCGATTCTCCAGATTGCGGAAGGGTGGTCGGTGGACATTCCCGCCAAGGTTCACAAGACGTTGAACGAGCGTACAAACCAGACCTGGCCGACGACCTGGTTTGCACCGCGACTGACGGGCAAAGGTGCTTTCACGGACGTCTATGGCGTCATGAACAACTGGAGTGCGAATCACGGGGCCATCAGTTACGGTCATGTTGGCGCCGACCTGATTTCCCTGGCCTCGATGCTGCGCATACCGGTGGCCATGCACAATGTCGCGGACGAAGGCGTCTTCCGACCGAGTACCTGGGGCCTGTTTGGCGAGCAGGACCCGCAAGGGGCTGATTACCGCGCCTGTCGGAATTTCGGCCCACTGTACGGATGAAAAGCGAGTCGTGACGCACTAAATATACTGGTTGATAATGGCTTCGTACTGTTCCTGCTTGCCACTTAGTTGAGCAGGTTCGCCATTCTGCTTGGTTAAGATATGCAGATCTTCCAGTTTCAGTTTCCCTTTTTCGAATTCGGCGCCTTTCCCGCTATCAAATGAAGCATAGCGTTCCTGGCGCATTTTCTTGAATGGTGATTTTGTCAGAATCTTATCTGCCACCACCAGCGCACGGGCAAACGTGTCCATGCCGGCGATATGGGCAATGAAGATATCATCCAGATCGGTCGAATTCCGGCGCGTTTTGGCATCAAAATTTGTGCCCCCCCCCTGTAGTCCGCCCGCTTGAAGAATGACGATCATCGCTTCAACCGTTTCCTGGATATTGCAGGGGAATTGGTCGGTATCCCAACCGTTCTGATAATCGCCACGGTTAGCGTCAATACTGCCGAGCATGCCAGCATCGGCCGCCACTTGCAACTCGTGCTGAAACGTGTGTTGTGCCAGCGTGGCGTGGTTGACTTCCACGTTCAACTTGAAGTCATTCTGCAAGCCGTGCTCTTTGAGAAATCCGATGACCGTTTCGCAGTCGAAGTCGTACTGATGTTTGCTGGGTTCCATGGGCTTGGGTTCGATGAAAAAATTTCCCTTGAATCCGTTTTTGCGAGCGTAATCTTTTGCCATGTTTAGAAACTGCCCGAAGTGATTCTTTTCCCGCTTCATATCGGTGTTCAGCAGACTCATATACCCTTCGCGGCCACCCCAGAATACATAGTTTTCGCCCCCTAGCGCGATAGTGGCATCTATCGCATTTTTGAGTTGGGCACCCGCATAAGCCACGGTGTTGAAGTCCGGGTTGGTGCCAGCACCATTCATATACCTAGCATGGCTGAATAGATTGGCTGTCCCCCATAACAACTTCACGCCGGAAGCCGCCTGTTTTCCTTTCGCATAGTCAACCATCATCTCCAGGCGGCGGTTGGATTCGGCAAAACTTGCTCCCTCCTCAATAAGATCGAAGTCATGGAAGCAATAGAACGGAACACCGATTTTGGTGATGAACTCAAACGCTGCATCCATCTTGTTTTTGGCGCGTGACTCCACATCCGTACCGTTCAGCCAGGGGAAGTTTTTGGTCCCGCCGCCGAACGGATCCGCGCCTGTTCCGCAAAAGGTGTGCCAATAACAGACGGCGAACCGAAGATGTTCCGCCATCGTTTTCCCTGCCACAACCTGGTTTTTGTCATACCACTTGAAGGCCAGAGGATTGTCGCTATCGCTTCCTTCAAACGTAATGGTGCCGATGTTCTTAAAATATTCCTTATGTCCTGTCACAATGCTCATTTTCAGGGCTCCTTGTTGTTAGTCTTATTCATATCATTCCGGTGTCATTTATAGAGCGGCTTTAAGATGCTTTTCCCACCTGGCATAGGCCTCCGCATAGGCTCCGGGTCCCGGCTCGATGACCGCTCGCTTTTCAAGGGAATGAAAGGCCGTTTCGACCGAACTGTAAAGCCCGGCTCCGACCCCCGCGCCCCGTGCCGCCCCTTGAGCGCCATCCGTCTCGTACAACTCAATCGCCGCATCACTCACACCCGCAAGTGTTTCACAAAAAACGTGACTCATGAACATGTTGGCATGACCGGCTCGGATCGTTTTAACGTTCATGCCGACCTCCTTCATTACCGTGATTCCGTACTGGAATGAAAACACGATCCCCTCCTGGATTGCACGGCAAATCTGCGCCCGATCATGCCGGTTGAAGTCAATCCCAATCAGGCGGGCGTCCAGTGTGCGATTGCCCAGCAACCGTTCCGCACCGTTCCCGAAAGGCAACACGGTTACGCCATCACTGCCGATCGGAACTGATCCGGCCAGTTGATTCATCTCATGATAGGACACATTACCCATCAGCCGTTTCATCCAGGCGTTCAGGATGCCGGTTCCGTTAAGGCATAACAGGACTCCCAGACGTGGATGGAGTGGGGTGTGATTGACATGCAGGAATGTATTCACGCGGGACTGGGGATCGTATTGCTTTCGGTCGCTCACTCCGTAAACCACTCCTGATGTCCCTGCTGTGGCCGCAATCTCTCCGGGATTCAGCACGTTTAGTGAAAACGCATTGTTCGGTTGGTCGCCACCCCGATAGGAGACCGGAGTGCCTGCTTCCAGTCCAAACTCCTCGGCCGCTTCCCGGGTCAGTCGCCCCTGGATGCCAAAAGTGGGAACGATAGTAGCAAGTATCGAATGATTAAAGCCGAAGTAATCCATCAGGAACCCACAGGGCTCCTCCTTCTTGAAATCCCAGAATACACCTTCCGAGAGACCCGATGGGGTGGTGGTCACGTCGCCGGTCAGCTTCATCGCCAACCAGTCGCCGGGCAGCATGATCTTATCAATCCGGGAAAAGACCTCGGGCTCATTCCGCTTCACCCATGCCAGTTTGGCGGCGGTAAAATTGCCGGGTGAGTTAAGTAAATGTCCCAGGCATGTTTCCGCCCCGATTGTTTCAAAAGCCTCATGGCCACACTGGACGGCGCGGCTATCACACCAAATAATGGCGGGACGCACAAGCCGCCGATGCTTGTCCACACACACCAACCCATGCATCTGGTAGGCAATGCCCACCGCCCGGATCGAACCTGCCGTGGCGCCCGCCTGCGACATCGCCTCGCGAACCGCTTGCCGGGCGTGGGCATACCACATCGCCGGGTCCTGCTCTGCCCAACCCGGCCTAGGGCTGTCAATAGGCTGTTCCGATTTCGGGTGAAAAGCCGAGCCTTCACATCGCCCCGTCGCCGCGTTCAACACGGATGCCTTGACTGAGGAACTACCCAGATCGATGCCTAATAAGAAGTCCATAATCGTTTCTCCCTCATTTACAGTCTCTGAACCCCATGCCCCCCATCCACCATGAGAACCTGTCCGGTTGAGTAGGGCAGATCCCCGCGCGCCAGCATGGCCACGGCGCATCCCACGTCGGCCGGAAGTCCCCATCGGCGCTGAAGCAGGAGGCCTTCTTCAATCAGCTTGTCGTACTTCGTGGTCACAGCGGAGGTCATATCGGTCTTGATGATGCCGGGGCGGATTTCGTACACAGGGATATCGAACTCCCCGAGTCGGGCCGCAAACAGCTTGGTCGCCATGCCCACGCCGGCTTTGGTAATGCAATAGTCTCCCCGGTTCACAGATGCCACGGTTGCGGAAATCGAGGAGATATTGATGATACACCCGCCAAAACCGGCATCCGCCTTCTTCTGTTCCACCATCCAGTTGGCTACAGCCTGCGTTAGAAAATAGGGGCCTTGAAGATTAATCCGGACAAGCCGTTCAAAGCTTTCCTCAGTTGCCTCAAGGATATCCGCGCGCATATCGGGCGCAACACCGGCATTGTTCACCAGGACATTCAATCGTCCGAAATGCCGTTTCATTTCCGATACGAGGCGCTCCCGATCCGCCCGAATGCTCACATCGGCCTGAACGTAAAGAACATCCCGGCCTGTCGACCGCAGCAACTCCATCGCTTCTGTCGTTGCTGACTGCGGTCTGACCCCGCACACGCCAAGATCAAATCCTTCCCGCGCCAGTGCCAGCGCCACACCCAGACCGATTCCCCGGCTACCTCCTGTTACGATCGCAACCTTGTTCATGCTTTCAGCTCCGGAATAGACACCCAAGCTCGCTTTGCCCAGGATTCAATGCCTTTTTCGGCTAACTGAACGCCTTTGGCCCCTTCCAAAAGAGTCCATCGGAACGGTTCATTCTTGACGACATGGCGCAGGAATAATTCCCACTGAACCTTGAAGGCATTGTCATATTCCCGCTGTTCCGGCAGCTTCTGCCAGCCTTCCAGAAAGTTGATCGGCTGTGGAATATCCGGATTCCAGACGGCGCGCGGGGTGGCCCCATACGGTTGGATCACAACATCGCGCAATCCTGCCACCGCCGAACCCAGCGTCCCATCCACCTGCAAGGTCAGCAAGTCATCCCGCCGCACGCGAGTACACCAGGAGGAGTTGAAATGCGCAAGAATATCTCCCTCCAGCTCGAAGGTCGCATAGGCGGAATCGTCGGCCGTGCATGTATAAGGCTTGCCCGCCTCGTCGTACCGCGTCTCAATGTGAGTGGCTCCGCGGCAGGAAACCGCCTGGACGCGACCGAACACATCATCCAGGACATAACGCCAGTGACAGAGCATATCCACGATCATGCCGCCACCATCCTCCTTGCGGTAATTCCAGGAGGGACGCTGAAGCGGGAGGGTATCGCCCTCAAACACCCAGTAGCCGAACTCGCCGCGCACGGACAGGATCTTTCCGAAGAAACCGCGATGAATGAGTTCCTTTAACTTCATCAGGCCGGGTAGCCACAGCTTGTCCTGCACGACACCGTTCTTCACGCCCGCTTTTTTTGCCAGGGTGTAAAGTTCATAGGCCGCCTTTACCGAGACTGCGGTGGGTTTCTCGCAGTATATGTGCTTGCCTGCCTGGATCGCCTGCTTCACGGCCCGGACGCGACGATCCGTGGTCTGGGCATCAAAATAAATGATATTCTGCTTATCCTTCATCGCCTCATCCAGATCCGTTGTCCATCGGAGGGGCATGCCGGCCCGCTTGACAAGTTGCTGGAGTTTCACCGGATTACGGCCAACCAGAATCGGGTTGGGCATGATGACTTCCGATTCACTGATTTTGACGCCGCCCTGCTTGATGATCGCGCAGATGGAGCGTAACAGGTGCTGGTTGGTTCCCATGCGGCCCGTCACCCCATTCATGATTATTCCAACGGTATGTGTTTTTACTTCACTCACGGTTTTCTCCTTCGGTTAAATATCACCATCCCGGGAACGCCAATCTCCCGATTGGTTCCCATCCACTCCCAGCCAATGAGGACATGGGAGTTCCCGGCATTCCTACCTCACCGACGCCGCTATGGCGAGCGCTTCCCGGGTCAACTGCTCGATCGTGCCCCAGTCCTTGGCCGCAATTCTGTTCTTCTCCACAATCCATGAGCCCCCGATGGCGGCAACAGACGGGCGTTCCAGATAACTCCTCATATTATTCAGGCCAATCCCGCCCGTGGGTAGAAATCTAACACCGGTATGAGCATACGGCCCCTCGAGCGCCTTCAGCATGCTGACCCCACCCGCTGTCTCGGCAGGGAAAAACTTGAGAATCCGGCAATTCAATGACAAAGCCTTCTCCACCTCGGACGGCGTCATCACCCCGGGGAACATCAGGATGCCGGCCGTGTCTGCGGCCTTGACCACGACTTCATTCAATCCCGGAGCCAGGGCGTAACTAGCCCCCGCCTCTGCGGCGCGCTTCACTTGGTCGGATCCAAGGACGGTCCCCGCGCCCAGCAGGATTTCCGGGAAGCATTTGGCGATCCGCCGGATGGAGGCTTCCGCCGCCATTGTGCGGAAGGTGATTTCCATGATGTCTAGACCGGCCTTGAGTAAGGCCTCGGCCAACGGTTCGGCTTGGTCTTCATGATCCAACACAACCACTGGAATAATGCGTTTGCTGGTGATCCGTTTCAGCATGGTCTTAAATTTATCGCTCATGGTGTGATCCCTCTTAGCGGATGACCCGCGCCCCTTTCCCCCGGATGATGGCTTCAACCTCTTTCACGGTTACCATGCTGGTATCGCCGGGCGTGGTCATGGCCAGCGCTCCATGGGCCGCGCCGTAGTCGACCGCCTCCTGCGGCGTTTTGCCGGACAGGAATCCATAGATCAGGCCCGAGGCGAAACTGTCGCCCCCGCCCACCCGGTCGAATATCTCCAGATTCTCCCGCATGAGGGACTGGTAAAACTCGCCCTCGACATACAGAATGGCGCCCCAATCGTTGATGGTCGCCGTTTTGGCATTACGCAGGGTCGTCGCCACGGCCTTGAAATTAGGGTACATTTTGACGGCATTAGCGATCATTTTTTTGAAGTTCGAGGGATCAATGTGGGAAATGTGCTCATCCAACCCCGGCACTTCAAATCCCAAGGCGGCTGTGAAATCCTCCTCATTTCCAATCATCACATCCACGAGCGAGGCAATCTTGCGATTGACCTCGACGGCGCGTTTGACACCTCCCTGTGACTTCCAGAGCGATGCCCGGAAGTTCAGGTCGTAGGAGATGAGGGTTCCTGCGGCCCGTGCCGCTTCCATTGCCTCAACAGTCAGGGCAGCCGTTGTGGCGGACAAGGCAGCAAAAATCCCTCCGCAGTGCAACCAGCGGGCACCCTCCTGCTGGAAGATTTTATTCCAGTCAATATCTCCCGGCTTGAGCTGGGACGCGGCGGTGTGACCGCGATCGGAGCATCCCACGGCCGCACGCAGGCCGAAACCGCGTTCTGTAAAGTTCAATCCCACTCTGGCGTCTTGGCCGATGCCGTCAAACGGAACCCATTTCACATGAGAAAGATCCACGCCGCCTTGCAGCATCAGATCCTCCAGTAAATGCCCGATCTCGTTATCGGTCACTGCGGTCACTGCCGTCGTGGTGAGGCCGAAACACCGGCGCAGGCCGCGAATCACATTGTATTCACCCCCGCCTTCCCAGACCTTGAATTCACGAGTTGTCCGGATACGCCCATTGCCAGGATCCAAGCGCAACATCACCTCGCCCAACGACACCGCATCCCATTTGCAGGCTTCACGCGCCTTGACGACCAAACTCATGGTATGGTTCTCCTTAATGGCTCAGGGGTTCGGTTTTTCCGTGCATTGCTCGGTCGCCCCAACCGGCAGGGGAGGGGCCTCGACACCCGCTCTCGGTAGGGTCCCCGCCAGTTCCTGCTTCCAGTGTGCCACGTCACCCGCTGGCCCATAGGTATAAATCATTTTCAAAGGCGTTGACCCGAGATTTGAAATCTGATGAAAAACGCCGCTGGGGATATAAGCCGCCTGGCCCGCCGTCAGGATCTGGCGCTCGGTCCCGAGGCACATTTCGGCCTGGCCTTCGAGCACGAAATAGACCTCTTCCTGTTCCTGATTATGCCAAGGCACCTGGCCGCCATGAGGATCCAGGGTAACGAATCCGACTGCAAAGTGCTTGGCCTGGATGGGGGATATTCCCCCCACCACATTCTGGGTACGTCGTCGGGCCGGATAGCGCCGCCCTTCGATACTATTTAAGTCGGCTATAATCATGGTGTATTTCCTTATTCTCAGCTTCCCCAAAAGGTCAGGTAAGGTTTGCTATCGATGATTCTCTGCACATAGAGCGCGGCCTCGCGGGCGTGGTAGTCGCCCCACATGCTCGACTCGCCGCAGGGAACCTTCTGTCCGCGCGGAATGGCATCCCAGCCGTTGGGGCGGTGGTAAACGGAATGGAGAATCAAGCCCTGATGTTTGTTTCCAGTGCTAAGATAAGGCTCGCTGAGCAGGGAATCGAGAACCGTCAATCCCGCCTGCCAGTAGCGTTGGGCAGAAGCCTCGTTCGAAACAGCCAGGTATTTTCCCAGTCGTAGGAGTCCCTGCGCGGCAATGGCGGCGGCGGAACTGTCAACCGGCTCATGGATATTGAAGGGATCCGCAGGTCGGCGGAGATAATTTCCCATCCGGCTAAGACCCGGCGCACCGGTATCCCAGTAAGGAATACCGTCCGTGGGGGTGTTTTCAAGATAAAAATCCGCAGTGGCGGACGCTGCCTTCAGGAACACTTTTTCAATCGTCTTTCGTCCGCCATGGGGTTTCAGTTCGGCATCCGTGCGGGTGGCCAGGAATTCAAGTTGCTCAGCATAGCCGCAGAGAATCCAGGCCAATCCTCGCGTCCAGGTGGAGAAGGGGGAGAAGCCCTGCTGGGAATTGGGGCAGCGGAAACATCCGTCATTCAGATTGAAAATACCCTCATGTGCCACGCGTCCACGGATATCATAGGCATCGCGTCCTTCTCCGTAATACACCACATAGCGAGCGGTTGTCAGGGCGTGTTGTATCAGCCGGTCCAAAAGTGATGTTTTCTGATCATTCTCACCCATCAGGGCATGTCCCAGTTTGTGACTTACCGCCAGGGCGCGCAGGGATCGGATCGTGTCGGCAAACAGCGAATGCGGGCCGTTGAAGGAATAAATATACCCCCCGTCCTTGAGTGCGGTCCAACGCCGCGCCTGCACAGCGCCCGAGACTTTCATCGCGAGTTCATAATAGGCCTGCTCCCAGTGAGTCGCGGGGAACCGCCCCTCGGCGGCAAGCCGCAATAGATGGCCGTACGTGCTGACATTATTGAATCCGTGGTCGTGAACACCAAAATGAGTCAGGTGCGGGGTCATGCGCGCAACTGTTTTGGTTCGGCCCAGATCGAGAAATTCAGATTCCCCGGTGGCATCGAATTGAATCAACGGCGCGCCATATTGAAATCCCTGGGTCCATTCCGTCCATCCGCGCGACGTGTAAAGACCCTGCCGGGTGAAGACCGGCGCCCCCCTGGTCTCGTCATAATCGTGTTCGATCCGTCGAATTTTATCTCCGGACAATTCCCAGAACCGGTTCAGTTTGCGCCGGAGGCTGGACGTCGACAGGGTCTTGTTAATTTTGATCATATTAGAAGCGTTTGCCTTTCCGCAGGTGCAGGATCAGAATCTGGCAGTCTTCCATTACTTCATAAGAATGTTCGAGGATAGCATCAAATTGGACGCATTCGCCAACCTTAAGTACGGGTTGTTCATGGGGCAATTGCAGTTTGATTTTCCCGCGTAACACCCAGCATACCTCCAGATCGTCATGATGGATCTCGGGATTCGAGACTTTTCCCCCTGCCTTGGCCTCCCCCAACAACGCGCGGATATTGCCGTATTGAATATCCCGGAAGGTGAAGGCACCGGAACGGTGGCTGGATTCACTGGCGCGGTGAGACGTTCGCGATTCCGCGAGCATGAGTAGATCCGTGACCGTCATGCCAAACGCCCGGCTTAAGCTGAAAAGCGTGGTCAATTCGGCGGAGGTCTGATTACGTTCCAGTTTTGAAATAACCGACGGGGAAACACCCGTTCTGGACGAAAGCACATCAATGGTCAATCCCTCACGCTTTCGCAATTCGCGCAGGATCGCAAAATCATACATCCGATCAACGGTATTGTGCGATTTTTGGGTTTGCTTGATCGCCATAGCCATTCTCATTCAATAAATAATGAGTAAATATATATCGTCAAAGAATGTTCGTCAAGACCTTATCGTTTAGAATATGAATCTGGCGCATACCATCCTCGACGGGAACACTCGTCAGGGCCATTATGTTCGCACCCATATGGCCCGGGAAGTCCACGGCATGGGGTGGTGGGGCGAGGGGAAAAGCGAGTTTTTCATGGATAGTGACGGGGAGCAATAAAGGAGTTCTGATAAAAATGAAAAGTCATATATGTGTAGTGGGCGCTGTGTTGCTGACGTCCAACGCCATGATGGGCATTGCCTTGGCGACGGATCAGTCCTTGGCCGTCTGGTGCGTGGGGGAATCAACCAAAGTAAAACCGCCCGATCTGCCGCAGGAGAAGAACCTTACATGGAGCGGCGCATCCAGGACGGTCACTCTCGGTAGCGCCCGAAATGAATACGTCGCTTTCCAGATCGCGATCCGCAGCCTGAAGGAAGCCGTGCAGGGTGTTACCGTTGTTGCCGGAGATCTTGTAGGGCCTGGGCGGTCGGTCATACCCGCCGCCAACATCGACCTGTTCGTCGAGCATTATTTGAAAGTCAGGATTCCCTCCAGGGGGGATGCCACGCATATTCTAAGCGGGGCGACGACCGGTGAACATCCTACCCAGATGATCCCGTTCAACGCCGGGAAATACGGTGCCCCTTTCACGATCGGTGCCGGGCGGAATCAGCCGGTCTGGGTTGATGTCTATGTTCCGGAAGACGCCATACCAGGCAATTACACCGGCCTCTTCACGGTCAAGGCCGGAGACAAGACCATGTCAGAGATCAAGGTTGACCTCACAGTCTGGAATTTCACGCTCCCGCACGAGACGCACTTCCGCACCTACCTTTACACGGGCCCCGAAGAACTGCGCTGGGCTCACCGGCTGCCGTTCGATATGAACAATCCTGTTTGGGGCACGCTCGAGGACAAATACTTCCAGATGGCGCACCAGCACCGCCTTAATTTCAATCCTGCCGGAGGAACCGGGCTTGAAGAAGTCCTCCAGCGTTACTTCCCGTACTATGACGGCAGTGCCTTCAAAGATCGTGTTGGCAAAGGAGTTGGCCAGAATCTGGCCTGCATTACGCCTCAGGGTGACAGCGAAGCGGACCTCAAGAACTATGCCCGGAAGATCGTCGAAGCCTGTGAGGCCCGGAAGATCAAGAGCATGATCATCAGCTATATGTGGGATGAACCCCATTCCGATGCCGATTTCGCGCAGTCAAAGAAACGGTGTAAATGGGTGCATGAAGCCGTCGGCAAGAAACTGCTCACATTCATCGCCACGCCTCAATGGCAGAGATACGATCCCGGTGACGTTAACATCTTTTCCGAACCGTCTGCGGCGGATATCCCGAAAATCGTAGCGCGCGGTGATGCCGTGTGGGCGGTCAACGCCGGCTATGGCGCCGGCCCTTACGTGGATGCGCCTGGTTATGGTGGCCGATCCATCGTGCTCATGAACTGGAAAATGAAACTCGGCGGCTGGCAGTTCTGGGACTGCTGCTATTGGGTGGATAAACAGAACCTCCAGAAAAAAGGACTAAAAACCGCCATGATTAATGCCAATCCGGAACAGTGGCTGACGGATCTATGGAACGACCCCATGACTTTTGATGAAATGCGCAAGCCTGGCTATCCTGAGCGCGATGCCATCCGGATCAACGGGGACGGGGTATTGTTCTATCCCGGGCATGATATCGGAATTGAGGGCCCGATTGCCAGTTACGCCATGAAGTCCCTCAGGCGGGGGGCGCAGGACTATGAATACCTGTGGCTCCTCCGGCAACAGGACAAAGAACCGCAGGCCAATGCCATATTGGAAACGGTTTGTCCCAGCCCCGGAAGGTGGGTGGAAGATGCTGAAGCTTGGGACAAGGCCAGGCTTTCATGGGCCAAATTACTGAATTAAGGAGACCAGAACATCATGCTTCGAGTCACAATTGCAAGAAGCACCTGCATCAAATCGATGCAACATCGACTGTGGCAAGACGGTGGGCGCCTGAATCCTTGGCGAAAAAAAGGTTGATTCTGAAAAAGTGTAGGGTATTGTATGCGGACTCTTTTTGAGGCAAAAACTCGTGTCAACGGCACGGTAGCGGCACGGGACGGTTTTTCAGGGAGAGGGAAGAGGTTTCAGGGCAAGCCATAAGTTGTTCAGAACTAACCTCTTGCAATCACAGCGGCGTGGTAGCTCAGTTGGTAGAGCAGCGGACTGAAAATCCGCGTGTCGTCGGTTCGATTCCGACCCTCGCCACCATTAACTGGCGGATTATAGCCTAGTCACCAAGTTACACTTGAGTACGCGGAAGCTAGTGACTGGGATCTTCCAGAGTTCGCCAGGGATAGGTGAATTTGCCCAGGCGCCCCAATCCGTTCCCAGATTCTGGAAGTAGGTTTTAAACGACGAGCTATTGTCGGAAACAATCATTCCGTATTTTTGCATGGCGCGCGCAACAACCTTGGTTTCGGGTGAAAGCTTTAGGGCATCAAGATCCAGGTTTGGATCAAGTTGCAGGCGGGAACCCTCGGGAATATAGGCTGTCCCAATGCCCCAACCATCCGTTCTGCACGCCGGGATGCAAACCTGTTCCTTTTGTCCGTTCAATGTGCATATCCGGTTTACAGGTGTTGCGCAAAGAATGGCGTGTGTGATTTCGCCAGCTGCGATTTCCTCCGGCCGGATAATGCCCCCAATCCAGGGCACACCGGCTCCGTTGGAGCCACGGGCCCACCAATAGGAGCCCGAGAATGGGGTATTGCAACCGACTCCGTTCAGATCCCAAATGCTGATTGTACTGGCAATGTAATTGCCGTTTGTGTCCATGCCGAACCGGGAGAACTCCCAGCTCTTTCGCGCAACTGGGTCCACCATCACCATGTGTCCGTCTTGCTCAGGATCTGGCCAGATACCCGCCGGCATGGGGATATTCTCGATAATGCCATCAGCGTTCGGGTCCACGTCGGGGCTCCTTGGCCCCTTGCTCGAATAAACGTTCACTTTCCGGGCTTGCGTGGAGTCAATCACGTGAACGGGTGTTGTCCATTTCACGAAGTCGGCGCCAAAGAAAGGTGTCGTGGCGCTGAGGTTGGCGATCATCAGGGCGGAGTCGGGGTCAATCTCCGGGGTTGCAGAAATGGGTGTGTTCCAGAGGGAGGAGTTTGAGAAAGGTTTAAAATTGGCTGGCAGCGACATTCCCAGGTATGCAGGGGCGAGAGTCGTGACGCTGGTTTGTCCGCGGGTTACGAGATAGATGCGGGTGCGGACGGACGGGATACTGGGTCGCGCGGAACTGCCTTTATCAGTCCATTCCAGAACGCTGCAGCTATTAACCGGGATGTCGGCCTGGGCAAGAGTCCACCCGTTTGTGCTATTAAATGAACCGGTCAGTGCCACATCTTGGTAGTAGACGCAGACCGTTGCGTTGTCCGGCATTCCCGCTGTCCCCATGATTACTGTAACGGCTTGGCCATCCTGACTGAATCGGAGTCGGGCAATATTGGGCACTCCTGTCGCGGTGGGGAAGGGATTGGGATAAGGACGCGACACCTTCCAGGTTATGGCGGTGCCCGATTGGTTATCGTACCAGAGAGCCTCGCCGATGTTCATATATCCGTCAACGGATGTGTTGTTGGCGTTATACCAGGTGCCGACGGAAATTGTGCGCCTGCCGGACTTCCGGGTGATGGGTGCGGAAATGCGGCCACGGATATCATAGGGGTAGCCAAGAATGTTCAGGTGCGGACTAGCGGTGATGGAGACCGAATCCGAAACAATGATCTCGCCCGCCACAAACACCGATTGTGTAACCGAATGTTGGTTTTTGATCCAGAATCCTTCTCCCGGCAAAATGAAGGCTGGTGAACGCATCAATCCGGAAGTTGTTGATTCAACCCACGATCCATCAAGTGCGAGATTGCCCGAGCCTGCAAGCCTGTAAATGATTCTGTATTGCTGTGAGACTGGATCCCACTTAAGGATTTGGTCGGCAGTGGCGGCATTGGTGCCCGCAGTGAGTTGCCCGGACAAGATGGATTGAATGGAGGGATCGGAAAGGGCGAAGGGAATCGAACATAATGCTAGTTTATTGGCCGGAACAGAGACTCTGATGAACCCGACAGGCTTCGACACAACATTAGGGGGCAAACCAGCCGCGCTCGTGATCGTTCCCGACAGGGAAGCCATCAGTGAGGAACATCCTGTTATGACGGCCAGCAGCTTGTAACAAAGTTTTCGCCCGCTATTTTGAAAGATTCTCATTATTTTCCTCCATGCCGTCTGGTAGTTAGGGATTTTCGCCTCCTGAGTGATCCGTAGAAATATAAAAAGCACAATTCGTGCCGGGCGAGTCGGGTGTCAGCTTGAAACCTCAATTATTGGGCTATATTCCCTGTGTTTTGGCTGGACTATTTGTTTTAAGGAACAGCTGAATCATGGCGTAATTCTTATATATGATTACGAATGAAGTTTGGAGGGGACGCATTGCGTAATTATTTGTATTGCTGAAGTGTTTTGAAGATGTAATATGTTTCTAGTAGTGCGATTTCTGGAGAGATCCTGTAGTAGCTTGATGCCTATTAATTTTTAAGGGAAAGAGATTGCCATGCTGTCCTCAGAACTGAGTCGGATTATCAGTACGAATCAGGCCTCGTTATCATCCCTTGAAGGGGATTTGCTTGGCACGGCTTCCGGAAAACCGGTAAAGGCAATTCTTGTGACCAGTTGTCGGCCGAAGGAGGGCAAAACCACTTCTGCGGCAACGATGGCCCACACCTTGGCTGCGGTTGCTGGCAAGAAAGTCCTTTTGGTCGATGCCCATTTATCGGCGCCGATAATTCATGATTTATTCGGGGTTAAGAAGTCCCCGGGATTGACCGATTTTCTTCTCTCCCGAGCCGGAGAGAAAGACGCTATCCAATCAACGGAAATTGAACGGCTCAAAATCATGACGTGTGGAACCTTTTCTGAAGATCCGGTGAAAATCTTTCACGAGGGTGGGTTCCCGGCTAAATTGTCCTTGCTTTGCGCCCAGTTTGATTACGTGATTTTTGATACGGGGTCAGTGATGGCTTCTTCAGATGTCGCCTTGATGGCTAGGCACTTTGATGGGGTGGTTTTTGTCGCGGAATGCGAAAAAACCAAATGGGAAATATTAAATCTCGCAAAAGAAAAGATCACGAAAGTGAACGGGAAAATTC
This sequence comes from bacterium, assembly GCA_037132275.1. GTDB lineage: Bacteria > Verrucomicrobiota > Kiritimatiellia > CAIKKV01 > CAITUY01 > JAABPW01. The sequence goes on from JBAXPK010000004.1 coordinate 54,816, forward strand.
TAGGCGTGATTCTAAACAAAAGACAATACTACATACCGGCGGGACTTTATGGAAAAATCTAAACCAACGGCGGTCCGGGTGTCCGGACTGGTGCGAGGCGGCGCTGTTATCCTGTTGGCAGGCGCTTGGATCCTGACAACGACCGGATGCCGGTCGACGACAAAGGGATTGGACGATCCGACTCCGATGTCTCCAGAAGGTGTTTCTATAAATACTCCAAAGACTGTTGCTCCCGCAGAGGCTGCCAAGCCGCCTGCGCCGGGGAAAGACAGCTCCAAGTATGAGGGACAAGAAATTGTGATGGATCGTGTCACCCTGGCTGAAGAAGCAGGAAGGGAAGGATCCTTCGATTTCTTCTCGGCATATAAGGTTGTTCCTGGAGATGTGTTGGACGTTTTGTATCATGTCAGTCCTCAGGTTGACATGCAGAGTGGATTCAAGCTGGCGGCTGATCAGCAGGTTTCCGTCAAGTTTGTGAATCTGCCCGAACTGAATGAGATCCAGATTGTGCGGCCTGACGGCCGGATAACGTTGCCTTACATCGGGGATGTTGTCGTGAGTGGCATGACGGTTGAGGACTTGACGAAAGAATTAAAATCTCGCTATTCGAAGACTCTTAAATCCCCGGAATTATATGTCACAGTGCCGGATTTTCGCGCCAACCTTCGGGAATTCAAGGCTGATTTGCATACGGCTCCACGCGGGTTGAGCCGATTGGTAACGGTGCGGCCTGATGGGTTTGTGACTTTTGCCATGTTGGGGGATGTCTTTGCGGCAGGAAGAACAATTCCTGAAATAAACGCAGCAATCAATACGCTGTATAAACAGGTGATGTCCGGGCTCTCTGCCGACCTGTTCCTGGAAACACATGCCGGATCAAGGGTCTACGTCATGGGTGAGGTAACTACACCGGGTGCATACAACATCCTGAAGCCGATCACGGTGCAGGAGGCCATTACTCTGGCCGGAAGCCCGCTTTATTCTGCGAAATTGAGCGATGTGGTCGTGGTGCGCAAGCGAGGTGACAAGATGATTGCCACGAAGGTGGATGCCTATCGGCCTTTGGCGATGAGGAAGCATAGCCAGTTTTTCTACCTGCAACCGGACGACATAGTTTATGTGCCGAAGCGCACCATTACCCGCTTGTCTGACTTCTCAAAGGATATTGCCGGTATTGTCCTGTTCCGGGGATGGGGAGTCTCGCTCGACTATAATTTGAACCCCGACAAAACACGTACGAAGGGAACTCAGACCATCAGCTCTGACGGAACCCAAAATTCAACCACCTTCACTTACTAGAAACAACCGCTATAACTGTGAGGACTTATGCACTCCGAAGACTGGAAAAAAGAACTCTGTGAGATGGTCTTTGCGCAAAGCCGCCTCATCGTCTGGACAACGGCTGTCGTCGCTATCATGGCGGTCTTGATCGCCGCATTTTGGCCGCCTACGTACGCTGCATCAGGATCGGTTCTGATTCGCACAGCGAAGCCTCAGAACAGCCCTGGAACCCTTGAGCAAACCGACCTGCGCAATTTTCCCGTTTCCAAGGAAGATCTGGCCTCGGAATTGGAAATCCTGTCCTCCCCGGATCTGATCCAGCAGACCGTGCTGGCGATTCGGGGAAAAGTTCCGGAGCAATCCGCCAAAACGGATAAGGTCATCATGGATGAAGTCGCCAGGATCAAGCACGGGTTGAAAACTGAGGTCATACTGGCGTCGCATGTGATTCGTGTTACACTGATGGATCGCGATGCCCATCGAGCTGAAGCCACGCTTGATGCTTTGCTTGAGCAATACATGATCTACAGGGTCAACGTCTTCAATCCCTCCGATCAACAAATATTCTTCTCCAAACGGGCCAGTTTGTATAAGGAGCGACTGGAGAAGATCGAAGACCAATTGTCAGCCAAAGCTAAGGAAGCGTCCATCGCCCTCGTGGACCGGGAAATGGTAAACAACGTGGATATGAAGAAAGACCGTATGGCTCAAATAAGCGCCCTGCGGGATGAGTATCTACAGAAAGAAAAATCCGTGGCTGCCTTTAATCAGGCGGTCGAGCAAGGAGATGTTCAGTTTTTCTCTTTCCTCGAAAACAGGTCGATCAATGACCTCGGAGCCCAGTTGATGGTCTCTTCTGTGGAGCGCAGTAAGATCCTCCGGGAGTTTCAGCCGGGCAGCGAAAAGGTTAAGGCGATTGATGAGCAGATCGCGCAGTTATACAAGTCTCTCCGGTCTGAGGCCACGCGTTTACTGGATTTGAGAGTGGCTGAGTTGCAGGCGCTGAATAGCCGGATCAATCAATTGGAAGCCACCGTTAAGTCGATCGGCGAGCGAAATATCGATCTCCAGCGCCAGTCCATCGAGATCCAGCGCATCTCGCGCGAGGCGGCTCTGATGCAATACTCGTATGAAACTTTTTCGAAGCGGGCTGAAGAAGCCCAGATCAATGACGCCATTGCCAACGCCCGGCTGTCAGGCGATATCAGCATTTTAAGCCATGCCGCGTTCTCCGCCGTGTGCGTGTTCCCAAAGGTCTTGTGGACCCTTCTTTTAGGGCTGATCGCCGGCCTCGTGACCGGATGCAGTATAGGGTTGTTGGCCGAGTTTTTTGATCATACGTTCAAGCGCCCCAGTGACGTCACCCGCTATGCCGAACTACCGGTAGTGTGTTCGATTAAACTCGTCAAGTAAGGCAGGGTCGCCTGTCTGCAAAACGAAGGACAAAGCGTCGTCGCTATCCGGGTAAATTGCAGGCAAATCAACCTTGGATAAACCATGATTAAAGATGTTTTCAGGGCATCGGTTAGAGGCGGATATTTACGTACTGCACACGCCTTTAACCGGGCGGTCAATAATGTGCTCGCCCTGCTATTGATCGTCGTCTGTGCTCCGCTGGGTATTTTGATCAGTGTCCTTATTTTATTGCGCGACGGCCGTCCGGTATTTTATCAGGGCATACGTTTAGGGCTTCATAAAAAAACGTTTGTCATGTACAAATTCCGCACCTTGGTGCCCAACGCAGAGCAAATTATCGGCGCGCAGCTTCTCACCGCAAAAACTAAGTTGGTCACTCCGCTCGGAAAATTTCTGAGGGATACACGCCTCGATGAATTGCCGCAATTATATAATATATTAAGGGGTGATATTGATTTTATCGGGCCCCGCCCTGAAAGGCCTGAAATCTATACACACATTTGCTCGCATATTCGCGACTATGATCGGCGTTTTCAGGTCAATCCCGGCTTGATCGGCTACGCCCAATTGTTTACGCCGCACAATACCCCAAAACGCATTCGAACCCTGATCGATAACAAACTCGTCCGCCGAAAACAGATCCTTTTTTGGGATATCTATGCCATTATGTTTACAGGTATTATTGTGATGAAAACGACTATTTTCAAGGTCGCGGCGGGGTTTTATCATCTTTTTCTCACGACAGGGGTGTTTCGGAGGTTTACGGAAAAAAGAGAACTGGAACGCGTGCGGCAGCGGGGCGCCAAAGTGTATTGCTGGCAGGGTGATTCTCCGCCTTCCCACCCAGAGGAATACGAGCTTGTGGATATCAATGAAGAGGCCTTATTAATGCGTTCTTCCTGTCGTCTGGCCGCACCCTTCCCGCGCTTTTTCACGTTGGAGATTAATCTCGGGTCCCGGCAAGGCCGTATTCGTCGCAAGCGGTGCCGGTGTGAAGGGGAATTGTACCGGGAAATAAAGGATGAGGGGGGATTTCAATATGTTGTCCGGCACAAGCCTGTGTCGCCTTTAAACTATTATATGGTCCACCAATATTTTCTCCGGGAGAGTATCGCCTGAGCAATCTCATGAGCAAACCCCTATATTCTATCATTCTGCCGGCTTTCAATGAAGGTGCGCACATCGGTTCTTGCCTGGATGCTATCCGTGCAAACATATCGGATCCGGTCTCCGTTGAAATTCTGGTGATCGACAATGGATCGACAGATCAAACTGCGACAGTCGTGCGATCCCGCGGGATTAGAGTAATCGAGAACACCGCTGGACACAGGCTGAATATCTCGGATCTGCGTAACATTGGGGCGCGGGAATCCGCCGGCGACATTCTGGTGTTCCTGGATGCGGATATGCTTGTTCCTGTCGACTGGCTTGAGAAAGCCGGCCTGTATTTCGGGGCGGGGTTCAAGGGTGCGCTGGGGTTTACATCAAGGGTTCCCACCACCGCGGGATGGGTAGGCAGAATTTGGGGGCAGCGTCTGTTTCTTAAGCGCAATCGATTGATGGATGTGGACTTCCTGCCAGGCCGCAACATTTTTGTGAATCGCGTCGTTTTTGAAGCGGTCGGTGGATTTGATCCAGCTTTTTGTACGGGCGAGGACAAGGATTTCACGTTTCGTGTTCGGAAGGCCGGATATCGCGTCGTGTCGGCGCCGGAGGTATGTCTCATCCATCTTGGGTTTGAAAAGAATCTGATAGAGCTGATCCGGAAGGAATTCTGGCGCCAGTCATGCACCCTTCAATTGGCCAAAAAAAACGGGTATTCACTACGGACTCTCCGCCACTCCATGCTGAGTGCATGGCATGTCGTTTGTCCGGCAGTCGCACTCGTGCTGGTTCTCGGTTGGTCCGCATCTCCAGCCTGGGCGATCGCCATCCTGCTCTGGCTTCTGCCGGCAGTGGTCATCGGCGGGGCTGAAGCCAGACGGGTAAGAACCATTGATGCAGTTCCCCTGATTGTGTTAACTTGGCTGAGATGGACGGCGGCGGGCATAGCGCTTGTCAGTCAAATCCTTCATGCTGTTATTTGCAGGAGGAACGCACATGAGACAACTTGAGGCTTTCAAAAATGAGGTCGCCGCCAAACCGCTGCTTTGGCTTGTGGCTTTGATCCTCGCGGTTGCAGCAGCGATTCCGCTTGCCACCCCCTATCCAATGGTGGCCTTGCTGCCCGGCTTGGTACTGATGATCTTGATCGTATCCGGTCGTTTTTCACAATTCGGATTTTTCGTCCTCGTCTTCATGATTCCGCTCGATGCCTTTACCGAATTTTCTACCGTCTATCCGACTCTGTCGATTTCTAAGTTTCTTGGCTTCTGGATTGTTATTTCTGCCTCGGCAGTTATTTTAACCCGGAAGAAATGGCCCGACACATTGCGCTCGAACCTGTGGCCGGCTCTTCTCGCTTTGGTGATTGCTTGTTTTCTTTCTTTTCTGTTTTCTGAGTATCATTTGACGGCGCTCGATAACTTGAGAAAGTTGTTCGTTGCGGTGCTGTTTTTTGGTTTGACCCTCATTTTCGTGGATTCAGAGAAGGTTTTTAAAACCGTGTTGCCGAAGGTGCTGGTATTCAGCGCCGCCTTTGGCGCCGTGCTTTCCCTGATGGGATATCTATTTGGGATTTCCTGGTTGGTCATGAATGTGGATCCGGATCCGACGGTGATCAAGCGTGCCACCGGAGCCGCCTCGGATCCCAACATGTTTTCTATGATGATTCTGTTCAGCATCCCGCTGGTGGTGCATCTGTTGTTCGGAGCCGCGACGCTGAGAAAACGGCTCTTCTGGGGAATGCTCTTTCTGGTTGAGATTGCGACACTAATTCTAACGTATTCCCGTAGCGCCGCCTTGGTTTTGTGTCTTCTGCTGCTTGTCTTGGGCATACGGTACCGGCGTCAGCTCAAACCTCGATATATCGGACTTGTGGCTGCCGGCCTTCTGGCAGGATTGATTGTTGTGGCCGTGGTGGTGCCGTCTTCCTATTGGGAGCGCCATAAACAAGCACTGAGCCATGAGGACACTTCGGTCCAGAGACGACTCTCCTATCTGGCCGTCGGGCGCGACGAATTTTTGCGCAGTCCTGTCCTGGGGTCTGGACTCGGCACGTTTGAAATCGCCTACGCAAACTCGCAGTATGCGTTCACCGATCCCTATGACCTTTGGGGCGAGACCGCTCGCCGTGCTGCCCATAACGTGTATGTCGAGATCTTGGTGGGGACCGGCCTGTTGGGATTGGTCGTTTTTTTGCTGATCATCGGGTTGGCATGGCGCAACTTCCGGATGGCCGGCGCCTTGAGCCGCGCTGGCGGGAACGAGGAATTAGCCTCTGTGATTCTGGCGTATCAGTTTGCGTTCATGGCGATCTTGATTCACTTGTTGAGCCTGAGCAGCTTCAATCACAAATACCTCTGGATGTCTCTGGCTCTTTCGCAAGCGGCGTTGACTATTGCGCAGCGCATGCCAAAACCCCAGTCTCATGAATGCACTTTACCTGTTGAGTAGCGCGGTCTTCACGATTTGCGTTGTCGGGATCGTGTGCGCTTTCGTGATTTACCCGCTGCTTTTATCTTTTACTCGCCTATGGCGTGGGCACCGCCCACTTGTTAAAGCGACCATGCCGTTCTCGGTCAGTCTTGTGACAATTGTGAGGGGATCAGCTGAATCAGCTCGCAGGAAAGCCGAAAACGGGCTGGCGGTTGAATGTCCTTTCCTGAGCTTCGAATTCATCATGTTCTGTGATGGTGCGGATGATGTTGAGAAGATCCGGTCTATCATGCCCCGAGACCCGCGTCTCACCATTCTGGCCTCATCCAGCCATGAAGGTAAAAATGCCGCCATCAACCGGGCCGTTGAATACAGTTCCGGACAGGTTCTGGTGTTCTCCGATGCGGACGCTCTGCTCGACCGGGAGGCGATCCGCCTCCTCCTGCAACCCTTGGCCGATCCTGCGGTTGGCGGTGTGTGCGGACGTTTGGTGGTTCGGAAAGACGCGGGGATCCTAAGCCGCCCCCAACACACCTACTGGCAGTTCGACCGATTAATGAAATCGATGGAGAGCGAGATCGGAAGCATCACGTCCAATACCGGAGTGTTATTTGCGATACGCAGGGAGCTTTTTCGGCCTATCCCCTTGGTTGTTACCGATGATCTCTACTCTTGTCTGAATGTCGTTCGGCAACACAAGCGGTTTGTCTATGAGCCCGCCGCGCTGGCTTTTATGGCGGCTTCTTCCAAGACGCCCGAACACGAGCTTCGGCGGCGCCGACGCATAGTGTGCCGGAGTTTGAGAGGCATCTGGATGTCAAGGGAGGTGTTGAATCCTCTCCGCTTTGGTGTATTTTCCGTCGGCTTATTTCTGAATAAGGTGCTGCGGCGGTTTCTGCCGGTCATCTTGATGTTAATCCTCTTGTCCTCCGCCGTTATGGCGGTCAGGTCATCCCCCATGCGGGTGCTATTGCTGATTCAGGTAATTCTTTATGCCTCCGTCTTCCCATTGCGGAAACTCGCTGAACATCTTCCCTCGGAGGGCATGCCCCGACGTCTCATATTTCTCGCCTTCTATTTTTGTGTTGGCATGGTGGGGACATGGTTAGGCGTGATGGATTTCATTAAGGGAAAACAGGTCGCAAAATGGCAGACAACGGAGTCGGCTGACCTGGGAAGGGACGGGGTTCATTGACTCGCTCTTATTTGAATCAGGGCCTTCCGTCTCGCATCAGCCAGATTCTCCGCGGCGTATTAAAAGGGGTCAAACGCGTTGTGATGGCCACGTTTTGGATGGAGCGATTTGTCGTTCTTAAGGCGACTCTGCCCCGTCCGGTGGCGCCAGCGGTTGGTGTGACGGGGGTCGTGGTTCGGGCGATCACGGCAGTTGACCAGCCAGTGGTGGCCGCCATTCCTCACGCATCAGCTGCCGCCGAGTTCATCGAGCGTCTCTCAGCCGCCAGCGGTGTGCTGGTCATCGACGATGACGGTCCTGCCGGTTACGCTTGGTATACTAATGCCGCGCGTTTCTGTGAGGGTGATGCGATCTTCCATTTTCCTGTCTTCCCGGTTGCCGGTACGCTGTACATTTTTGATGTCCTCGTGTCGCCCGAAAAGTGGGGGCACGGCTACGGTCGGCTGTTGCTGGCATCCTTGTTGGAGCAGGCAGAGCGTGGGGGGTGGAACAACGTTTTTCTTTTTACGGGATCCGGCAATCGTCGCATGCGCCACCTCTGTGGCTCCCTGGGGTTCGTCGAGGCGGGAGAACTGACGTATTGCCGGGTGTTGGGCTGGTCCTGGAGTGACGTGAGCGCACTCCGGACTGTGGGCGGGGCGGGGCATCCGAAATGCCCGGTATTACATCGTTGATGAGATTCCGAATCCGTTACCAAGTGGTCAGTCGCCGGCTGCGTTACTTCCTCACAACGATTTCACATTTCAAGACCCTGAAGCGGTTCAGAGGAATATTCTGCAAATCCAGGAAATTGACGATCCGATTCCATTTTCCCCCATCCGCCCCGACATTCTGGAAATACAGCGAACAGGTGGAGGCGCTGTCAACGTTGTACATACCGTAGACCTGCAGTGCCTTCGCGATCACTCGGGCGCCGGGCGTTAACTTAAGCGTCTCAAGATCCAATGCGGGGTCGAGTTGTAATCGTGCCCCTTCAGGGATGTATTGGGCGCCAATACCCTCGCCGTCGGTTCTCTGGGCTGGGGGACTGCAAAGTTCCTCCTGGGTTTCGGGAGACATGGATCTCCTATTGACCGGGCACCCAAAGGCCAGTGCATGCCGAACAACACCCGCCTGGACCTCCTCTGGTCGCAAAAGCCCTCCCAGCAAAGGCGTTCCCGATCCACGGGCCCCGCATGTCCACCAGTTCGCTCCTGCAAATGGCTCGCGATACCCGGGTCCGTCTAATTCCCAGACATCGATTCGGCTGGCCGTTACTACGGTGCTGGAAAGCCTTACAAAGCGGGCGTAATCCCAGCACATGCGTTTGTAGATATCCACCAACACCATATGGCCATCTGTGGAGGGATCAGGCCACACATCAACCGGGATCGGCAGACCTTCTGCTATATTATTGCCATCTGGATCGACCCGTGGATTCAAGCAACTAGACGTGGTCCTCACGTCCAAACGAGGCGAGCGGCCGGAATCGATGATGAAGACAGGGACTGTCCATTTCTTAATATTGGCGCCTAATGATGTTGCGTTTGAACTCAACATCACAATCATCATTTCGGAATCCGGATCGACGAGAGCATTCGTCGGGATAGGCGTATTCCAGGGGGATGTTTTTGAAAATGGGCGAAACTGTGACGAGAAGACCGCTGGCTCGGCCATTTTTGAAAGTGCCTCGGCCGACACGCCTGTACCGGCCAGGCCAGTTCCTAAGATGCTTGCTATCACGGCAATGCCGTGTAATCCAGTCAGTTTCATCACCGTTTCGCCCTCCAGAAAAGGGTTCTCACCACCTCCATTGGTTGGTTATAATATGAAGATTTCCTGCCTGCCGCCACCTATTTAGCTCCCCGACAACCCGGATGATGCGGATAGAAAACTGCGGACAGAAAGCTTGCAGCGGCACAAGTTTGTGGCCTATAGTTTGTAACCCAAACAGGGTTTCAGAGCAGTTTTAAATAGAGACTCATATGAAACTGTCGCAATTAATATCTGTAGCAGTGGCCTCGGTAGTGTTTCACGGGGTCAGTCTGGTGGCATGGGCCGCACGATACGTGCCAGCGTCCGAGGCCGATTCAACGGGGCGGGTGATTACCGTTGTGTTTAGAATGGATGATTACTCTGAAGCCATTTCCTCAAATATGGAGTCAGAAGTTCTGGGTGGGTTCGGACAGTATCGCCTGCCTGTCGTTTTCGGAGTCATACCCTATCTGCCGGGGAAGGGTATCCTGGCTGATCAGCCGGACAGCGACCAACCGTTATCTGCGACTAAGGCTGACCGGCTACGCCCCGCTCTCGAAGCTGGACTGCTGGAAATTGCTCAGCATGGCTATTCACACCGTTCGATCATTGGAGGAGGACTAACCGGCAACAGCGAGTTCTCGGGCCTTCCTTCTGATGTTCAGCGAACGAAGATCATAAAAGGGAAAACGCTGTTGGAGGGACTTTTCGGCCGCCCAATACTCTCGTTTTGCCCCCCCTTCAATCGCTACGATGTGAACACCGTGCGTGTGTTGGCGTCTGCGGGGTTTGTCACGCTCTCTGCGGGCGGGTATTGTCATGCCGACGAGGTGACTCCACTTCGCTATCTTCCAGGAACATGTAAAATCATGCAGATTCCCAGGGCCGTCGAGGCTGCCCGTCGTGAACGGGATAGTCAGCCTGTGATTGTCGTTCTGTTCCATCCCTACGATTTTATTGAGGAAGATGCCCTCCGTGGATACATGCATTACGCTGACCTTAACGCCCAACTCGCGTGGGTCTCCCAACAACGCGATATACGGGTTCTTACCCTCAGCCAAGCCAGCAAGGTAGTTAAAGATCTCGGTGCCAAACGATATGGCGCTTATTATCACTGCCATGCCTTGTCGCGGTTGCTTCCGGAAACACTGCTCCAGCGAATCTATCCCCAAGGGCCTTACCGGACGGTTCACTGTTCCCGCATGTGGGCTATCACGCTTTTAGCATGGCTCGCAATCCTGTTGGGAACAGGTTTCCTTATGGCTTTCCTGGTCGCCCGGGCCACCTCCTCTTATCCCTTCTTTGCAACCCGCGGGTGTGGGTGGGGCATGGCGGCCTTGCCGTTTGCCGGATTCGTGTGGTTGCTATTGCATCCCGGCTTTCCGGGCTTGCTTTGTGTGGCCATCAGTGCGGGTTTGGTGGTGGGCCGTTTCTTTCACGGTGCACAACAATACCCTGAATGAACTCGGATACCATGATAGTTCATCTTCGGTGTGCCTCCGGCGGTGGAGGTGGCGCCGATCGTGTTATCCTCAATACGGTCCCGTGGCTCCAGACAGGGTTGTTCCGCCAGGCCGTCCTCTATCTGGTCAAGCCGGGATCGGATGTGAGCGGCCTCATCAATCCGTTGAGCCAGCGAGGTCTCATTTGCTGTGCCATGCCGGGCTGTAGCGTCTTTGATTTTCGCCAATTACTCGCGGTCCGGGGGTTTATTATCGAACACAAGGTCCGCATACTTCATTGTCATGATGCGAAAGCCGATATCTATGGTTTCCTGCTTCGCCTGATGCTTCCCTCCCTGAAAGTGATCAGTACCTTGCATGGGTGGACGGAAAAAACCAGGCGCGGCAGGATATACAGCCGTCTCGATAAAACCATTCTCAGGCGGTTCAATGTTGTCATCGCTGTCTCTGAACACACGGCCCGGATCGCCCGGAACCATGGCATTCGACGCGTGGTCGTGGTTCATAACGGGATTGACCCGGATGAATGGCCGCTGGCATTGTCGAGGGAATCCCGCCCAGGCAATGCTCCCGCTACCATTGCTTTTGTGGGCCGCATCAGCGCGGAGAAAGGCCCCATGGAATTCGTTGAAACCGCACGCGCGGTTGCTCTTCAGCAGCCTGACAGCCGCTTTGTTGTGGTGGGTGAAGGCCCTGATCTGCCCGCCATGAAAGACGCCGTGGACTCCGCAGGGTTAAGTCGAAACTTCGATTTCCGGGGCTATCTGTCCCCGGAAAACCTCAAGTTCGCCTATCCCTCCATGGACGTGCTTGTGCTGCCATCCCGCTGCGAGGGGTTGCCTATGTCGATTCTTGAGGCGTGCTCCATGGGGGTCTGCGTGGCCGCCTTTTCCGTGGGCGGGGTGCCGGAAATCATTTCTCACGGGCAAGACGGTCTGCTCGCAAAGCCCGGAAACACAGGTGAGATGGCCTCGCAGATCGTGACGCTCCTGCAGGACAAGTTGCTCTCCGCCAGACTCCGGCGTGCAGCGCGGACTACCATTGAAACCCGTTTCTCTCTCCAGGCTCAAGTCCGGCAGCTTGAGGCCGTCTATGTGGAAGTGCTGAAAGCCGATCAGTGCAAGGATCCAGATTACATCATGCCTGCATTATGAAAACCGATGCTCCTCATTCAACATCAGCCCTGAAAAGCCTTGGTGAATATGCCCTGTCCAGTTTGGCGGCTACTGCGGCTCAATTTGTTTTGCGCATGGCGCGTAATGTGATTCTCACGCGCCTACTGGGACCGGCCGGACGGGGACTATACGGTTTGCTGAGCACGCTCCCGGGTTTTATCGTCAGTTTTGGGAATCTCGGGTTTGGGCTGGGATGTTATTATCTGGTGGCCAAACGCAAGCGTGACCTTCGTGAGATTCTAGGCAACACGCTGCTTTATCTTGTTGTCTTGGGTTCGGTTCTGACCGTTGTCGGTTATGTCGCACTACAGGTTTCCACTCCTATTCGGCAGGATTTTATAGGAGGCAACCATCTGACCCTATTACTTCTGGTCAGCATTCCCTTGCTTCTAGCCTACAACACCGTCTCCGACTTGTTGAGCGCCCTGAAAGAAATCCATTTCGCAAACGTTTTGAAGGTCACGTTCGCCATTTTTCCCGTCGTTGTGCTGCTGCTCTTCTGGTGGGTGACGGGAGACGCGCTGATGGCGGCGATCTGGGCCTGGCTTGGAACCAATGCCGGCATCACGCTTTTTGGGATGTTCCGGATTTATCGTCGCGCTGGGGGGACTCCGCGTGTGTCGTATCCCGCACTCCGGGATGCGTTTTCATTTGGGCTCCGCGGTAATGTTAATACATGGGCCAATGCGGTCGTACGCCGGATCGATGTTCTCTTTGTCGCCCACTATGCAGGGATGGAAGCCGTTGGGTTCTATGCCGCCAGCGTCTCCATCGCCGAGATTATTCTGACGCTTCCAGATGCTGTCGCGGGACCCTTTCTGCCGCTTCGATTGGAAATGGATGAGAAGGAAGGCCGGCATTTCTCGCCTTTCGTCATCAAGTACATCTTGGCAATCATGAGTCTCATCTGTCTGGTGATCGCGTTAACGGGGAAGTGGTTAGTCTTACTGCTGTATGGATCGTCTTTTCTGCCGGCACTCTTCCCGCTCCTGTGTCTTCTGCCCGGCATTGTGGGGCTTTCCCTCTATCAGTTCGTGAAAGCCGATCTTTATCACATGGACCGTCCAGGGCTGATATCCTGGGTATCCGTGCTTGCCATGGTCTGCAATCTGGCTTTAAATTTCATACTTATTCCCCGATATGGTGCTGTCGGCGCCGCAATCAGTTCGTCTGTTTGTTACCTTCTCTCGACCGCTCTCCTTTTGTTCTTCGTGCTTCGACATACAGGTATGTCCTGGTCGCAGGCACTGATTTTGCGTAAGGATGATGTCCGCTTGCTCGCACATCATTTTCGCCTGTGGTATCTCAAGCGTGGCGCAGGGAGGAATCAAACTCCATGAAGGTTGCCATTGTCGTGCCTGTAAAAAATGAAATTGCCGGGCTGGCAGAACTTGTGACCTCCCTTCAGAAGCAGGCTTCCATGGTGGATGAGATTCTTTTCGTGGATGCCGGCTCCTCGGACGGCACTCAGAGCGCGTTGCGGGAATACGCCGCCCGTGATCCGCGCATTCTACTTCTTGTTTCCGAGGGAGCTTTCCCCGGTAAAGCGCGCAACATTGCAATCCGGCATACTAACGCCGAAATCATTGCGCAGATTGACGGCGGAAATATTCCCGATGAGCGTTGGCTGCAGAATCTTGTCGCACCCCTTGTTCGTGGCGAGTCGGATTATTCGATGGGCGCCGTGGCGATCATGCCGGTTCGGCGCCGCGTCCTGGGCAGGACGCTGGATATGGGGGCCTTATATGGGGCCTCTTTGCATAGGACTGAATTCCGGGACGCATCCGATGGCCCGCCTGCAGGCGGGGCGGGGGTCGCCTATAGGCGTTGGATATGGGAAAAGACAGGCGGGTTTCCCGAGTGGCTCCGCTATGGAGAGGATCCTCTTTATGTACACCGGGTCATGCAGCTGAAGCCCCGTATCTGCTTCACGCCTGACGCCATTCTCTACTGGCAGTTAGGGCCGACATTAGGACACATCCTTCGTCGTCAGATCCACCGGGAGGCAAACAAATATCATGATCCGGTTACCCTTTGGCGTGGGTTGCAAACGTTGATTGCCAGTGTGTTATTGTTTGTTTTGATGGCCAGCGCCTGTGTTATTCCGCTCCTTTGGATTCCGGTGGCTCTGGGCTTATTCGTCCAACTGGCTCTCCAAACCGCTAAGTCATTGAGGACTTATTGTCGGCGTGCAAAACCCGAAGCCCGGGACGTGCTCAGGGCGCTGTTGATCTTGCCCGTGGTTGAATGTCTGGGAATGATGGCCCGGCTTGCTGGAACGGTGCAGGGCCTTTTGTGGCTGCGGAACGCCCGCGCGGAATGGGCGGTACGGCGCAGGTACATCGCCGGAGAATTGCCGGCATGAATCCCGAACGCAAGAAACGATGGAAAGAGACCGTGGCCGCATTGAGCCGCAGCCTAAGGTTTCCTTCCGTCTTCCTTGGCCTTCGGCATCCCTTTTGTGGCTCCATGCAAACGGTAATGCTGGTCTATCATCGAGTTGTTCCGCAGCAGACGCTCAATGAGGTTTGCTCGCTACCCCAAATTGTCACTCCTCTCGATCATTTCGAGGCGCAATTGGATTATTTGGCCGATCAATATCACATCCTGTCCATGAGCGAATTTGAGAAGGCCAGGCAGGAACGACGCGCTTTGCCGTTAAAGACGGCGGTTATAACGTTCGATGACGGCTGGGAAGACAATTATACACATGCCTTCCCCGCCCTGAAGCGACGGGGAATCCCTGCTGCGATATTTCTAAGCACCGCCTATATTGAAACCGGCCGATTTTTCTGGCAGGAATACATGGTATACCTGATTCAGGTTTGGCGTCAGCGCTTGCAGTCCGGAGAAATCACGGTGACGGAAACACAGCAACTTCCCCCCATGCTCAAAACCGCGCTTCTCTCGAGTCATGGGGAGCGCGAGGTGTTGCGTCTGATTGAAAGCCTGAAGGGCGAGGATGACAATGTTCGTGCTCCGCTGCTGGGTGTTCTGTCGGAAAAACTCCAAAGCCCGCCCTATCCCATCCATACTAATGGATTCCTGAATTGGAACCAGGTGCGCATCATGCATGCTGCCGGCATTGAATTCGGATCACATGCTCAGACTCACCGGCTCATGCCAAGTCTTTCCCGGGATGAACTCGTCAGGGAAGTTCGGGAATCGAAGAAGCAGATTGAAGCCATGCTGGGCGGGCCGGTGACGACTTTCGCATATCCCAATGGCAATTATAATACCGCTGTCATGGCGGAACTGAAGGCTGCCGGCTACCAGCTCGCCGCGACGACCAGAAGGGGAATCAATACGGCTCGGACAAACCCGTATGAATTGTGCCGGATCAATGTGAATGGTGCGCTGTTTACCGGCTCGGACGGCCGATTCTCGAGTGATCTTTTCGCCTTTAAGCTGTCAGGGCTTCGACAAGCGTAAAAGGGCTCATTTTCGACGGGACTGGCCTCGTCGTATGATGTTCTTGATCACCCCCTTGATGCTCCGGGCTGCGTTCTGGCTTCTGCCAACGACGTGTGCCTTGATCCCGCGATGAAGGGCTAAGCGTGTGGTCCATTTATCAGTACAACCCCATTGGTACTTGTAACGTTCAGCGCCACGCAAAAACCGAAACTCGTGAATATGACCCACCAGGGATTCAAAAATGTGATACTGCAACACATGTCCCGCTTTGAGTTCAAGCCCTTTGGCGCTACATCCTCCTTGCAGGGAATAATAGGTGTCACCATACACAACGCCATATTCCATGACATCAATGTTGCCGTCGACACGCAGAGCAGACAAACGTAGCCAGCCGCAAGTGTTGAACAGTGCCGACACCCTGCTGTAGAACTCCTTCATTCGGGCGTCGTCGAAGGCTCCCGGCTGACCGGCGGAATGCCATCGATCAGTGTGCAGGTCAAAAAGTTTCTGGAGCCAAGGGGCGAGTGGCTGTTCCCCGACGGAGAGCAGGAGTTCGACCTGATGTCGTTTGTGGAGTTTCTTCACGCACTCCCGCTGGACGATCCGCTTGAAGATCTTATCGGGCTGGCCCATGAACTCATCCCATGTGGCGGGCAGCGCCATGGCCGGACACGTGGAGGCCGGACGTTGCGAAACGTAACATCCGGTTGTCTGGCCAAGATCACGGAAGCTGCCAATGAGTGTCGAATCCCCGTCCACGTCATCCAGTACTAACCTATCCCAGTGTAATTCATGATTGAGTTCATTGCCGATGGCCGCCAGGACGTCCAGGTCGCGGCCTTTCTTGATAATGAAACCAAGAAAGTCCGAGCCTACCAGCTGGTTGCCAAGCAGGCCGATTTCCAGGAGAGACACACCAGTAACACATTGGGTGTGGGAGTATAGCGGCGCGATGGCCACCAGTTCTTCCCTGTCTTCGACCAGCAGCACGCATAACTCCTTGCCTTCGCCAAAAACATCCCACCACGTGCTCAACCATTCAAACGTCAAAAAGGGGTTGTTCCCTGCTGAATCTTGGAGAAGGCTGTTCCAATGCTTCCGCAACGTCTGAAACTGCGTTGGGTCGGTAATGCGTGTGATCTTCACGGCGATTCCCTCCATTGGTCATAGCATCGTT
Organism: bacterium; assembly: GCA_037132275.1. Lineage (GTDB taxonomy): Bacteria > Verrucomicrobiota > Kiritimatiellia > CAIKKV01 > CAITUY01 > JAABPW01. Next base: position 71,208 of record JBAXPK010000004.1, read on the forward strand.
TCCACCTCATGAGTTGAATCCTGGGAGAGAGGGAATCGAAATGGCTGTACCGGAAGATGGTCGCCGTATGCGTCCGGAGATGTCGCTTGATGTCCATCGAGCCGGGACCCATATCATAAACGTGATCACCCCGTTCGCAGCCATCGCGAACGATATATGCCTTGAGGAGGCTTCCGGCTCCGTTAGATCCGGCAACGATGGGATCATATCCAACACGAAGACCAATCAGGCGGCGATCCCAATAGTAGTTGTACCCAAACGCCAAAGGGATTCCGTTTTGCGATATGATCTCCATGTCCACAGCGCCAAGTCGCGCTGCGGTGGCATGCACTTCTCGGAGAAACTCGCGCACCTCCGGATGGCACAAGGTGGTCCCATCCGGTGAAGCACTCTGCCAACTCTTTTCAGAGATGGCTACACAGGTGTCATAAAGATCCCAGCGCGGGTCACTGTCCCCGTGGACTTCTCCTCGTGGACGATGCCTCACAAACTGGAAGTCCCCTTGTTGCCGCAGTTTTCGTTCCCAGAAACGATAGCTCTTACGCCAATTTTTGCTCCGAGCCGCCAGATAGTCGTCCCATGTGCCCTGCATGTCAATGAGTGAGGCCACTCCTTGTGTCGTGCGGTAGGCGTCCAATCCGGCAGCCTTCAGCGCGCGTGCCGTTGCCCCGCCATCCGCTCCTTCGGCATCCACATAACGCAATTCTAGCACATCCCAATCCTTTGGCGTCTGGCAAATGTAACTGAGTCCCGCTTTCAGGATTTGTTCGGTGTCCGGGCCGATCGGCCCGTAGAATGACCCCCATGAGGACAACGGGTAAGTGAGAAAACGAATGGTTCCAGCCCGTGTTTTATCCCGTAGTACAACTAAAGGAATGATTCCCTGCAGGTCGTTCTTTTCTGTGACGAGGAGGACGCGCAGTTTTTTTTCGCTCCCGTAATACTTCCAGTAGATTTCCAGCCACTCCAGCGTTCGGAAGAAGGAAGCGTCCTTCGTGCGCCTCAAGAGCGCTTGCCAAGCGGAGCGATAGGGCGCTAATCCCTCAATGTCATTAATCTCGCGGACTGTTGCCATAATTGAAAATCGAACTTACATGGCCGCCAAAGCCACGTCAACTCAACAGTCTTTCAGGTCTGGACTGGAATTGGGGGGTGAGGCAATCGACTTTGATATCGGTCGATAGCCCCCTGGTTATGATTCAGCGAATAAATATTCCGCTCGATTATGGAATCTTCCTTAAGCGGAGTGTTACGCCCAGGCTTCTTCCAGTATGTCGCCTTGCAAGCTGACGATGACATACTTGATCGGAACCTTGCGAGTGGCCTGTGAAGCGGCTTCCTTGGCGAGGGCCAGAAGTCCCCTGCAGCAAGGTACCTGCATGATCATCACGGTCAGGGTGTTGATCTTGGCCTCGTCAATCCATGTCTTGATCTTCTCCACGTATTCCTCCTGCTCGGAATCCAGTTTGGGGCAGGCGATGGCGATGGATTTGCCTTTCAAATAGGCATTGTGATAGTTGCCGAGCGCATAGGCCACGCAATCGGCGGTCAATACTACGTCGGCTCCCTGAAAATAGGGTGCCATGGGATTTATCAGGTGCAACTGCAGCGGCCATTGGGCCAGTTGTGACTTCACAACGCCTTCCGGGCCGGCCGGGGCCGTCGAATCTTCACGCTTAAACGCCATCGTCTGACTTCCGGGACATCCACATGCGCTCATACTTATCCTGCTCTTTCCGGGGGTTACCCCTTCTCTAGTTTATCGATCATGCCAAGGTAAGTGTTGGCCTTGGCGCCAAATTGTTCATCGACAACGTTGAATTTTGAAAATAGTTGCCCCACCTGGGAGTCTGTCAGTTCGCGATTCATCCAGGGATAGAGGATTTCATCTTCCTTCCGGATATGCTCCTTTAGAAGGGCGCCGTAAGCGGTGAGATGCTCAATGATCAAGGCGGCATTGCCCTGCTCAAGTGCCGCAAGCGCCGTGCGGACATGGTGGCGGCCGATCTCATGTTCATTCATCATGACCGTCAGGATATCGGATCCGGCATCGAAATACTTGAATAGAATGTCCTCCTCCTTGGCGTGATGGAACCGGTCGGCATACTGCCGGATGAAATCAATCACCTCGGCAACCGTTTGGCGGGTCTCGGGGTTCAAGCCCTTTTGGAGTCGTTCTATCAGGGCGGGCAGTTGGGCCAGGACACGCTTGATGTTGGTGTGTTCGTTGACCAACGCCTGGAGGGGCGGCGAGAGTTTCTGTGTGCCGGAGGTTGGGGTCTTGCGCTCGGTTTTGGGAAGCGCCGGGGTCTGGCCGGGGAAGATGACGGCGGCAATATTGGCGAACAAGGCCTGCTCCTGGGTCTCGGTCAGGTTATGGATGCTGACCACATCCTTGATCAGGCAGGTGCCCACGCTGCAGGTCACGCAACCGATTTCCGCCTTGGCTAGAATGTCGCCGACGGCGGGATAGGCATCAATCACATCCTTGATGTACAGCCCGATGACATCGGTCATGGTTTCTGGCTTTTTCTTTAAGTTGGCTGTCATTGATCCCGCACCTTTCTCGTACTTGATGGGACCATGATCGCAGAGAGGCGGAAAGAAGACCTTGATGGGGGTCAAGTATTTGAAAAGTTGTTCCGGGGTGTCGTCGGAAAAGAAAGGGTGGTGTGAAGATGAATTATAGATATAGTTATATTAATGAATGCAGCCTTATATGGGTCTGGCGTCGTCGGCTTTTCGGGGAATCGTCTTTCCCTCCAGCGGGACAAGCCCGCTGGGGAGGATTTAGCTCCCGATGGGCCCAAGCCCGCTGG